>JBIIEC010000438.1:0-5008 GCA_044238045.1 Pirellulaceae bacterium | reverse complement strand
TGGCGGTACTGAGTTACGCGGCGGTCGCCTGGATGATGCGCGGATTGTCGCGCGAATCGGCCGGCCGCTTCGCCGCCCAAGGGCTGTTGCTCACCACCTGGATCTACTTCCTGCTCAATACGATCTTCTTCGACTTCGCTTGGCCCTGGCAAACCTGGACGGGCCGAACGCCGAACCAGATCCTGTTCATGCTCTGCGCCCTGGTGATTACCGGATTCTGCCTGCGAGCGCTGGGGAGAGGCCGCGATCTGATGGCACGCAGCGCGGCGTAATGTCCACGGGTAGAATGCGTCGGCCCGGTGGTGTGTAGGCAACGGGCAAGCTTTTCAGGGAAGCCAGCGAGGGGAACTGTCATGAACCTTGGGTATCCTCGGCGGATTCGCGTGATGGGATCGCCTGTCTACGCCTGCGGCGCGTCGCAGAAGATCTGTCGGCGGGCAGTCTTGGCCCTGCTGCTCGCTCTAGGACTGGCGTCGGCGTTCGCTTCGTCGCGCGCCGAGGAGTCTTCGGACAGGGGACCGTTTTTCCGCACCACGGTGCGCAAGCCGGGGGATGACGGATCAAAGGCCTATCGCATTCCAGGCCTTGCAACGACAGCGCGGGGCACGCTGCTGGCGGTGTTCGACATTCGCTACGACGGTGAAGCGGACCTGCCCGCGAACATCGACGTGGGACTGATGCGCAGCGACGACGAAGGCCAGACCTGGGGCCCCATGCAGCGCATCCTGGACTTCGACGCTCAGGAAGCGGGTACGCGCGGAAACGGCGTGGGCGACCCGGCGATTCTCGTGGATCGTCAAACGAACACGATCTTCGTCGTCGCGCTCTGGTCCAAGGGCGACCGCGCGTGGAAGGGATCGGGACCGGGATGGATGCCGGAAGAGACCGGGCAACTGGTCATGACCCGCAGCCAGGACGATGGTCGTACGTGGTCGTCGCCGATCAACCTGACAACCAGCATCCAGGGACGCGATCCGGCGTGGCGACTGCTCTTCAATGGTCCCGGATCCGGGATCCAGCTGCGCGACGGCACGCTGGTGTTCGCCGCGCAGTATCGCGAAGCCAGCGGACCGCCGCACTCGTGCTTCCTCTTCAGCCGCGACCAAGGAGAACACTGGACGCTCTCCCCGCCTGCCATTCCCGATCAACCGCCGACGAGCGAATCGCAGATCGCGGAGCTGGCCGATGGATCGCTGCTCCTGACGATGCGCGACGAGTCGAAGAGTGGCCGGCGCGCGTGGGCTCAATGGACGTGGAACGATGAGCGGCGCGAGGGTCCTGCCGAGATGCTCGGCCGCTGGAGCGAACCATGGATGACGGTGACCGACCCCACCTGCATGGCAAGCTTGGTGCGCCACCCGGACGGTCGGCTGCTTTTTTCCAACCCAAACGATCCGCGTCAGCGCGTCGCGCTGACGATCCGCTCCAGCGACGACGGCGGCCGCTCTTGGAGTGACGGGAGGCAACTGTCCACGGGCGAATGCATGTATTCGTGCCTCTCGGTCCTCAACGACGGACGCGTGGGAGTCCTGTTCGAAGTTGACGGCCGACTGGACTTCGCGAGGTTCCCGCTCTCGTGGCTGGATGAAGGTCGGGGGAGCGCACCTTGACGGATACGATCAGCGGGCCCGAGTTGGTTCCCGCTGGATGACCTCGCGAAATGTCAGGTTGATCCGCTCACCCACGGCAAGTCGCGTCTTGGGCACTTCGTGCTGCCAGTACTGTTGCATTGTTCCGGACATGATCAGCAGCGCGCCGTGCCCCAGCGCGAATTCCCGGATTTCCCGCGATTCGTTGTGGCGAATGCGGAACCGTCGCGTCGCGCCCAACGTCAGGCTCGCGATCGTCGGCCCCATCTCCGGCTCGTTGTCCGCGTGCCAGCCCATGCTGTCGGATCCGTCGCGGTACAGGTTGAGCAGGCAGAAGTTGTAGCGCCCGTCGACCGCTTCAAGACGGTCGCGTAGCTGCACCATCTCGGGCAGCCACGGTCGCGCGACGTTGGTGACGCCGGAGTAGCGATAAGTAAGCCCCGGCTCACCGTACGATGCGATCAGCCGTGGCTGCATGCGTCCGAAAAGGCCCGGCTTCTGTTCCCAGACGCAGCCGTTGCGCAGGGCCGCGAAACAGGCGTCCGCCTCTTCGCGAGACAGGAAGTGCGGGTCGAATCGCACGAGGCCACCGTCGGCCAGCGGAAAAGTGTCCATGGATGCGAGCCGTCCTCGGGGCTTCTTGGGGCTTGCGGAGACATTACCGCATGCGATCGATTGATGATAATTGTCATGGTTGATTGCTGCCAAGTCGTAACCACGCCTACCCAGGAAGTGAGCGTGTCATGCAACTCGGTAACCTGCGCGAGGCGATCCACCTTTCACGGGAGCGGATGGCGGCAGGAGAGGGGGGACCGTTCGGGGTGCTGGTGGAGTTCGAAGGCCAGATCATAGGCAAGGGCTGGAACCGCATGGTCGCCACCAACGACCCACGGCGCACGCCGAAGTGGTCGCGATCCGCGATGCCTGTACGCGGCTTGGCCGCTTTTCGCTCGCCGGTTGCTCGATCTACAGCAGCTGCGAACCCTGTCCGCTGTGCCTCGCGGCAATCGACAGGGCGAGGCTGGATGGGATCTACCATGCCGCCACCAAAGCAGACGCGGCGGCCATCGGCTTCGACGACCTGGAGTTCTATCTGGTGCTGACGCGGTCCCCCGAGGCTCGTCGCATCCGCATGCAGCAGGCCCTGCGCGATGAGGCGAACGAGGTGCTGCAGGCTTGGTATCGCAAGCCGGATCGGATACCGTACTGATCGTCCCCCAGCGCGAAATGGTGCGGCTCGATGCGTGTTACACGACCTATTCGTTTCGCCGTGAGGTGAGTCTGCGGGGAGACGTGAGGAGCCGTTTTGTGCAGTATATGACGTCGGACGAGCCGGTCGCACGCGAGGCCATCGAGGCGATCGAGTCGGGAGCGGTGGAGCGCCTGCAACGGCTGCTGGAGGAACATCGCTCGCTGGCGACCACGCGCGTCGTTCGGCCCGGGGCGAGTACGCTTGGCGGATGTCGCGAGTCGCGGACGCTGCTGCACGTCTTGACCGATTGGCCGGGTAATCGTCCGCGCGGCGCCGAGACGGTCTCCGTGCTGGTGGCTGCGGGAGCCGACGTGAACGCGAGATTCGAGGGATCGCATGAGGAACGGCCGCTGCACTGGGCAGCCAGCTGTGACGACGTCCCCGTGCTGGACGCTCTGCTGGATCACGGCGCCGACATGGAGGCGCCCGGCGCGGTGATCGGCGGCGGGACCGCGTTGGCCGATGCCGTGGCCTTTGGCCAGTGGCAGGCCGCTCGGCGATTGGTCGATCGAGGCGCACGCACGGTCGTCTGGCAGGCCGCCGCCCTCGGGCTGCTGGATCGCGTGCAGCGACACTTCGAGGGGGCAGCTTCCTCGCCAAACGCGTCGGAAGAAGCCGAGGGTAGTAATCTACCGAGTGAGGTGACGCATGCCTTCTGGTGCGCCTGCCATGGTGGGCAACGCGAGGTGGCGAGCTACCTGCTGGGGCTGGGCGCGGATCGCAACTGGATCGGCTACGACCACCTCACACCGCTGGAGGCTGCCCGCCGATCGGGCGCGGAAGACTTGGTGCGATGGTGGGAGCAGCTGCCGTAGTCGACACGCGCCGTGTTTCGTCTACGCTGGGGGCCTCTACGCAGGTTCACGCGAGGTCGATGATCGACAGTTGTTGCTGATGAAACTTTGCGGAATACGCCTCGGCGATGACACGTCGGTGGCAGCTTGCGTAGTCGGCGCAGGCGCAGAGCATGCAGCAGCGTTGGCCTGGGTCGGCGACCAGATCGCGCAGCAGCAGCAGGCCGCGGTTCACCGGCCACTGGGGATCGCCCGAGGCGAGATGCTCGCGCAGCACGGCCATCTGGGGATCGCGTTTCTGGGGATTGCCGAGCTCGACGATCCAGCGATACTGGATTCCAAGCGTCCGCAACTCCTCGACGATGCCGCCGCGTACCTGGAGGTTCCAAGCCTTCGCGCTGTAGTTGCCGGTCGGGTTCGGATCCGAGGCGCAGGGCGAGTGACGGATGTCCACGAGCATCGTGATGCCTGCGTCCTTCATCGCGCGGGTCATGCGTTTCATGCGCGACTTGGTGTCCTTCCATGAACCGTATCCCATGGTGTAGAGCGTTGGGGACATTGTCAGACTCCTTGTGGAGGAGATGGTGTGTCTTGCGGCTGCGGTGGGGAAGGCACCGCGTCCCAGCTTCGACCCTGCAGTTCGCGACCGGTACGCTTCTTCTGGACGCCGCCCCATTGCTTGAAGAAAAACGCCACGCCGGCCTGGTCGCATTGGCGCTGGATGTCGAGGACCCAGGCCTCGTCCATCGGCCTCGCGCCATGGCCCGACTCGCCGCCCACGATAACCCAGTCGATACCCTGGAGCGGCAGGTCGGGGATCGGTTCAAGCAACGGTTCCACCGACAGGAAGAGTACCGGCACGCGGTGCCTGGATTCCAGCAGGCGGGGGATGGCGGCGTGCGCCGTCTGCTGGGTCCCGACCGACGTTCCCAGCCATACATGGTCGCGCCGCGGATCGTCGGTGCCGTTGCCGTCGCCGGGCCACATGCGACCGATCTCCTCGGGACGCTTCGTCAGCAGCAGCCAGTTCAGTTGGACGGTGCGATCAATCAGACGAAACAGGTCTTCACGCCAGGAGGCCAGTTCGTCGCGCACCTCGAAGACATCGGCCAACGACGCGCAGAACACGCGACGCCGTTCCCCCGCACGCACCGCGTCCGCATGCCACCGCAGCGGCTTCCTCCAGTAGTCCGCCGTAGTCCGTATGCGCGTTCCCCGCGGCCCCCATTGCACGCGGCCATAGCGCGTGTCCATCATGGTCTCGGCGTAGCATAGCGAGCAGAGCGGACTGACCTTGGTACAGCCCATCCAGGGATTGAACGTGTGGTGCGTCCACTCGATCGTTGAGTTTTCCATGGCGAACGTTTCCGCGA
>JBIIEC010000074.1:0-17490 GCA_044238045.1 Pirellulaceae bacterium | reverse complement strand
ACTCCGGCGACTCAGGCCAAGGCGGCTCCTGCGGCGACGGCTCTTCCCCCAAGGCGTCATCCGGCTTCACGGGACGTTCATGTTGGCAGACCGACCGCAGGGTTGCGTCTCGCAGGAATGCCCTGAGGCGGGCCCCTGCCCCCCGGCGGATGCAGGGATGGAGGCTGCTGGCGGGCCCCTGCTGCCACGTGGAATCCGCGGGGCTTCGCCGGAAGTTGACTGATTATCGCGATTTCGCTGGATAAAATAGAGCGACTTTGACGATCATTCCTGCCAGCCAAAGTTTTTGCGTGTGTTGGAGGTGGGGCGTTCGGTATCCGAGCACCGGCCCTCTCCCATCGCCCCCGTATTTCCACCAACGAGGTCATGCCATGAAGACAACGAATGCCAGCAGCCTGCCGAGGCGTTTGGCCCTGTTGCTGATCGCGGGACTGTTCGCCGTGATTTCGGCCTCGTCCGACGCGCAGGCCCAGTATTCGTATACTAGCCGCACGGGGGCGAGCCTCTATAGCGCGACGCGAAACTACCTGTACAACCGGCCCACGGTGAGTCCGTATCTGAACTTGACCACCTTGAATACGGGAACGGGCGTTTCGAACTACTTCACACTGGTGCGTCCGCAGGTGGAAGAGCAGCAGCAGATGCAGATGCGTCAGCAGCAGCAGGCGAACATCCAGCGACAGATTGCCGACGTGCAGGACCAGGTCCGACAGACGCAGCAGCAGAACCAGGGCATGGCCATCACCGGGCAGCAGGGCTGGTCGGCGCGCGGCTATCCCCGCTTCGGACTCTACCTGAGCTTTTACCCGGGCATGAACCAGATCGCCGCCCGACGTCCTCGCTAGGCCTGACATCCTTACGAGTTCTGGTCGCCGAACGGTGAAGCCGTCCGGACCAACCACCATCGGCCCGGTTGCCCTGCGGCATCCGGGCCGATTTGCGTTGCGCGGCGGTCGGCCTTCCGCGTCTTTTGCTTTGCTCACGGCCCTTCCGCAAAGGGTCTCTGGAGCGAGTTAAACTTCGGCAGATCCGGCGGCGGGCATTTCCGCCGCGCGAACCTGTCGTCCCCCAGCCAGCGTGCCACCCGAGCGTCCCCGGACTCCAGACCCCATGACTACTCCACGCATCTACCTGTCACCTCCCCATATGTCGGGGGACGAGCAGCGGCGCATCGCCGACGTTTTCGCTTCTAACTGGGTAGCACCCGTCGGCCCGCACCTGGCGGAGTTCGAGCAGCGATTCGCGGAGCGACTGGGCGTGCGTCATGCGGCGGCAGTCGCCAGCGGCACGGCCGCCCTGCATCTCTCCCTGCGCGCCCTGCAGCTGGATTCGGACAGCGAAGTCGTGTGTTCCACCTTCACGTTCTGCGCGTCGGCGAACCCGATCGTCTACGAGCACGCGAAGCCGGTGTTCCTCGATTCCGAACGCGAGTCGTGGAACTTGGATCCAAACCTGCTGGAGGACGAGTTGCGGGAAGGCGCCGCGCGCGGGCGTCTGCCGAAGGCGGTCATGGCCGTCGACATTCTCGGGCAGAGCGCCGACATGGACGCCATCCGCGAACTGACAGACCGTTACGAGATCCCCGTGATCGAGGACGCGGCGGAGGCGTTGGGAGCCAGCTACAAGGGGCGACCGGCCGGTTCGAGCGGTTGGGCGAGCGCCTTCTCTTTCAACGGCAACAAGATCATCACGACCAGCGGCGGCGGCATGCTCTGCTCCAACGACGGAGAACTGATCGCCAAAGCCAAGCACTGGGCGACGCAGGCCAAGGATCCCGGCCATCTCTACCACCACAGCGAACTGGGCTACAACTACCGACTGAGCAACGTGCTGGCGGCGGTCGGCCTGGCGCAACTCGCGGTGCTCGACGAACGCGTCGCCGCCCGGCGTCATGTCTGCGAATTCTACAAGCAAAGGCTGGCCGGCCTGCCGGGTATCCAGTTCATGCCGGAGGCTTCGTATGGAGTTCCCAACTACTGGCTGACGGTGGTGCGTTTCGACGCGGAGGCGTTTGGAGCGTCTTGCGAAGAGGTGCGGCAGATGCTGGAGGCGTCCAACATCGAATCGCGGCGAGTGTGGATCCCGCTGCACCAGCAGCCGATCTACCAGCACTGTCGTTACCGCGGTGGACGCGTGGCCGAGGAGATTTTCTCCGACAGCCTGTGCCTGCCCAGCGGCTCGGCGCTGACCGATGCGGACCTCGACCGCATCTGCTCGCTCATCGAGGGCCTGCACCGCGGCTAAATCGACTTCCTGCGTCTAACGCGATTCCAAGTTCGCGGCTCGCTGCACCTTGCCAGCAGCCGTCAACTCCAGACGCTGCACGAACTGCACGACGCGCGGACACTGGTACCGGTCGAGCCGCCCACGGCACTGATCGAGGATCCGCGCCCGCAGGGCCTCCAGGTCCTCTCCCGGCGCGGGCACGACTTCGCAAGCGACCAACTGCCCAGCAATCGAGGACGCCTGCCCGAACACGCGCACGTCGGCCACGCCAGGCACCTCGCGGATCGTCCGCTCGACCAGCAACGGATACACCTTGTTTCCGCCCACGTTGATCATGTCGCTGGCACGTCCCACGAACCGCACTCGCGATCCGGAGACCTCCACGAGGTCCCCGGTGGGAAACCAGCCTTGGTCATCCGCCCGCGCCAACGGCTCTGCATCGGCCGTGGCCACATACGCCTGCATGGCGTTCGCCGATCGCACGTAGAGCTGCTGGTCGCGCACCTGCAGTTCCACACCCTCCGCCGAGGCTCCGTGGAGGTAGCTGGCGGGGAAGCCGCTGAGTCCATCGGTGACGGAGAAGCAGCGGCCGAGTTCCGTCGTGGCGTAGATGTGCACGAGGCGTGCTTCGGGAAACGCGCGGTGCAGTCGATCGAGGATCTCCTGGTCGATCGCTTCTCCCCCCAAGGTGATCTGCCGCAAAGCCACCCGCTCGACGACCTGCGGATCGCCCCACAGCACCAGCCGTCGCCAGTACGAAGGCGTGGCGGACGCAAATTCAACCCGCGCCTCCGCCATCAGCCGCAGGATCTGGTCGGGATCGTCGCGAGGCCCCGGCGCGACGAGCGTGCCGCCA
Source organism: Pirellulaceae bacterium (assembly GCA_044238045.1). Taxonomy (GTDB): domain Bacteria; phylum Planctomycetota; class Planctomycetia; order Pirellulales; family Pirellulaceae; genus CAZUJM01. Next base: position 14,408 of record JBIIEC010000074.1, on the reverse strand, counting down.
TTCAGGAGTGCCTGCAGCAGCACCTGAAGACCGGCGTAGAGGTGGGGGCGATAAGCGAGCAGCCAGCGTTGCGAGGAGCCTTCCGCGACACGGCGCACGGGACGCGTCAGGCCAGCCCAGGCATGGCGCACGGCCTTGACCTGGCCGCTGGTGCCGGAAGTCAGGATGGTCACCCGCGCAACGGGCGATTCCTCGTCGGCCCCAGGGACCGGCGCAGCGGCGCCCGTCGCTGCGTGGACCGGCCCAACGTCCGCGCCGTCATCGACGGTCACGCCCACACACTGCCGCAGGGCAAATCGCCCGGCCTGTTCCCGCACGCGTTCGGCACTGGACTCGCCATCCAGCAGGAACACGTCGCATCGCAATCGTTCCAGGGCCGCGAGGCCCGCGATCGAACGTGCTTCGGCACGCATCGACAAGCCCCAGCGCTGCCCGCCCGCGGCGCGATACTCGCCCAGCAGTTGGCCGTAGAGTCGTGCCAGCTCGTCCCAGGTCGTCACGCCCTCACGCGTCCAGATCGCCGGGTGGTCCGCAGGCCATGATCGCGACTCCAGCACGTCAGCCAGACCGCCGGACACCGGTTCGAAGGACGCTCGCGTCGACTCGTCGGCGTTCAAAGACCACCTCGGCGTAGCGGCAGGGAGAGGAAAGAGGGCGGGGAAGCGTGCTCGAAGAAGCGGCTCACGACTCGCCTCCAACGTAATCGTTACCAGGCCGCGTGTCACCGAGATAGGTTGGTCCTTGGCGAGGCAGGCGGCGGAGAGCCTCGGAGAGAGTGGCTCCGCGATTTCCCCACCTCCCGGACGACCGACTCGGGTCCGGGAGGCATGGCGTGGGGTCGGAACAGGCTTCAGGCGAGCAACCGTGGCCTGCGGTCGCTCGCCTCCGACAGTGCCTTCCGACTACTTGCGGTCCGCTTCGGGGGAGGAAGCGACCTCGGCGGCCTCGCCGCTCTCGGAACCCGACTCGCGTCCGCCCTGGGCGCGGCGCATGTCGCTGACGACGCGAGCCGCCTGCCGCAACTCCTCGGCGCTGATCCGGCGAAGATTGCCGAGGGCCGTGATGGGCTCCAGCGTCTCCATGGCGCGGCGGACCGTCGGTTCCATCAGGATCACATCGTTCAGCCAGCGGCGCATCTCCTCGAACGACTGGCTGGCCTGCTGGAAGTCCTCCGTGAGGTCCACCGTCAGTTCCAGCGTCTCCACGGCCGTGCCGACGTCGTCCGACTGCTCCAGGACCTTGTCCTTGAGCCCCACCATCTGCCGCAGCGTATCCTGGGCGCCGGGCATGCCGACGGCCTGGTTGTCGAGCTGATCGCGGATGTCGATCAGGTCGCACAGCGTCAGGTAGGCTTCGTCCGTCTTGGTGCCGCTGGAGACGAGGGTGTCCTGGAGCTGCGAGAGTCGATCGGCCACCAGTTCCGCCTGCTCGTTCGCCGACGCGGTGCTCATCAGCTGCCGGTGCAGGCGATCGACGCCCAGCACCAGGTTCTCGGACTGCGTGAGCGTATCCACGGAGACGGCCAGCTGCTGCTTCAGGCCGGCGAAGCGGCTCACGGCCGCTTCCGCCTCGCTGCTGGTCGCGGCGGCCGCCAGCATCTGCTGCTGGATCTCCCGCATCTCGGCGATCGCTCCCCGCGCCTCGTGCATCATCGCCACCTGCCGCGCGATCTCCTGCCGCACCTCCGCCATCTGCCGCAGGCCCTGATGGGCCTCGCCGAGCCGAGTCGTCTCGAGCAGCAGGTGGTCCTGAAGCTGGTGGATCTTTCGCAGGCTCGCTTCGGCCGCGTCGGCGCGGCGGCCCTGCTCCGTCAGCAGGCCCAGCAGGTTCACGGCACGTTCCGCCGAACCGTGCGTCTTCACCAGAAGCGCCACCTGCTGTTCCAACGTGCGGACGGTCGACTGCAACTGCTCGATCTGTCGCGATGCGGGGCGAAGAAAGCCCCAGTTTACGGCAACCATGGCCACCGCGACGGCAAATAGAAACATGTTCCAACCGAAGCTGTCGGTCTCCGGTCGTGAGACGTCATCCCCAAGGGACGCCTCGTACCCATACTCCTTGCGACTTTCCAACACAGTTCCCTCTCCATTCCGTGATGGGCCACGTCCTGCGGCGATGTTGGCCAGACCAGGGCCCCCCAAGGCCGGCGTCCCCCGCTCCAGAACAGCTCTTGCCAACCGCCTGTTCTTCCTGAGTTACCGTATCGGAAGATTCCCATGCAGGCAGCAATTCTTTCCCGATGGGTAGGACATGACACGAGTGATCCGAGTTTGACGGCGCGCGGACCGGCGACGAGGCGACGCGCAGAAACGTTCGGCAGCGGCGTCCAGCTGAGGCGTCGGAGACGGCGTGGCGTCGGGTTCACGCGCATCCGCCGAGGGGGAAACGCGCTAAGCCCCTGAGTGACTGGCGCGTTCAGTGATTGGCGCGTTCAGTGACTGGGCGCGAGAGACGCCGGAGCGGGAGGGACACGGTGGACGGGTTTCGGCGGGCCCGTTGCGTCGGCCTGCACGGCCCGTTCAGTCGGCTTGCACAGTCCGCCATTCGAGGTTGCGAAGCAGCGCGCGGGTTTCCCAAGTGCAGATGCCCAGCGGTTTGGAGAGCGATACTTCGGGACGAATGGTGACGCTGCGGCCCTCCAGTTCCTGGTCGATGACGGGTTCGCCATCAATCCAGGCCTGGATGCGTTCATCGGTGACGCGAACGGCGATCCGGTACCAGGTGGCCTTCTTGAAGGCGCGGCTGAGGCGTGTCTGGTTCTCCGATGCGTCCTCACCGTCGATGCTGGAGAGGCCGACGAGCGTGCCGCCCCAACCGCCGACGATCAGCGAGCAGTAGGCATCCTTCACGGGAAAGGTCAGCCCGCAAAAGAAGTCGTTGCCGTCGACGCGCTGCGCCTCCAGGCGCAGTTCGTAGTTGCTCCGCGGCAACGCCTGGCCCGCTGGCAGGGCGGTCGGGTCGAGCGTCACGCCGGTCAACGAGGCACCAAACTCCAGGGCGATCGCGCCGTCCTTCACCAGCACGTCGCCCTCGCCTCCGAACTCCGTCGACTTCCAGGGTCCGAGCGTCTTGCCGTCGAACAGCGAGTGCCAGGCGTCTCCCGCCTCGTCGGGTGACTTCCCCTCCGTCCCGCTCCCGGCCGGCGCCTCGACCGCGCACACGGGGACAACTCCCGCGCAGGCCACCAGCGCCAGGGCGGCGAACGCGGGTACCAGAAACGACCGTCGTGATGGGCGAGCGGTCCGCATGCGGATCTCCTCGGGCTGGTGGAACAGGGGAAGGGGGAGCTGGTGGAGTGAGCCGAGGGGCGAGTGCCACTGGCGGTCAACGATGGGCGACGCGGGCGACGCGGGCGACGCGGCGGCCGCCCGAACCGATCAGCTTACCTGATGCCACTGGCGATACCAGTCGCAGAATTCGCGAACGCCTTCCTCCAGCGGCACGGCCGGCTGGTACCCGAGCAGGTCGCGGGCCTTGGTCAGGTCGGCGCAGGTGATGGGCAGGTCCTCGGGCCGCTGGGGCCGCCGCTCGATGCACGGCGACTTGCCCAGCGACTCGGCCAGCATGTCGATCAGGCGACGCATCTCCACCGGTTCGCTGTGCCCCAGGTTCAGGCACTCGCCCGCCACTCCATCCCGGAACAGGGCCGCGAACAGCCCTTCGCAGATGTCGCGGACATGCGTGAAGTCGCGACGAATCGAACCGTCTCCATAGAGCGGGAAGGACTCTTGGTTGACAATCGCCTTCACGAAGATCGTCATGGCCAGATCGGGACGCAGACGGGGCCCGTAGACGCTGAAGGGACGCAGGCACACCACGGGCAGTCCGTGCAGTTGGTGGTAGGTGAGCCCCATCAGCTCGGCGGCCCGCTTGCTGGAACCGTAGGGACTGGCCGGCACGCCCAGCGGCGCGTCCTCGCGGAAGGGCACTCCCGCCCCCATGCCGTAGACGGTCGAGGAAGAGGCCAGCAGGAATCGCTGGATCGCCTGCCCCCGAGCCGCTTCCAGCAAGCTCAGCGTTCCCCCCACGTTGGTCTTCTCGTAGATGAACGGATTCTCCACGCTGTAGCGCACGCCCGCGTACGCACCCAGGTGCACAATCCGATCGATCTGGTGCTCGCGCAGCACACGCCGGTTGAATTCCAAGTCGCAGAAATCGCCCTCCACCACGGTCACCCGCGGCAGTTTGCCGATCGCCGCCGCGTTGGCCCGCTTCAGTCGCGGATCGTAGTAGCTGTTGAAGTTGTCAACGCAGACGACAGGTTCGTCCAGACGCTGGACCAGCATCTCGGTCAGATGACTGCCCACGAACCCCGCGCCGCCGGTAACCAGAATCGGCATGCCGCTTTCCTTCTACTCCTGTGACCGTTCCGCCCCCAGTCGCCCCGTGACCCAGTCGCCCCGTGCCCCCAGCCCCTCGCGACCCCAGTGCTGCTTCCGCTGCTCCGTTTCGCAACCCATCAACCGCCGGACAACTCGTTCCCCGCGTTCGTTCTCGAACGCGACTGCGGGTTGGGTTGGCGAGTTACGGGGGTGCCGAGTTGCTCGGGCGTCCGTATCGCCCCCGAATACCCATCAGTAGTTCGGCGTGGGGGGCCGGTACTTGTCCATGTCGATCGTGCGGAACCATTCGATGGTGTGACGCAGGCCTTCGTCGAGCGGCACGGTGGGCGCCCAGTTCAGCTTCTCGCGAGCCAGCGAAATATCCGGGCAGCGACGTGTTGGATCGTCCTGCGGCAGCGGACGATGCACGATGCGGGACGTCGATCCCGTCAGCGCGATCACCCGCTCGGCCAGTTCCGCGATCGTGTACTCACCGGGATTCCCAAGGTTCACCGGCCCCGTGAAACCGTCCGCGGCCTCCATCGTGCGGATCATGCCCTCCACCAGGTCGTCCCGGTAGCAGAAGGACCGCGTGTGGGACCCGTCACCAAACAACGTCACGTCCTCGCCGCGGAGGGCTTGGCGGATGAAGTTCGAGATCACGCGGCCGTCGTAGGGATGCATACGCGGACCGTAGGTGTTGAAGATCCGGATAATGGCCACACTGACGCGGTTCATTCGGTTGTATTCCATGAACAGCGTTTCCGCGGCTCGCTTGCCCTCGTCGTAGCATGCCCGCGGACCAATCGGATTGACGTTGCCACGGTACGCTTCCGTCTGCGGATGCACCTCGGGATCGCCATACACCTCGCTGGTCGAAGCCTGCAGCACTCGGGCGTGGCACCTCTTCGCCATGCCCAGCACATTGATCGCTCCCAGGATCGACGTCTTGATCGTCTTGATGGGATTGTACTGGTAGTGCCCCGGAGCGGCCGGACATGCGAGATTGTAGATCTGGTCTACCTCCAGCCAGATCGGCAGCGTCACATCCTGACGGATCAGCTCGAAGTTCCGGCACTGCAGCAAGTGCTCGACGTTCGACTTTTGACTCGTGTAGAAGTTGTCGATGCAGATCACGTCATGGCCCTGCTCGACCAGGCGCTCGCAGAGGTGCGAACCGAGGAACCCCGCTCCTCCCGTCACCAGGATACGTTTGACCTTCGACACGGCATGACCTCCCCAGCCCAAGGATTGCAACTCAGCAGCCTTCGGCCTCCCTGCCCTCTTACTTCCCGCGGTCCTTCCCCGGGCTGTGAAGACTCGACGCTCCGCATCGCTCCCCAGCCATCTCTTCCTGGATGCGGTCTCACGTCCCTGCCGGGGCTCTCGGGAGTCCCGGAACAGCAGGCCATCCCGATGATCGCGTCGCGGCCCGCAGACCCCGGCGTCCGGGCGCGTCCTGACGTCCATGCGCAATCGGGACCGGATGTCAGCCGACCACGACGATTCGCATCGAGGGCCAGTGTCCGCGACAACCGCAGGCACGGCCCAGGCCTCGATGAGCAGGGCCTGGGCCGCGAACGGCGACCGCCGCTTACGCCTTGACGATCTTCTCGCGGCCCTTCGTCACGGCCTTGGTCGCGTTGCGTGAATCGACCACCAGGCGCGCATGCTCGACGATCGAACTGTAGTCGTACACGCTGTGGTCGGTGGCGATCAGGATGCAGTCCTGCGACGACACCCATTCGGGCGTCAGCGGCTGGCTGGTCATGTCCGGCACGTCATAGTGACGCATGGAGGGCAGCTCCGGAATGTGCGGGTCGTTGTAACTCACCTGCGCACCCGCCGCCAGCAACAGCTCCATCAGCCGGAAGCTCGGACTCTCGCGCGGATCGTCCACGTCCTTTTTGTAGGCCACGCCCAGCACGCCGATCTTGCTGCCGCGAATCGGCTTGCTGACGTCATTCAACGCCTCGGCCAGACGCTGGATCACGTACTCCGGCATCGAGTGGTTGATCTCGCCCGCCAGCTCGATGAAGCGGGTCGACTGGCCGTACTTCCGCGCGAGCCAGCTGAGGTAGAACGGATCGATGGGAATGCAGTGCCCGCCGAGCCCCGGGCCGGGATAGAAGGCCTGGAACCCGAACGGCTTCGTCTTCGCCGCGTCGATCACCTCCCAGACGTCGATCCCCAGTCGCGTGAACAGGATCTTCAGCTCGTTCACCATCGCGATGTTCACCGAGCGATAGGTGTTCTCGAGGATCTTGCAGGCCTCGGCCACCTCGCAGCTCGATACCGCCACCGTGCGGACCACGGCGTGCGCGTACAGCGCGTCGGCCAGGTCGCGGCTCGCCCCATCGATGCCACCCACCACCTTCGGGATGCCGCTGGCCGTGAAATCGGGATTGCCCGGATCCTCACGCTCCGGACTGTACGCCAGGAAGAAGTCCTGCCCAACCCGCAGGCCGGACTTTTCGAGGATCGGCAGCACGATGTCCCGCGTCGTCCCCGGATAGGTCGTGCTCTCCAGCACCACCAGCTGGCCCGGCCGCAGCCGCGCCGCAATCTGCTCCGCCGTCGATGCCACGTACGACAGGTCTGGATCACGCGTCTCGTTCAGGGGCGTCGGCACGCAGATCAGCAGCGCGTCCGCCTCCGACAGTCGAGCCATGTCCGCCGTCGGCACAAACGCGTCTTCCCGGATGCACTGCGTGATCCACTCGCCCGGGAAGTGCTTGATGTAGCTCTCCCCCTTCAGCAGCCGCTGCACCTTCGTGTCGTCGACATCGAAGCCCATGGTGCGGAAACCCGCCTGGATGAAGGCATGCACCAGCGGCAGCCCGACATATCCCAGGCCGATCACACCCACCCGCGCCGTCTTGTTCGCGATCGCGGTCCGCAGCACACTGCTCATCTGGTTCGTTCGCCTTTCCGCCACTCCGGGAGTCCAGGGGCGCACATTCAACTCTGCGTTCGATAAAGTATCCAAAGCCTTGCCCAATTCTACTAGACGACGGGTGTCCCGTCGCAGAATGATAATACGTCCACCGAACTGTCTTGCCTTCCGGGCCCGAATCAATCAACTCCCGACTGCCGTCACCCCTCTTGGGCGACAAATTCCTCTAGACGCATCTGGCCTCTCTTCGCTATCGTCCCCCACCGCGAAGTGTCCGCCCGATTATCGTAGCGCCGTCGCAGGAGCCCAATATGGCTTTTCGGCTTCCAACCCTGCTCGGGATAGCCCTGTTTCTCTTCCTCACCCAATCGCTGCTAGCGGAAACCTTTGCCATCCATACGACCGTGCATTCCCGAGGTGAATCGGAACCCACGGCGGAGCATGTCACGATCTTCACCGAGGGACAGATCCTCGACTTCCTGCTTACATCGCCCGAACGCGTCACGCAATTCGACTCGGCCAGCCGCCAATTCACGCTGGCGATGCCTGGCCAGAAGAAAAAGACGAATCTCTCGGCGGACGAGCTGATCCAGTTCGCGGCCACCGAGCAAGGGCGCGCGGAAGCATCCAGCAGTGCGTTGATTCGGTTCGCCGCAAAGCCCACCTTCCGCGAACAGTTCGACCGCGACGCGGGCACGCTGAGCCTGACCAGCCCGCACTGGGACTACCTTGTCCACGCCTCCCGCGACGCATCGCCCGAAGTGCTCTCGCGCTACGGGGAATTCGCCAACTGGTACACCAACCTCAACGCCCTCTTCCGCCCCATTCCGCCCGCCGTCCGCCTGGAACTCAACCGCGTCCTCGATCGCCACGGCTGCCTGCCCACCCAGGTGCGCGTCCGCATCAAACGCGATGGCGATGTTCTTCTTGAACAAGAGAGCCGCCACGAACTCATCCTGCATCTTACGCAGCGCGAGGAGCAGTTGCTGGTTAGCTGGAAGGAGGCGGCCCCGACGTGCGAGTCCGTGCCGCTGCCACAGTTCCTCTCCCTCGTGAACCTGCGCCCCTGATCGAGTCGTCTCGACTCGGCCCTCCGTCCACCAAGCGACGCCGCCCGCCTACACCCCTTCCGACCGGGCCCCCGCATCGCGGGGCTCGAAGAAACGATCTAGCGGTCGCTTGCCCTCGTCCCAACGCCTTCCGTTCGTTCTGCGCAGCCCAAGACACAGGTAACCCACACCAAGCCCGGCCTCGTCCCCACGCCCGCCAGCCGCTCCTCCTCATCCACGCCGGACGAGTTCCACTCTTCAGGCTCAATGCCAAATCCCGGCGCTTCTCCGCCACGCCGCGCTGGCTGTGTCGATTACTCCGCTCCTAGCCACCGCGCAAACTCTGACGCGACTACCACCAAGCAACTCAAACTTCGCACGCGATACAAGTTCCCGCAACGCAACTATCCACCCCACTCTGCCGATACTCAACTCTGCTGGCAAGGAAGCCAATTCTTTATCCAAGCAGAGGCATCCAGTCAGGGACGACGGGACAGGCAGGCACCTGCCAGGCACCATGGGAGGCGCTTGGCAGAGCATTCGGACAGACGGCACGGCGGCCGGTGATCAAGCGACATTCTGTTGCGTGACGAGTGACGGAAACCACTCGCCTTCACCTCGCCCCCGTTCCACGCGATCTGCCCCGGGTTCCATCCTCCATCCATTGATCGCAATCGATTCGCCACAACGGAGTGCACCAAGCCGATGAGGTCGCATCATCTACATACGACAACCTTTGAACTGCTCAAGAAATTCGTTTACCAGACCCTGTGCCACCATGAACAACTGGAGATCGGTGTCTTCCCGATGACCGAAAAGATCCTGACGCGTCGAACCGTGCCCTGCGGAGTCTACTTCTGCCTGCACGGACCTCGCAGCGTCAAGTTCACCGCCATCTGGGAAGCCGATCGCAATACCATCCTGTTCTACGGCGCCACCGGGGAACGCTTCATGAAACGGGAGTGGACGTCGGAGACTCCGCTCCTCGCAACCTGACCCATTCGAATCCTTTTAATTGAAACCACATCGCGGGCTGCAGCCCGCTTGCATGGAGATGACGAGCATGTTGGTACTCTCTCGAAAGAAGAGCGAAAAGATAAAACTCGGAGACTCGATCGAAATCACGATCGTCAGGATCAGCGGCAACAAGGTCCGACTGGGCATCCACGCTCCGCCGGACATTGAAGTGCTGCGGCAGGAACTGCAGAAAGAGGAAACTGTCGAAGACGACAGCCCCTGACGCAGGAGCGACTGAGCTACGGCCAGTTGTGGGCTTCGGCCAGTCGCTTCCCCCGCTACGGACTCGAGACCATTCCTCGTGAGCCGGCCACCCTGCCCAGGGCGGTCGGCTCACGGCGCTTCAGGACCTGCCGGCAACAGCCACTCGCTTTCCACGCTGCCGTATCCGATCCACCCCAGAATTCGCCTGGTCCCTGCCTGCGGCCCCGCAACGTGCGCCGCTCCCGAAACCAACGGGTCGCTGGCAAGACGACCGACGGACACGGCGCATGAAAAAAGGCCCCTGGAATCCCAGGGGCCTTTTTTCATGAATCGAGTCCAAGAATCGCTCGGCCGAGTCCGCCCGGATGGTTCTCCGGTACTTCACTCTCGAACCAAGTCGATCTCCTACGGAGTCTCTTACGACTACTCGCGCGGACGAACCGCACCCGTCAGGCCGGTGTAGTCCTTGCGGTCGTTGGTGTGCCAGAGCGGATGGCCCAACTCGACACGACGTCGCAGCATCTCGATCTTCTCCGCCGAACCAGCAGGAGCATCGGTGTAGTTGAAATCGTCCGCATCGTCCGGACTGAAATCTTCGTCGTGGCCGTACTTCAAGATCGCTTCGAAAACGTTACGCACTTTTTGGGACATGGCAGTCCAACCTCCAGATGATTTACATGTGTTGCGGCGCTCAACCTCAGCACCGCTGGGAGGTGGCAGCTCAACCGGGAGCGTCGAAGCTTCGACGTGGCCTTCTGACCGGTCGCTCTACCACAGATGTATCAAGTCACTCGCGGCGCTACTCTCCACGTCAAGTTCGATTGCGAAATCTTCACCGCGTTTTTCGCGTGTTCTTTTCGCGTGTTCTTTTCGATTGGCGCGAACGTCGTTTGGCGCGAACGAGTGCAGCATTCAACGAAACTGGTCCCACAACGGACGGAAAGATCGCTGGTCCCCATGATTATTCCCCTGCGGACATATAAAGTCAACGATTCACCGTTGGAATTTGCCATTTTCCAACCGCACATTGACTGGAAATCCAGCGCCGGGTTTTTTGGCATCCCGCCACCACGAAGCCACCAGGCGCATCACGACTCCCATCTTCAACGCCTCTCCCCAAAACACATCAAATCACCACAGTCACCGCGTCTGCGAGAGTCTTCGCATCCCACAAACTCAGCCCGGCGGAGACGATGTTGCCGAGTCTTAACGTACCAACTCGAAGCAGCCGTAACCGATTGCCAGCGCACCCCAACGCCCCACCGCATCACCGAGTCGGCGCGTGTACAATCGGCGAAACTTCGCAACACTCACTGCGGGAGACTCCCATGGAGACGATTTGGATTCAGAAGTCGCTGCGTCTTCCGCCGCTGGCGCGGGGATGTCATCTGGTCACGAACCGCGTCCTGGACGCGATCCCGGAGCTGTCCCGACTGTCCGTCGGCATGCTCAACGTCTTCATCCAGCACACGTCGGCATCGCTGACCATCAATGAGAATGCCGATCCGGACGTCCGCATCGACCTCGAGATGGGGCTTTCCTATGTGGCCCCGGAGCACCTCGACTACGTCCACACGCTGGAAGGCCCAGATGACATGCCGGCGCATACCAAGAATTCGCTGCTCGGCTGCTCGCTCTCCATTCCGATCGCGCGGGGACGTCCCTGTTTTGGGACGTGGCAGGGCATCTACCTGTGCGAACACCGCAACCAGGCCGAGGGGCGGCAGTTGGTCCTCACCGCCTTCGGAGCCGCCAGTACGCCCTAAACGGTCTCCAGCCCATTTCCTGTCCCCGGCATACGGCGAGGCCGTGAAGCTATCTCCACGGCCATCACGAAGGAGCGAATTTTCCCGCGAAGAGTTGGTTGGGGGACTTTTGTGAGCGATAGGGGTGCTCGAAGGCGCGAGTCGGGATCGGAGGTCGAAGCGCGAGCCACCTTGGCGGGTTTCCCGGCAGTCTTGGAGCGTTTCTTGCGGCGTCCCTGCAGGTCTTCGTAGTTCCGGATCGCTCGCCGAATGCGATGCCTCCCGTTGCGAAAGTGCCTGCGCATCCTCGTCGATGAGCTTCCTCAGTATCGCCACCTGGGCCTTCGCATGCACTTGGCACTTTCGCAGCGTTTCTCCGCGACGAAACGAGGATCTGCCGGCGTTCGCCTGCACTCGCATGCCATCCTGCGCCACGCGATTCATCGGAAATGCCAGATCGGGTGGGGGAAATGGTCACCGCCTCGGCGTGCGCTGACGAACGGGCCGGCACGCAGCCGACCCGCGTCAGTACACGCCCCAATCGTGGGGAGCGGCCAGCGGCGGCTCCTGGCAGAGGTCATCCATCCAAGCGGCCACGAGGGTGGCCAGGTTCGCGTTCGCCTCGATCTGCTCCAGTCCCAGCAGGCTGCGTTCGATGCGGGCGCAGGTGGCTTCCGCCGCAGCGATCCCCTGTGCCTCCCGGGCTTCCCCCGAGCCGTGCCATGCTTGGCGGAGGTGATGTACCATCAGGAGCATGGCAACGCGGAGGCGGCTGCGTCGCTGCGCGGCGAAACGGCTATCCTTGCCGAGCGCGTCCACGAACGATTCGACGTATTTCGCGAGTTCCCAGGACATCCGCGGCGTCTGTTCCCAAAGCCTCACCAGCCCGCGGCGAAACTCCTCGATCGCCGGATCCGAGAACTCCTTCGCGCGATCCAAGCTGCCTTCGGCCCACTCGGCCACCTGCGTTGCCTGGGCCGCGTTCGTCACCCACTGCTGTTCCAGCACATACCGCTGGATGAACGCGTCCGGCAGGGGCTGGAAGTGGTAGATCTGGCAGCGGGAACGAATGGTGGGCAGTTGCCGCTGGAGGCTGGAGCTGATCAGGAACAGCAGGGCTCCCGGCGGCGGTTCCTCCAGCGTCTTCAGCAGGGCGTTCGCGCCGGTAACGTTCAGATGGTCGGCGTCGTCGATGATCGCCACCCGCCGACGCCCCCGCAGGGGACGCAGGGAGATGCGGTGGCAGAGTCCTTCCCGCATACGATGCTCCGGGTCGCCAATCAACAGCTCCACCGGAATCTGGCTCTTTCCCTCCGGCAGCCCGATCAGATCGACGTCGGGGTGCGTTCCGGCCGCGATCTGGAGGCAGGACGGACACTCCAGGCACGGCTCCAAGTCCGTCTCCTCATGCCGCTCGCACAGCAGAGCCTTGGCCATGTACAAGGCGCAGAGCCGCTTGCCGACGCCCGGGGGACCGCAGAAGAGGTAGGCACTGCCCAGCCGCCGACTGCGCAGCCCGCGCCGAAACCGCTCCACCACACTCTCCACCCCTTCCAGTCCACACCAGGCCATCGCCTCTCTCCTAATCTCCTCTCTCCTGCCGCCCTATCATCCGGCTGGAATCATCGCGCAACAAGTCCGCGAGCGACCGCCGCTTCGCGAATCTGCTGCGTCACCCGCTCCAACGGCTGGTCGGCGTCGATCACCGCATAACGCTCCGGCTGGCCCTCCGCTTCGCGGCGAAACCCGGCCCGCACCCGTTCGAAGTACTCGACGCTCCGCTGTTCCAGCCGATCCGGCTTGCCGGTCCTGCGAGCGGCTCCACGCTGCGGGTTGATGTCCAGCACAAAGGTCACGTCGGGCAGCAGGCCTCCCGTGGCCACGCGGCCAACCTGCCAGAGCTGCTCCGGCTCCAGCCCCCCCGCATGGCCCTGGTAGACGACGTTGGCCAGCAGGAACCGATCGGAGATCACCACCTTCCCCGCCTCCAGCGCTGGCCGAACCACCTGCTCCACCAGCTGGGCCCGCGCGGCCATGTAGAGCAGCATTTCAGCGCGGAAGCCGATCGGCACGTCGGTGGAGTTCAGCAGCAGGTCGCGGACTCGCTCCCCCAGTTCGGTGGACCCGGGGTCGCGACAGAGGAGTGTCTCTCGGCCCTGCTCCCGCAGCCATTCGGAGAAGAGCCGGATCTGCGTCGTCTTGCCGCCCCCATCCACGCCGTCAAACGAAAAAAAGCGAGGCTCGGTCATGACGTATTCCTGTAGGGCTTCGTGCTTCAAGGTTAGTCAGTCCACAGCGGTGCCGCCTGGGCCCGGCGGTCGCTAAGCGTTCCAGCTCTCCTGACCGTATCGTTCCGCAACCAGCCGTTCCACCTCCGCGCGTGGCCAGTCCTCCAGGCGTCCCTCGCACTGCCAGGCCTGCCGCAGCGAAGCGTCCAGAGCGTCGGCCGAGAGGTTCAGGTTCGTAAGGAACTCCTCGTGCGGCCGCTGGTCTCGGTAGTCGGGCTGGCGTGGCGGCATCTTCAGGCAGCGGCCGATCAGGTCGATCGAAGCCTCCAACAGCAGCGTGCCGTGGTAGAGCACTCCGCCTTTCCGACAGCGGAGGCTATTCCCGGAGAACTTGCGTCCGCCGAGCACCAGGTCGCTGGTGCCGGCCAGCTCCACGGGCCGGCCCAGCCGCACAATCGCCTCCCGGATGCGTTCCAGCACAAACGCATGCGCCCGCTCGATGACCCGCAGCTCAGGGTGATCCTCCAGGCGGAGCACGACGGAATAGAGCAGGCAGCCTCGCATCAGAACGACCGACGCGCCGCCGCTGCAGCGGCGGACCACCGGGATCCCCTCGGTCTGGCAAAACGCCTCCTGCACCTCGTCCAGGCGCCGCGAGGCGCGGCCCAGCACGACCGCCGGCCGGTGCACCTCCCAGGTGCGAAAGACATCGCCCGTCTCCTGCACGCCCTCCAGCAAGGCTTCGTCGAGCGCCAGGTTCTCGGCCAGCCCCGACAGTTCCGTCTCCAGCAATCGCATCCACCGCTCTCCCACCAGCCCCCGGCCTGCCAGCCGGCCATCATCCACCAGCCCGCTCCCCGCCGCCAGCCCCCGCCGCCAGCAGGGCCGTCATGCGGGCCGCCATCCAGGCAACGCCACCGGGCGTTTTTTGTCACACCCGGTCATCG
>JBIIEC010000437.1:0-5015 GCA_044238045.1 Pirellulaceae bacterium | reverse complement strand
GCTTGCCAGGCTGTGCTGGAGCACCACGATTTCGATCCGCGGCCGACGTTGTCCGACCTGTTGCGGTTGGACCAGTGGGCTCGCCAGGAGGTATCAAGGTGGTTGAAAGTCTGACAGGCGTCGTCTTCGGTGCCTTTACCCTCGGATCGCTCGGGACGATCGCCAAAGCGGCGCTCGGGCTGGGCTTCGTGATCTTCGTGCATGAACTGGGACACTTCCTGGTCGCCAAGTGGTGCGGCGTGAAGTGCGAGAAGTTCTATGTCGGATTCGACGTGCCGATCAGCCTGGGGCCGATCAAGCTGCCCAGGGCGCTGTGGCGCAAGCAATGGGGCGAGACCGAGTACGGCATCGGGATCGTGCCCCTCGGCGGCTACGTCAAGATGCTCGGCCAGGACGACAACCCGGCGAACTCATCCCGCGAGGCGGAACGGATCCGGATCGCCCGCGAAGAAGGGCTCGACGAAAACGATCCCGCGGCGGCCTACGCCGCGACCATCGATCAACGCAGCTATCCGGCCAAGACCGTGCCGCAGCGACTGGCGATCATCTCGGCTGGCGTCATCATGAACCTGATCTTCGCCGTGATCTTTGCCGCCTGCGCCTATCGCATGGGGGTCTCCTACACGCCGACGGTCGTGGGGTCGGCCAGCCCCGGGCTGTCGGCCTGGAACGTCGGGCTTCAACCGGGTGATCGCATCCTCCAGATGGGACGCTCCGGACAGCCATCCAGCCATTTGCGTTTCCAGGACGACATGATGGCCAAGGTCCTGATGACCGGCGCGGGCCAGGACCTGGACCTGCTCGTGCAGCGCTACGCGACGTCCGGCGCGAAATCGGGTGATCCCGAGTGGGTGACGGTGCGGCTGAGCAGTCCGCAGCCCGAACTGCAGGGGCGTCCGGTGATTGGCATCACTTCGAACCTGACGAATATCTCGGCGGTCACCGACGAGTCGCGGTCCAGGTACGGCCACCTGCCGGGGTGCGCGGCGGGACTGGAGCAGGGCGATCGCATTGTGGCGATCAACGGCCAGCCCGTGTCTGACTACACACAGATTCTCGCGCAGCTCGCGTTGCATGCGGACGACGAACTGACGCTGGATGTCGAACCGGTGGCCAAGGACGCGCGCGGGCGGCCGATCTTGGATGCGGATGCGTCCAAGCCGACCGCCGGACCAACGAAAAAGGTCACCATCCCACGCTTCCCGTACCGCTCCCTCGGACTGCACCTGACGATGGGGCCGATCGTGGGCGTGCAGAAGGGTTCGATCGCGGAGCAGGCCGGATTCCAAGTCGGCGACCAGCTGGTTTCCGTGCAGGGGCAGCCGGTGAGTGACCCGATGGCCTTGCCGGACCAGCTGCGACGCCTGGCCGGACAGGAGGTGGCGTTCGAAGTGCGACGGAAAGGCTCGGAGCAGCCAGTCGCGCTGAAGGTCACGCCGCAGGTTCCCAAGACCGCGACGCTGGAAGCCATCCCCGGTCGGCCGCTGGCGGCGGAGTCGATCGGCTTGGCATTCCAGGTCGAGAATACGATCGCGGCGGTTGAGCCCGGATCGCCCGCCGAAACCGCCGGACTGCAGGTCGGCGATCTGATCGAAGCGGCCGAGTTCGTGCCGGACTCGCCGGAAAACTTGGAACGTGACCTGCAGGCTTTCGGGCCGCCCCAGCCGATCGAGCTGGGACCGAAGAGCCGCAATTGGGCGACCGTGCAGGATCGCATTCAGATGAGCCTCCCTGGCACCCGCGTGAAACTCAGCTACCAGCGCGGCCAGAAGCTGTTGACAGCCGAACTGCTGCCGGTCGAACTCCAGGATCGCTTCTACGCGAATCGCGGCCTGCAGCTGATGCCGATGTCCGAGACCAATCGCGCATCTGACTGGGCGTCGGCGTTCCGATTGGGCCTGCGCGAGACGATCGAGTCGATTCGGCAGGTGTACTTCATCCTCTACCGGCTGGCCACCGGCCAGTTCTCGCCGAAGAACCTCGGCGGACCGTTGTCGATCGCCACCATGGCCGGCATCAAGGCCTCGGAAGGAGTCTCCAGCCTGCTGACGTTCCTCACACTGCTCAGCGCGAACCTGGCCGTGGTGAATTTCCTGCCGATTCCGGTGCTGGATGGTGGCCACGCCGTGTTCTTGATCTACGAAGGCATCTTCCGCAAGCCGCTGAACGAGCGGGTGGCGTTCGGCCTGACGATGCTCGGATTCTGCTTCATCCTGGGCCTCATGCTGTTCGTGCTCGGGCTCGACCTGCTGCGGTTCGCGAACCTGGCCAGCTGATCGACACGTCCGGAGAGTGCGCGTCGGGAGAGTTGAGGAATGGCACGACCACGGTGGATTCTTTTCGACGCCGTGGGAACGCTGATCCGTCCGCGTCCTGCGGTGGCCGAGGTGTATCAGGAGGTGGCCGCGCGGCATGGCGGCTGCCTGGCCCGCGAGGAGATCGGCGCGCGTTTTCGCGAAGTGCTGCCGCGGCACTTCGCGCCCGAGCTCGATCGCGACGATCCCTGGTGGACGAGCACTCCACGAGAGCTTCAGCGCTGGCGAGCGATCGTTGGCGAAGTGCTGGGCGAGCTGCCTGGCGGGAATGATTCGGCCTTTCAGCAGCTCTGGACCCACTTTGGCCAACCGGACAGCTGGCAGCTGACCCCCGGCACCAGCCCGCTCTGGCAGTCGCTGCGCCAGCGTGGCTATGGCCTGGCCTTGGCGTCGAATTTCGACGAGCGTTTGGAGTCGATCTGTCGCGGACTTTCCCCCTTGGATTCCGCCGACCATGTCTTCCATTCGGCGGCGCTGGGTACGCGGAAGCCTGGCGCGGCGTTCTTTCGCCGCATCGAAGCGAGTTTGGGGTGTCGACCCGAGGAGTGTGTGCTGGTGGGCGACGATTGGGAAGCGGACTACCAAGCGGCCCGCGCCGCCGGCTGGACCGGCTACTGGCTGCATCCCGATTCGCGGCACGCGGGTGATTTCGGGCTGACGGACCTGTCGCAACTGCTCGAACGCCTGGAGATGAAAGCACAGCAGGCGCAGCAACAGCAGTAGTAGGAGCGCGGGCGTCCCGCCCGCAGCAGCACCCCAAATGTCCCGCCCGCAGCAGCACATGCGGGTAATGCATCTTCGCGATACTGCGAGTTTCGGGGCTGCTTCAGGCGGCCGGGGCGGCCGCGCTCCCGTGGCGCCGGCAAGTTGTGAAGCGCTTCGGTCTTGCTGGCTTGGCGGGAACGGTCTACCATTCGCCCGGTCGACCGGCGTGCCGCCGAAGGAATCGGCGCCGCCAGCAGACGAACGCTTCCAGCAGAAAGGTGCCAAGGGAATGGCGATCACGACTCTAGGGCAGCTGGCGGAACTGGTCCACGGAACCTTGCAGGGGGATCCGACCCTGCAACTCACCGGCGCCGCGACGCTGGATGAAGCGGCCGCCGACCAGATCAGCTTTATCGACCACCCGAAACTCCAGCAGCAGCTGATGTGTTCCCAGGCCGGCGCGCTGCTGGTGCCGCCGGACTGGCCGGAGATGCAGCGACCCGTCATTCGCGTCGCTTCGGTGCGCCAGGCCTTCGCGCGGATCGTCAGCCATTTCCATCCATCGTTCGAGGCTCCGCGCGGCGGCATCAGTCCCCTGGCCGTCGTCGATCCCTCGGCGGTCATCGAAGCGGATGTGGAAGTGCACGCGCATGCGGTGATCGGGCCAGGCGTGCATATCGGGCGAGGCTCGGTGATTCATTCCCATGTCGTCCTCTCGGGCCGCTGCGTGCTGGGCGAGCAGGTGACCATCTACCCGCACGCCGTGCTCTATCGGGATACGCTGGTCGGAGATCGCTGCGTCCTCCATGCCGGCGCCGTGCTGGGCGCCTATGGCTTTGGCTACGACACGATCGGCGGCCGCCACCTGCGCGGCGACCAGCTGGGCTGGGTCGTCCTGGAGGAGGACGTCGAGGTGGGCGCGAACACGACGATCGACCGCGGCACGTACGGGCCCACGGTCATCGGCACCGGCACCAAGATCGACAACCTGGTCATGATCGCGCACAACTGCCGCATTGGTCGGCACAACCTCATCTGCAGCCAGGTCGGGGTGGCCGGCAGCAGTTCGACCGGCGACTATGTGGTGATGGCCGGCCAGGCGGGCGTGCCCGACCATGTCCGCATCGGGCACCGGGCCATCCTGGGCGCGAAGGCGGGCATCATGCGCGACGTTCCCGACGACACGACCGTCATTGGCATCCCGGCCACGCCGGAACGCGACCAGATGGTGAAGCAGGCTGCCTTCGCGAAGCTCCCCGAGATGCGCAAGCAGCTGCGCGATCTGGTGCGGACGGTGGAGCAGTTGTCGCAGCAGATCGAAGCGTTGCAGCAGTGGCAGCAGACGCAGGCTCCGGCGAGCCGCACCGTGTTGGCTCAGCAACAGGAAGCCGCGTAGGGGAATGCCATGCCCGTCACTCGTTCCACCGGCAAGCCAGTCCCCGCGCGCGTCGGCCTGATCGCCGGCTGGGGGCGATTTCCCGTCGTGGTCGCCGAGTCGCTGGCGGCGCAGGGATGCGAGGTCTACTGCTTGGGCATCAAGGACCACGCCGACCCGGTGCTGCGGTCGATCTGCCATGACTACGAGCCGCTGGGCATCGCCCGCCTGGGGCAGGCCGTGCGTTATTTTCGACGCCACGGCGTCGAGCAGGCGACGATGGCCGGCAAGATCCACAAGGTGCTGCTGTTCCAGAAGTGGTACTGGCTCAAGCACTTTCCCGACTGGGAGTTCGTGCGGACGTTCTACCCGCATTTCATCACGCAGACGCAGGATCGCAAGGACGACACGATGCTGGGAACCTTCGTGCAGGCGTTTGGCCGACGTGGCGTGCGCTGCGTGCCGGCGACCGAACTCGTGCCCGGACTACTGGTCGCCGAAGGCCAGTTGACCGGCTCGCCGCTGACCTTCGGACAGCGACAGGATGTCGCCTTCGGCTGGCAGTTGGCACGCGAGATGGGGCGGTTGGACGTGGGGCAGAGCGTGGTGGTCAAGGGGCG
>JBIIEC010000436.1:0-5018 GCA_044238045.1 Pirellulaceae bacterium | reverse complement strand
GGCGCTTAAGAGACTGGGGCGCTGACGCCCTGGAGGAGAACCGATGATCGATCCCCTGTACTTCCTGATTACGCTGCCCGCGATGCTGCTGGCCATGTGGGCCCAGTTTCGCATCCAGTCGGCTTACCAGCGGGCGCAGCAGGAGCCGGCGCCGGTCAGCGGCGCCGCGGCCGCTCGCTACATCCTCGACTCGGCGGGCCTGGCCCATGTGGACATCGAGATGACGCCGGGGCAACTGTCGGACCACTACGATCCCGTGGCGAATGTGCTGCGATTGAGCCAGCCGGTCTATCACGGCCGCAACCTGGCGGCCGTCGGCATTGCCGCCCACGAAGCCGGCCACGCGATCCAGAAGGCAGAGCACTACGCTCCGCTGTTCCTTCGCAACGCCGCCGTGCCCGCCGCGAATTTCGGCAGCCGCAGCGCCTTCCTGCTCGTGTTCCTCGGCCTCATGGCCTCCATGCCGATCGTGGTCAAGTTCGGGCTGGCGCTCTTTGGAGCCGTGGTCTTCTTCCAGGTGGTCAACCTGCCCGTGGAGTTTGATGCGAGCGCGCGGGCGAAGCGGCAGTTGGTCCAACTGGGAATCGTGCCGGAGCAGGAGATGGGCGAGGTGCGGGCGGTGCTGAACGCCGCGGCAATGACCTACGTCGCCGGAACGCTCCAGGCCATCCTGACCTTCGTCTATCTTTTCATGCGAAGCGGCAGCAGCCGCGACGAGTAGTGAGGCGGCGAAGCCTTCGGGCACGGCGGGTGAACGGCCGCCGTGCTGGAGGGCGCATGCCTGAGATGCGAGGACCCCGGAATCCGGACGAGCAGGCCAGCTAGCGGGGGATCGAGCGGCCGGAGCGGTCCCAAAACGGCATGGACAGCCGGGCCATGGGCCACTATTCTCCCCCTCCGCGTCGACCCCTCAGGCGAGCAGGGGCTCTAGGCGAGCGAGGGCTCGTCGGGCGACGCTTTTCGGAGAAAGGACTCCCGCCATGAATCAAACGCCTGCTGCCATCCTGGTGCTTGCGGCCGCGGTCATGAGTTACGCGTCGCAGGCGGCATCCATGAGTTCCCATCATCAATCGTCGGTGCTCCTGACCATCTGCGCGGTCTTCATCGGCGTCTGGGGCGCCATTTCGCTGGCCGTCTCCGCCATTCGCGAACGCGAGGCGCTCATCGACAGCCACGCGCGGCTGGACCTGCTGGACCGCGTACTCGTCCGGGAGCCGATGCGGACGCTCAAGGAGGTTGCTCGTCCGGTCGCGGAAGCCGCCCGGCCCGTCATGAACGCCGCCCGCGGCGTCGTCACCGGCGAGTCCCGACGGCCGCTGGAGATCTCCTCGGAAGTTCAAGCACGTCTGAACGCGATGGCACGTCACGAAGGTCGGGATCGCTCCGAACTGCTGGACGAACTGCTGCGGCAGCACCTGCCCAAGAGCGACTCCACGCACCACCGCGCCGCTTAAGGCAACTCGATCGGAGCCGCGTTGCGCAAGCCGTGCTGCCTGCGAGACGCTTCTGCTCCCCAGGCAGCCAAACGTCACCACGCCGGACTCCCTCCCGGGAGGTCGGCGTTTTTTTCTGCGCGACATGCAGGGCGCGGGACGCCGGGCCTGCGTTCAGGCGTAGGTCTCCGGCGACGCTGCTTCGTCCTGCAGCGGCGCGGCGCACGAGACGCCCCGTCGTGCGTCGATCCACGCGGGCGAGACGAAGCGGCGCAGCATCTGCATGGCGGTGACTTCCAGCTCCGAGAGTTCTTCCGGGCGAATCGGCGACATGCCGGAGGGAGTCAAGGCCTGCGTTTCTGGAGATGCTTCCTGGGCCGCTTCCGGGGCACCGGCCGGCCTGCGCGCGAAGCCTTGCCAAGTCAGTTCGATCCTCGCGCCGCTCTGCTGCGCCGCATGGTTGATGCGTTCGGAGACGCGGAGAGCCCACACGCAGCCGAACGCGTTGCGGAAGTCGATCCAGACGCGATCCCAGCCCAGAAGGTGAAGAGCCTCGGGGGAGTCCAGGTGCCGGCGGGTCGCCTCGAGTTTCCGCGCGGCCCGGCGTTCACGAACGGCTGTCGCGACGAGCAGGGCCAGCAGCACGCACAGCAGGAAGAGCGGACGATCATACCAGGCAGTTGTTTCGCCGGGAGCGGCGATGTGCAGCAGGCGCCACTGCACCCCGCAGGCCAGCAGTGCCGGCATGCCATGCCGCGTGGGGAGGTAGTTGGTGGCGGCGACGATCAGCAGCAGCACATGCAGGCCCCGCCAAGCCGGATGGGGATCGAGCAGCCCGGTCGGAGAGAAGGCCAGTGCCTGCAAGGCGGGCAACGCGAGGACCAGCCAGAGCGAGGCCACGATGAACTGCCATCCGCTGTCCTGGGGACGCTTCGCGCCCAGCACGGCCATGGCGGGGCAGAAGGTTCCCACGGCGGCCATCTGTCGCCACGCCGCCGCCGGCCCCGCCGCCGATTGACGCGCCAGCCATTCGCCCAGCATCAGACCCATCCACGCCAGCCAAGCCCAGGCCACCGGGGCCCGCAACGTGGTGCCCTGCGTCCGTCGCCAGGCATAAGCCAGCGGCACCGTCCCCAGCACGGCCAACGCGATCAGATCCCAGCACGACAAAGCGGGCAAACCAACGCCTCCCAGCCGAACTCGGCCCTCAACCCCGCAGGCAGTCCACGGCACACACCCGCCATTGTAGTCACCAACCGCTGACCCGGCACACGCCGTGCGCCGATGACTTTGCCACCTCCGCCACTCCATGAAAAAAGCCCGTTCCGGACCGCAAGGTCGGGAACGGGCTGGAGTGACAAGAATCGGTCGCGGTGCGTTAGTTGTTCTGGATCTTGCCCATCAGTTCCTCGGCCGCCTTCCGCGTCGGGAAGACTGCGTCCTGCTTGAGTGTCGGCTCGAGCAGTTTCTGGGCGACTTCGGTCAGGCCGCTGTCATACAGGATCTGGGCGGCGTGATAGGCGCTGTCGGCGCTGATCGCGCCGGCTTGCAGCACCTGCTGAACGTTCCGCGCGGCCGTGGCGTTTTGCCCCAGACGCGACAGCACCCAGCTCAGCGTCACCGCCGCCTCGCGACCCGACGCTTCCTGCAGGTCGGTGTAGAGCTGCTGGTTCAACTGGGCATACGCCAACGCCAGTGCTCGCTTCTTCTCGTCCGGCTGCTCCACCAACACCAACGCCAACTGCGTGTTCGCTCCCAGGTGCGTGGGCGACAGCAGGTGCGCCTCCTGGAAGGACTTTTCGGCCGTGGTCAGATCGCTGCCAAAACGAGCGACAAGGCCCAGGTAGAGACGTGCCTCGAGCGAATCCGGCTCCAGGGCCATCGCCGCCTCGGCATTGCTCTTGGCCATTTCCAAATTGCCCGTGTCGAGCGCCCACTTGGAAACCGCCAGCAGCGTACGCGGGTTCTTCGCGTCGTTCTTCGCCGCCCGCTCCATCATCACCTTCGCATTGTTCCGCTTGCCAGCCTGCTCATACAGCAGCGCCATATTCACGTCCGGATGAGCTGTGTTCTGCTCGTCCTTCGAGTGCAGCGTCTGAAACAGCTTGTAGACCTCTTTCTCGCTTTCCTTGTCGGAGGCCTGCTTGAACATGACGCGGCCCAAGCGGGTGGAGGCAAGCGAATTGCCCGGGTCGATTTCGAGTAGCTTGTTGAGCAGCGTGCGAGCGGTCGGCCAGTCCTCGGTCATCTCGGCCATCGACGCCAGGCCACTGTAGGAGCTGACCATCAACTGGTTCTTGCGGAGCGGATTGGTGGTGTAGCTCTCGGAAAGCGCGAGCGACTTGTCGAACAGCATGCGAGCTTCGGTCCAGCGGCGACCCTGCAGGGCCAGTTCGCCCATGTAGACGTACGCGCCCGGATCCGCCGGATCCTCCTTCACGGCCTCTTCCAAAGCCAGTTGAGCGGACGGCGCCTGCTTCAGGCGGAACAGCATCTGGGCCATCAGCATGTTGGCCGGCGGCAGGTTCGGGTTCTTCGACCGCGCGGTCCGCAGCGACTGCATGGCGTCCGCCATCTTGCCGTTTCGCAGCGACTCGACCGCCGCTTCGACGTCCTGGTACTTGGGGCCGAAGTCAGACACGACCGATTCCAGCAACGACTCGGCCGTGATCTGGGCCTGAGCGATTCCGGGAGCGAATGCCAGCAAGAAGAGACCTCCCGCCAGCCAGCGGCGAGCGGGGGACATCCAACGAGCGATCGAAGGCAAACAACGCAGGCGACGAACCATAAATACTCCTGACTTCGGATGAAGAGGTTGTGTCTTAGCTTGGCAGGTTTCAGGCATGAAGGAGTCCGGGCCGGAGGTCAGCCCACCCCGAAGCCTCGCACTTCCACGAACGTACCGGATCCCTTACCTGGTTTCTCGAACTCAAACTCGAACTCGGCTCACGTTCGACAGCTTGGCGACCCTCGCCGTCTCGTCCACGCGGCCGCGAACGCTGCTGGCGAAAAATCATTCCGACTTCGCGCCGCCCGGCAACCACCGCAGCGACCAATTTAGCGGTCCGCGTCGAGTGCCTGTACTGCCCGGGGCCCGCAGCCACGGCGGTTCTCCACGGAATGCTCAGGAACCTGAACGCGTACGCTTGAATATAAGTCTCTCGAAGCGTCTTTTCCAAGCATGGGGCCGCTCCGGCAATCTTCCTGGCAGGGCCGCTTGGCATAATCGCTACCGCTGGCAACCGCAACGCAGACCGCCCCAGGACTGGGCTGGCCCAGGGGACTGGGCCCGTGCGCCGCTGGCCCGTGCGCCGCTGGCCCGTGCGCGGCTAGCCCGTGCGCGGCTGGCCCGTGCTCCTCTGTCATGCTGCGGCGGCGCGAGCGATCCGTCCTGGACGACCGGCCGACTTCAGGCTCCCCTGCGTCGCGCCCGGTTGCCGCCGCGGGGGCGCCCAGGAGAACGTGTCGCGTCGTCGTCGGAAAGGGCCCGCCCCGGGGCTCGTGGGAGGTCGTCGTCAGGGTCAGTTCGCATCAGGAGCCCGGGGCGGGCGATCAGCAGAGGTTCGCCTCATGGATAAAGGACCT
>JBIIEC010000435.1:0-5023 GCA_044238045.1 Pirellulaceae bacterium | reverse complement strand
CGTGCCACGCCGAAGATGCCGCCGCATTCGTTCTGTTCTCCTGAGAGTCCGAAGCTGTCGAGGATCTGGACTTCGTAACGCCCCTGCACGTAGACTCCGCTGTTGCCGCGCGCCTGCCAGGCGTACGCGGGCTGGAACGGAGTGCGGAACTCCAGATGAAGTGTGTGGTCGTGGAACCGGCGTTTGCTGCGGACGCCGGACGGCAGCAGGCCCGCGTCCAGTGTCACGAGACCACCATCGTCCCTGGTCCAGGCCTCGGCATGGGAGCCATCGAAGAGCGTGATGGCTCCGACCGGCGGCGTCATGCCGAGCGTCGGGCTGGCTCGCTCCACCCGAGCCATGGTTCCCTCATGGACCGGATCGTCGGGACCGTAGGTATCGAGGAACATCCGGATCGCCCCGTTCTCCAAGACGGCACGGAGATTCGCTAATTCGAAGACCACCCGGCCGCTCTCGGCGCGCCCTTCGACCTCCAGCCTGCCACCGCGATTCCAGCCATCACCGGGCAGTCCGCCGCGAAAGAAGACGCCGCGGAACCGGTCGCCACCGAGGGCGATCACCTGCGCGCCCATCTGCAGGCGATCGTGGTCGGGCCCCAACTCGCCGCGGTACTCGCCTTGGATCCGGTACTCGGCCGGCGCGTCTTCCTCGCGCACGAAAACGGCTCCGCCGGCCTCGCCCCGGGCCACGGATGTGTGCGAGACCGCCCCCGCGGATGCCGCCACGACTAGCGCGATGAGCCCGGTGACGAACTGGCGCCTGGACTGCGCAGGCGACTGCCTGCGCGAAGGCTCATGAGGCGGAGGGGAACGGTGCGGCACCAGCGCGTGCTTCTCGCTGGCCAGCCGCGTTGCTGGGAATTGGCCCATCGCAAGGTTCCTTGTCAGCGGATCAGGATGCACGAGGGCATGGGAATGCCCACCGGTTCGCCAACTCGCTCCAGTGTCCCGGCGGCGGCGTCGATGCGAAAGACGGTGACGTTGTTGCCGGGCATATTGGCGACCAGCAGGAACCGGCCATCGGGCGTGATGGCCAGGTTCTGCGGACCGGCTCCGCCGCTGGGTTCGATTTCCAGAAGCGTGAGCGTCCCGTCGTCGGCGATGCGATAGGCGGCGATGCTGTGATGGCCGCGATTGGTGCCGTACAGGAATCGGCCATCCGGTGTGACTTTGACATCGGCCGTGTAACTGGCTCCCTGATAGTCCGCGGGCAGCGTGGAGATCGTCTGCCGTTCGATCAGGAAGCCGGTGTCGGGATGATGGTCGAACAGTGTCACGGAGTTCTCCAGCTCGTTGATGGCGTAGAGGCGTCCGGTGCGCGGATGGAAGGTGAGATGCCGGGGGCCGGCAGCAGCGGGCGTTCGCACGAACGGTTGCGGAGCGGCGGCGATGCGGCCGGTGGCCGCGTCCATCTGGTAAGCGACGATCTGGTCGGTGCCGAGGTCGGCCGCGTACGCGAAGCGATTATTCGGACTGGGAATGATCGAGTGCGCATGGGGATGCCCCTGACGCTCCGGATCGACGCTCGATCCCTCGTGCTTCACGAACGACGCCGCCTCGCCCAGCGACCCATCCGGTCGAATCGGCAGCACGGCTACGCTCCCGGACGAATAGTTGGCGACCAGCAGCGACTTTCCGGTGGCGTCGACATGCAGGTAGCAGGTCGCGGTGCCCAGGGATGACTCGCGGTTGAGCAGTTGAAGCTGGCCCTGGTCGTTGACGATTTCCAGGGCCGTGATCTCCTCGTTCTCGGCGCCGCCGAACTGGTTCGGCGCGTGCGTCGCGTACAGGTAACGGCGATCGGGAGTCAACGCCATGAAGAAGGTCTGTTGCACCTCCCCGAACTTGGAGCCGATAACGAGCTGGCCGGTCTGCGTATCGAGCGTGCAGGCGTGGATGCCTGCCTCGTCGCCGGCCGCGAAGGACGAGATGAAGAGACGCAGCGTGTTCGTGGGCTCCGCGGCCGGGGACAAGCCGGGAAGCAGGCTGACACCGAACAGGGCCAGTCCAAGGAAGGGAATCACGGAAAAAGTCGGTCGCATGGAAGACTCCAGTGTCCAACGCAGGTCATGGTTGCAGGGCGAGCGGCAGGGAAGGGACCGTCAGGGCTGATCGCGGGGGATCACCCAGACGTTGATGTCGCCAAAACACATCGTGTGCGGTGTGATCCGCCAGGCCTGCTGTTCGGCGTCATACCGCATCGGGCGGCTCCACGACTCGTTCAGCACGCGGACGGTCTTCGGCTGCGGCGCGCCTGGCGGGGCTGGCAGCTTCAATCGCAGATCCAGGTTTTCCAAGGTGCGGCTGTTGCACGCTACGACGAGGTAGTCGTTCTTGTCGTCGCGCAGGGCCAGCGTGGTGAGGTCGGGCACGAGGTCGGTGAGGAAGTCGCGAGTCAGCCCGTGATGGTCGTGCTCGACGGAGAACGGTGGCCGTTCGTAGCTGGCGACCAGGGCCGGGAGCAGTTCGCGGAATTCGGCGTGAAGACGCGCTACATTGCCGCGGATCGCGGGGTTGCTCGCGTCGTGAATCCAATGGAGAAATCCCCAGCCTCCGGCCGTTAGCGAGGAATAGGCCATGTAGCGAGTCTCCTCGTAGGCCGGATTCCTCCAGAAGTAGGTCGGGTCCTCGCTGGTCTGCTGGCCGATGCCCTGCATCACGGGAACGGGGTTCAGGTGGCCGGTAGCCTGGACGGTGCGCGCTCCATGGGCGATGGACCATGCCATCATGAGTGGCCCCCAGTCACCGTTGTGGGCCATGAAGGGGGAGTTGGGCCAGATCGGATAGCGATCGATCTGGAATCCGTCGATCGCGGGCAGGAACGAGGCGTAGCTGGAGAGGGGGACGAGATTGAAGACGACCTGCACGGGGCGGTGCGGATTCTTGTCCCACTTGCGGATCGCGAGTCGATTCTGGGTCAGTGCGTCGATGAACTTATTGCGCGCTGCCAGAGATCCTTCCGCAAAGCCGTTCTCGACTTTGTATTCGGGTTCGTCATACAACTGGTAGGCCAGCAGCGCCGGATGCTCCGAGACTCGTTCGATGAATCGTCGGATGCGATCGATCTGGGCCGTGTCGCCTTCGCGAAACGCTTCGTACCAGGCGGCCTGCATGATGACACGCAGTCCCTGTCGCTGCGCCATGTCTAGGTAGGCGAGCATGGATGCCAGGTGTCGCTCGAACTGCTCTTCTCCCTGGTCGAGGTCGGTCGTCGCGCTGACGGCGAGCACCACGTTGGCCCCTTCGGCGGCCATCTGGCGGAGTTCTTCTTCGTCGCCAAACTTCCAGGTGTACCAGCCCATGGGGAAGAAGGGTGAGCCGGAGAGGGGATCTCGCCAGGGACGTCGTGCGAAGTTCAGGTTTTGCGAGTTGTCGAATTCGCGAACCTCGGGGACAGCGCTGGGGCTGGTCGTGAGAGTTGCGTCGGTGCCCGCAGCGGCGATGCGAAAACCGATGTACGCATTTTCAGCGAGGACGCCCAGTTCGTCGTTGACCGGCCGTTCGTTCCGCCCCTGGTCGCTGGTGACGTACGCTCCACCTCGCAGGCCCCGGAACAGGGCTCCGATCCGGGCCTCGTTCCATTCCATCACGTTTCCCGCCTGGTCCAGCGTGCCAAAGGGACTGACGCTGCGGTGGAAGTGACCAACGGGTGTCAGCAGACGCTCGGGATCAAGGAAGCCTTCGGCGTAACTGTTGGATGCATGGTCGCTGTCGCGGTCGCGCGATCCGGGCAGGTCGCGGCGAAAGGGATAGTTCCAGTAACCGGCGCCGCCAGGTTTGTCAGGATCGTAGTACGCCGCCTTGTACCACTCGTCCTCCGAAGGCAGGAAGAACCTCGCGCCGGGCGATCTGCGGATACGGCGTCCATCGGCTCCCTGGAATCCTCGCAGTTCATAAGCCCCCGTCTCCGTATCGCCGGCGCCCTGGCCGTTGTGAAGCCAGTTGCAGAAGCGGCAAGCGTCCCAGAAACTGACGTGATTCACCGGAAGATTGGCGTTCTCGGGCGTCACCGCATAACGAAACGCGCCCGCTTCACCCTGCCGCGTCACGCCGCAACCGGCCTTCTCCTCCGTATTGTTGCTCCGCAACGAATAGGAATCCTCTTTCGCCGCCACGGCCTGCAGGAACTCCACGTACTGCGCCGCCGTCACCTCATGCTTGCCGATGCGATAGACGTAGGGAACGCTGCCGTACCCGTTGTCATCCGCCGGATTGCCCGGTGCGCCGACGGTCACCATTTCCAGGCAGGTCACGCCCTTCGGCAAGGAGAACACGTCGGCTCGCGCGGGGACCACAGCCAGGGTGACGATCAACAGGGCGGTCGCGCTGGCGAGATGGTTGAACAGGGCCGCCGTCGACGGGTAGTTCGCAGTGATGATTCGCCGGAGCTTGGAAGGCGTGGAGAGGTAGGGGATCCAGGAATGGCAGGGAAGCATCAGGCGCTTACTCCGTTGTCCGTGGGAAAGTGGAGTGCAGGATCAGGGAAGTCGCGAGGCGGGAGGGTGCTGCAGGTAGTGGCCTACGAGTTCGACCAGTTCGTTGGCGCCGTCGAAGATCGCGATGCGATGCAGGAATCCGTGGATCCAGCCGTCGAAGCGGTAGAGGGCAGTGGTCACGCCTTCATCATGAAGACGCCGCGCGTACGCTTCGCCTTCGTCGCGAAGCACGTCGTATTCGGCCGTTACGACCAGGGCTGGCGGGAGACCGGCCAGGCTCGCGGCCCGCGAGGGCACGGCGTATGGTGAGGCATCGAAGCGGTCGCCTGGCGCGTACTGCTGCCAGAACCACTCCATCGCGCTGCGCGTCAGCAGATGGCCCTCGGCGAACTCCTCGTAGGAACGCGTATCGAAGTCCGGCGCAATGACGGGGTAGATCAGCAGTTGGCGGGCAGGTTGGTGTCCGCGTCGATCGCGGGCCATCAGCGCGACCGCGGCCGCGAGGTTCCCGCCAGCGCTGTCGCCCATGACATGGATGCGGCGGGCGTCGATGCCGAGGGAGCCGGCATGCGCGGCCACGGCTTGCAG
>JBIIEC010000073.1:0-17525 GCA_044238045.1 Pirellulaceae bacterium | reverse complement strand
CACCGCCACCACGCTGCTCGCCACCAGATAGTTGGGCACGCCGAGGTCCACCATCCGCGTCATCGCACTGGGCGCATCGTTCGTGTGAAGTGTACTGAAAACCAAGTGTCCAGTCAGCGAGGCCTGAATGCCCATGGACGCCGTCTCGAGATCTCGCATCTCACCGACGAGGATGATGTTGGGGGCTTGGCGGAGCATGGCGCGAATGATGCGAGCGAAATCGAGGCCGATGCTGTGTTTGACTTCGACCTGGTTGATGCCGGGCAGGTAGTATTCGACGGGGTCCTCGGCCGTGATGATCTTGCGGTCGGGGCGGTTCAGTTCGTTGAGGGCGGCGTAGAGCGTGGTGGTCTTTCCGGAACCGGTGGGGCCGGTGACGAGCACGATGCCGTTGGGGCGGCGGATGAGGCCGGTGAACTGGTTGTAGGTCTTTTCGGAGAGGCCCAGCTGGCGAACGCCGACCTTGATGTTGTCCTTGTCCAGCAGTCGCATGACGACCGACTGGCCATGGTTGGTAGGGATGACGCTGACGCGGAGGTCGAGTTCCTTGTTGCCTGCCGTGATCTTGATACGGCCGTCCTGGGTCCGACGACGCTCGGCGATGTCCATCTTGCCCAGAATCTTGATGCGGCTCAGGATCGCACCCAGCAAGCGGCGGGGCGGGCTGTCACGCTCGACCAGCACGCCGTCGATGCGATACCGCACCCGCACCCGGTCCTCGAACGGCTCGATGTGGATGTCCGACGCCCGCAGCTGCACGGCTTCGTTGATCATGACTTGGACGAGCCGCACGACCGGCGCACTCGACTCGTCGACCACTTCCCCCGGCCCGCCCGTGTCGGCCTCGGTCTCCGTAAAGTCGATGGCCGTGTCGGTGAACTCCTGCAGCATCGAGTCGGCGCTCTCGCCCTCGATCTGGCCGTAGCAGCGATTGATCGCCTCCAAAATCGCTTCCCGCGGCGCCAGGGCGATCTCGATCTGCCGGTTCAGGATGAAACGCAGCTTGTCGAACGTTTCCAAGTCGTACGGATCGCTGGCGATCACTCGTAGCACATCGTCGCCAAGTTCATCCAGGGGCAGGATGGTATTTTCCCGCGCCACCGATTCCGGCACCAACTCCACCACCGACGGCGAAATCGGCTGCTCCGCCAAGTCGATGTATTCCAGATTGTGCTGCTGCGCAATCGCCCGCATCACCTGCTCGCTGGTCGCATAGCCGAGGCTCACCAGCGCGTCGCCCACGCCCACGCCCTGCTTCTTCGCCACCTGGTCGGCGTGGACCAACTGCTCCTTGCTGATCGTGCGGTTGCGGATGAGAATCTTGGCAAATTCATCCATCGTGGTCGGCCTTTGGGGTTCTCGTACTGTGGATCTCAAGGGCTTGGCCCGCGTCGAGCAGAAGAGCCGACGAAATGGGCGCAGAGAGGACCGGCGGTGACTGGAGCGAGCTCGGACGAAACCGACTGCCGGGCCGTCAGAGATGACGTAACTCTCTTAGGGGTTTAGAGTAATGATCGCCGTCCCAAGTGTCAATCTCCGCCGTTGAAGCAGCTCGCCTGTCTTGTGTGGCTGGCGTGAGTTTCGTGTCTTGTCTGGCTTTTCTAGCCTTGGCTTGTTTGGGGTTAGCTTGTGAGGGCTGGCTGCGTCTGGAGAACTGATCGTCGGGCAGTGGGTGTGTCTCGGATCGTTTACCGCGTCGATCCTCGTTCGGATCTGTCCTAGATACGCCTACTCGATGCCCATTTCCAGGGCGAGGCGGGCGCGAACGGTACGGATCTGCTCCGCATCCTGTCCCAGGTCCACCGCTTCCAAGTCCTCCGCCAACACCTCCATCCGCCGCATCATCGACTCCAGATATCGCCGCCGCATGACATTCCCGTCCG
Organism: Pirellulaceae bacterium; assembly: GCA_044238045.1. GTDB lineage: Bacteria > Planctomycetota > Planctomycetia > Pirellulales > Pirellulaceae > CAZUJM01. The sequence goes on along the minus strand of JBIIEC010000073.1, from coordinate 15,642 downwards.
CGACCTGCCCACTCGTCTCACCGCGACGGCGGTCGCTGCTGCCTTGCGAGGGAGCAGGGGTTGAGTACGGGCTGCGGGCTCGGGGAAGGCCAAAGCGGTCTCGCAGCTGGCGAGCGAACTCGCTGTCGCCCAACGACTTGGAGTCTTTGCCTGGGCCGACCGATTCCAGCAGGCTTCCCGCCAGCGGGCTGCGGCCGACCCGACGACGAATGCGGTCCAGATCGCGGATCGTCGCCTCATCCACAGGGGAAGAGGAGGGCATCTCGGCAGAGGACGGGGCATCGATGGCTGCGGGTGGCCGCGGCGACGCCGTTGCTGCCGGCTCGGAGCCGACCTCCGGCCGCTCGTCGCCCGCGGGCAGGCCGTCCGATTCGGAGCGGTTCGACCCTGAATCCGAGGAATCCTGGGGCTGGGCCGCAGGGCCAGCCGCCCTGGGCTGGTTGCTGGGAGCCACCAGCGCCGCTGCCGCCGACTCCGGCTCGTCGGCCGCGTACGATAGCATGCTCCCTGTCGCAAGTAACCCTAAAGCCGCTGTGCAACTGGCGAAAACGCAACGGGCGACGGTGTATCTACCCATCGTGCGTGGCGAGCGTCCCGATGCTCGAAGATCTGCCATGCCCCACTCCTTGGTTGATGGATCGAAACCGGATCGGCGGATGAAAGAAGCCCGACGGCGGTGCCGCTTGACGCCGACGCATGTCGCTTCAGAGGCCACCGCGACGCCTCAGTCGCTCGCTTCCCGACGAGCCTATGATAAGACAGCCTTCGCGGCCAAGTAAACGGAGATTGCCACCTCGGGCCCTTCCCCGTCCATCGGTCCCCCGCATGTTCAAGTTGCTTGTCTCTTCTCGGCTCTCACTTGAGTCGCACGCCCCCCGGAAAGCGTTGGCGACATCGAAGCCGGCTGACTACGATGAGACGAGGAAGCCCCGCCGGGGAAACGGCCCGCTGGTCCGCCGAATGTTTCGCCGGACGTTTCGCCGTATGTTTCGGTTTTTGAACTGGTACTCTGCGGCGGTGGGGATGACTGGTAGATTCGCTTCACGCCTATGCGATCGCCCCCTCTTCCCGAAACTTTCGCGGTTGGGTGAGGTTGTAAGTAGGTGGGGTGATGCGCGCGAGCAATGGGGTTGCGGGTCGGATCGGTGATCGGCCCAGGCTGCGGACCCTCGGGGTCGCCATGGTTCGTCGGGTTGCTGCTGAATGCTCAGGGGCTTGGCCCCCTTGCTTTGTTTTGCTCGAAATCTTCGCCGGATGGTGATGCCTATGAATATGCCTCTCGCCTCGACTACATCGCCTCCCGACCGTCCGGCGGTGCACCAGCGCAGCCGTCGGCTCTTCGTCGTCGTGGGCACTGCGTGCTGGCTGGCTTGGGGACTGGCCGGAGCGGCTCGTCAGGCGGCGGCGGCGGATGCGACCTTCGTGGGATCCCTGGCCATCGTGGTGGAGGAGGAGGTCGCCAAGCAGTTGCAGCTCGAGTCGACGCAGCTGGAACAGTTGAATGCGCTGATTCAGCGGCGCGAGTCGGCGGCGTTGGAGGTGGCGTTGGCGGCCAAGCAGTTGCCGGTCGAGGAACGCGACCGCAAGATGGCCGAGTTCGCCCAGGAGTCGGAGAAGGAGGGGCTGGCGCTGTTGAAGGACGACCAGCGGGCGCAGTTGGCGAAGATCCAGCTGGGCCGGGAGGGGTACGCGGCGCTGGCCAAGCCTGAACTGGCGGACCAGTTGAAGCTGACGGACGACCAGCGTCGGCAGTTGGTCGAGGCGTTGCAGGCTCGGGAAGCGGATTTGAAGAAGGCGGATGAACGCCGTCGCCCGATGGTGCGTTCCGTCTACGATCGTCGCCTCGCCAAACTGTTGACGGAAGAGCAGACGAAGCAGTGGGAGCAGATGATCCCGGCGCAGCCGGGCCAGGAAGCGACCGCAGAGGCAGGCGGCGAGTCAGGGGGTTCCGGCAGTGCCAGCGGCGGTTCGGGCAGTGCCTCGACTCCCGCCGGCGAGGCCGCCAAGAGCGGACCACCCCAGGGGTTGCCCCGCGATGCCGATGGGCGTCTGCGTTTCAGCTTCCGCTATGCTCCGTGGAAAGATGTGCTCGACTGGTTCGCCCAGCAGGCGGACTTGTCGCTGTTGCTGGAGACGCCACCGTCCGGCACCTTCAACTACAGCGACACGCGCAGCTACTCGTCGGAGGAAGCCATCGACCTGCTCAACAGCGTGCTGTTAACGAAGGGCTTCACGCTGGTGCGTCGCGAGCGCATGTTGCTGCTGGTGAATCTGGAGGACGGGGTGCCGCCGAACCTGGTGCGGACGGTTTCGCCGCAGGAGTTGGATGGGCTGGGCGAATTCGAACTGGTGAACACGGTCTTCCCGCTGGGGCCGATTGCGCCGGAGGAGGCGGAGCAGGAGGTGAACAAGCTGTTGGGGCCGCAGGGGAACATTCAGGTGCTGACGAAAGCGCGGCGGCTGTCGGTGACGGAGACGGCCGGCCGTTTGCGGACCATTCGCGATGTGCTGCAGTCGATCCAGGACCCGGACGCTTCCATCGGCGCGCGAGTCACCACGTTCCCGGTGACGCATGTGTCGACCGACGACGCGCTGGTCATCATCCGCCAGATGCTCGGACTGCCCGACCAGCAGAACGCTTCCGCCGACGGTTCGCTGCGGATGGCCGTCGACAGCAAGAAGCGGCGGATCATGGTGACCGGGCAGCCCGACGTGATTCGCCAGGTGGGTGAGATCCTGAAGCTGGTCGACATTCCCTCGGCGGACGGCGCGGGCGATTTCGGAGCGACGCCGCAGCTGGAGGTCTATTCGGTCACGGGCGCGGACCCGCAGTCGGTGCTGCAGGTGCTGCAGACACTGCTGCCCGATCCGAGCTTGCGGCTGGCCATCGACCCGAAGACGAATAACCTCGTGGCCCACGCGCTGCCGGCGCAGCACGCCACGATTCGCGCGACGCTGGAGCAGATGCAGAAGGGCGGGCAGGAGGTCGCCGTGATTCCCTTGAACATGGTCGATCCGCAGTACGCGGTGTTGTCCATCACCAAACTCTTCAACGTGGGCACGCAGGACCAGGAAGGCGCGGCGGCCAACGGGTTGAAGGTCGATGCAGACCTGACGAGCAACAGCCTGCTGGTACGTGGAACGGCCGACCAGGTGCGGCAGATCCGTGAGTTCCTCGAGAAGATGGGCGAGTCGGGTGAGGCTCGGCGGCAGTCCACGAAGGCCTCGCAGCCGGTACGCGTGCTGCCGCTCACCGGTTCCGAGGCGGAGTCGGCGATTGAGGCCGTGCAGCAGATCTGGCCGACGCTGCGCGGGAATCGCATTCGCAAGGTCACGCCTTCGGCGGTGATGCGGGCGATTGAGCCGCGGATGTCGGGAGCTCGGGGTGGGGACGACACCAGTGAGGTCGACCGTCGCCGTTCCCCCGAATCGCGTCGCGTACCCCCGCCGCGTGACGAGGCACGGCCGGGCGATGAGACGCGACCGGGTGAAGCACGCGACTCGGAGGCTGCGCCGGAGCCCCGCGAGCAGCCGGCGGATCGGCCGCTTCGTGGTTCGAAAGTTGGCGATCGGCGCGGATCTTCGGCGCCCACGCAACTGGCTTCCCTGACGGACGCGTCCCAGTTGCTCGCCGCCAGCGGCGAGGCAACTAAGGCCATGGAAGACCTGCTGGCCCAGGCGGATTCGTCCCCGGATGAGTCCCCGGAAGAATCGTCCTCTGCGGCCGATGCGGAGGCGGGCGGCGAGGACGGCCGTGATGCCGAGGCGGGTCAGGAGCTGGAGGCGTTGGAGTCGGCTGATGCGGAGTCGATGGTGGATGAACCGGGAGCGGACATTGTGATCGCGCCAGGCCCGAACGGACTGGTGATCGCTTCCAAGGATCGTAAGGCGCTCGACGAATTCGAGCAGCTGCTGAAGTCGCTGACCTCGCAGCGTTCGTCCAGCTCCGCACGCCAGATGACGGTCTTCTATCTGCGGCATGTCACGGCCACGGCGGCGGCCGACGTGCTGACGAAGGTGATATCGGGTCGTTCTGGATCGTCGAGCAGCGGCGATTCGGAGGGCGGTGGCGGATTGGGTGGCGGGCTGCTGGGAGGCCTTGCGGACGCAGCGCTGGGCGGAGGTGGCGGCGGCTTGATGGGGTCGATCCTGGGACTGGGCGGCGGCGGCTCGTCCAGCAGTGCCACGTCCTCCAGTTCGGGTGGTTCGCTGAGCATCGTGCCGGAGACTCGATTGAACGCACTGATCGTGCAGGCTTCGCAGCGAGACATTGAGTTGATCGAGCAGTTGTTGGAGATTGTTGACCAGCGGGGAAGTCCGGAGGAGGTGCAGACGATTCCGGAGCCGCGGATGATTCCGGTGAAGCATACGAGTGCGGAGCAGGTGGCGGCGATCGTCCGCGAGGTGTTTGCCAGTCGCGTGTCGGGCGGTGGCGGCGGTGGTGGTGGCCAGCAGCGGCAGCCCACTCCGGAGGATTTCGTTCGCGCGCTGCGTGGCGGTCGTGGGGGCGGGAACAACGGTGGGGGTGGCGGCGGTGGAGCCTCCGAGGAGTCGTCGAAGATGACGGTGGGTGTGGACGCACGCAGCAACCAGCTGGTCGTGGCCGCGCCGGATGACCTGTTCCGACAGGTCGAAGCGCTCGTGCGGCAGCTGGATCACAACGACTCGAACCTGCTCCAGACCACGCGGGTGGTGACCTTGAGCAAGGCGAACCCGGCGATGGTGCGGCAGGCCTTGTCGGCGATTGTCGGTCAGGCGGCGCCGCAGGCCCAGAACAGCGCCGGCGGCAACAACCAGGGTGGTCCCCAGGGAGGTCGTCCGGGAGGAGAGGGCGGCCAAGATCCAGCCGCGGCGATGCGGCAGCAGTTTGAAGCCTTCCGCGCGATGCAGGAGGGTGGAAACCAGGGCGGCGGTGCTGGTGGCGGCGGTCCGGGAGGCGGCGGTGGCCGTGGCGGCCGCGGAGGTTTCGGCGGCGGTGGTTTCGGTGGCGGTGGTTTCGGTGGACGCGGCGGCGGCGGACGCGGCGGTCGCGGCGGCAACTGACACGCGCCGGGCTTCCCCCCTCTCCAACTCGCTGCGACCTATCCTCTTCTCGCTCGTTCCCCTCCACGCTCTTCCCCGCTCAGACGCAGCGCAGTATCCTCGGCGTTTCCCTGCTCATCCACGCCCCAGGAAACCTGCCGCCATGGCGCTTGAGACGATCGACTGGATAATTATCGCCGCCTACTTCCTCGCGACGCTCGCCGTCGGCTTGGCTTATTACAGTCGGGCCGGTTCGAGTCTTTCCGAATACTTCGTCTCGGGCCGTTCGCTGCCCTGGTGGCTGGCCGGGACGTCGATGGTGGCGACGACGTTCGCCGCCGATACTCCGCTGGCGGTGACTGGCTTGATTGCCAAGCACGGGCTGGCCGGCAACTGGTTCTGGTGGGCCTTCGCGCTGGGCGGCATGTTCACCGTCTTCGTGTACGCACGACTCTGGCGGCGCGCCGAGGTGATGACGGATGTGGAGTTCGTCGAGGTGAGGTATGGCGGCAAGCCGGCGTCCGCGCTGCGAACCATCCGAGGCCTCTACTTCGCTCTGGTCGTGAATCCGATCATTATCGGCTGGGTGACCGGCGCGATGCTGACGGTCCTCAAGGAGACCGTGCTGCATGGGCAGCAGGAGGGCGGATCGTTCCTGACCAGCGACTGGGGGATCATCCTGCTGTCGCTGGCGGTCGTGGGCGTCTACTCGTCGCTGTCGGGGCTGTGGGGTGTCGCCGTTGCCGACTTCCTGCAGTTCTTCGTGGCGATGGCGGGCTGCATCGCATTGGCGTGGGTGGCCGTGCAGCGGGTGGGCGGCATGGAGGCGTTGGAGCAGAAGGTGGCGGCCAACTTCGGTGATGGCGGCCAGGCCTTCGGTTTCCTGCCGGACATCTCGTCCGAGAACGCCTGGATGCCCTGGCATGTGTTCCTGATCTTCCTGCTCATGCAGTGGTGGGCGACCTGGTATCCGGGGGCGGAGCCGGGCGGCGGCGGCTATATCGTCCAGCGGATGGCCTCCTGCAAGGACGAACGGCACTCGATCCTCGCCACGCTCTGGTTCCAGTTCGCGCACTACTGCCTGCGGCCGTGGCCGTGGATCCTGGTGGCGTATGTGGCGCTGGCGACTTATCCCGAGATCCGTGCCTGGGGTCTGCAGGGCGACGCGGCGACGATGAAACCGGATGTCGGCTATGCGTGGGTGATCCGCGATGTCTGCCCACCGGGCCTGCGCGGCCTGATGCTGGTGACGTTCTTCGCCGCCTTCATGTCCACGATCAGCACGCAGATGAACTGGGGCGCGTCGTACCTGATCTGCGATGTCTACCAGCGGATGTTCCGCGAACGGCCCAGCGACGCGCACTTGACCGTCGCCTCGAAGTGGGTGTCGATACTGGTGCTCGTGCTGGGCGCAATCGCCTCGTACCTGATGCGGAACATGCCCGTCGACGCCGCCTGGAAGTTGTTGGCGGCGCTGGGCGCGGGGACCGGCGCTGTCTACATGCTGCGTTGGTTCTGGTGGCGTATCAACGCGTGGTCGGAGATCGTCGCCATGCTCGCCTCGCTCATCTACTACCTGCTGCTGACCAGGGGCCTCGCGTCGCTCAACGCATCCCACGCGGCCGGGGCGCTGGCCGACGGCTCGTTCCTCGACTGGTTCCGCCAGTTCGCTGCGCCGACCGAAGTGCAGACGGCCATCGTGGCGATTCCCACGATCCTGACTTGGCTGCTGGCCACGTTCGTGACGCCTCCGGAAAGCGAAGAGGTGCTGCTGAAGTTCTACCGGCAGGTGCGGCCGGGTGGTCCCGGGTGGAAGCCCCTGGCGCGGCTGGCTCCGGAAGTGCAGGTGGACCGCAACCTGGGCGCCTCGATTCTGGCATCGGTCCTGGGAGCGGCCGTAATCTACTTGACGCTGCCCGCGATTGGCTGGCTGCTGTTCGGACGTTACCTGCAAGCCGGCGTGGCGCTGGCGGCGGCGGCGGCCTGCGGGGTGGCGACCTATCAGCTCATGAAACGCATGGGCTGGAACCAGGTCGTTTCGTAGGCGACGCGAATCCGCCTTGCGGGCTCCTGCGACCCAAGTTGCTGCGACCCGGGCCCCGGCGACACAGGCCCCGGCGACACGGGGGGCGGGCGCGCGTACGATGAAGCCAGTCGGCGTTCGGGGGCGTTCGCGATCCGTAGTGGGAAGTCAGGGAGCAATTCGATGAAGACGTTGATTCGCAATGCCCAGGTGGTGCTGCCTCGCGAGATTGTCCGGACGTCGGTGCTGCTGGACCATGGCAAGATCGTGGACATCGCCCCGGCGATCCACGTCGAGGCCAGCGAGGTGGTGGACGGCGAAGGCCGCTACCTGCTGCCCGGCGTCATCGACGACCAGGTCCACTTCCGCGAACCGGGACTCACGCACAAGGAAGATCTCACTACCGCTTCGCGCGCCTGCGCCAAAGGCGGCGTGACGAGCTTCCTGGAGATGCCGAACACGGTGCCGACGACGACCACCGTCGCGCGGCTGGAGGAGAAGCTGCGGCTGGGCGCCGACAAGAGCTTGGTGAACTACGGCTTCTACATCGGCGCCACGGCGGACAACCTGGAAGAACTGAAGGCCGCGCGACGCACGCCGGGCATCAAGATCTTCATCGGCTCCAGCACGGGCGACCTGCTGGTGGACGAGCAGGCGGCGTTGGAGCGGATCTTCGCGGAGACCACGTTGCCGATCACGGCGCACTGCGAGGACGAGACCACGGTGCGGGCGAATCGCGCCCGGCTGGCGGGACGGACCGATGTGGCCGTGCACTCCCAGATCCGCGACCACCAGGCGGCGCTGATCGCCACGCGTCGTTCGGTGGAGTTGGCCGTGCGGCACCAGCATCGTTTCCATGTGCTGCACGTGTCGACGGCCGGCGAGATCCCGGTCATCGAGGCGGGTCGGCCGTGGGTGACGGGCGAAGCGTGTCCGCATCACCTGCTGTTCCATACGGGCGACTACGCACGCCTCGGTACGCTCGTGCAGATGAATCCTTCGATCAAGGATCCCGCCGATTGCGCTGCCCTGTGGCAGGCGCTGTGCGCGGGCCATTTGCAGGTAATCGCGACCGACCACGCGCCGCATACGCTGGAGGAAAAATCGCAGCCCTATCCGCAGTCGCCGTCGGGCCTGCCCGCCGTCGAGAACAGCCTGGCGCTGATGCTCGATCAGGTACACCAGGGACGCTGCACGCTGCAGCAGGTCGTGCACTGGATGTGTGAAGCTCCCGCGCTCGTCTGGGACATCGTCGGCAAGGGACGCATCGAAGTCGGCTACGACGCGGATCTCGTGCTGGTGGACATGGACCGTGAGGACCTGGTGCTCAACGAGGAGCAGCAGACCAAGAGTGGCTGGAGTCCCTGGCATGGCCAGCGTCTGCGCGGCTGGCCGGTAGCGACCTGGGTGGGCGGACACTGCGTGTACTGGGAGGGCGAGTTCGACCTGACGCAGCGGGGAACGGAAATTCAGTTCGACCACGACCGCGGCGGATATTGGCGGAACGTGTAAACGCCCGGAACGGCAGTCCGTTACCTTGTTCGTCGGAGATCGCGGAGGGCACGGAGATTCTTCGTGCGCTCCGTGATTCATCCTTACGTCTGGGATCTAGGGCCAACGACAGGCCTGACCGGATTATTCCACGCCGGCAATGAAACCGGCCTTGGTGATTCGCAGGGGGGCGGATTAAAACCAAGGCGCATTGGGTGCAAGGAGTGCACATCAAGGATGGCTTGATTCTTCCAGGAAGGGAGTATTGCCAATGTCCATGCGCAAATGGATGGGCGTGGGAGCGGTCGTGTCGGGTGCTGTCTTGCTGGCAGCGGGACCCGCTCCGGGGCAGCTGAGCCTCGACCGCGTACAGGGCGTGCAGCGTGCCAGCAGCGAACAGGCCGAACTGGCCCTGAACTCGTGGGAAGGCTCGCGCGCCGGAACGGCGTCGCGCGACGTGCTGCAGAACCTTCCCGCCAGCTACTTCCAATCCTCGTCGGAAAGCGAAGGCAACGACACGGAGTATCGGCGGCGTCGTGAAGCGGCGCGGCGAGACCAGTTCGTGGTGAACCTGATCGTGCTCGGCTGCCTCGCCAGTTCGTTCGGCGTCGGACTGGCCATCACGCTCGCGACGCTTCGCAAACGTTCGTCCCGTGCGCTGCCGCAGCGCCTGTTCTAGGCGTAAGCCAGTTCGGTCCGCTATCCCCGCCGCGACTCGGTTACTCGACGGTGATCCCCTGACGCGCCGCGCGGACTTTCAGGGCCCGTTCGAAGTACGGATAGGGATAAGGCCGCTTGTTGCGTGCCCAGTCGAAGGTACCGCGGACGAGATCGAGCGGCAGGGTGCCGTTGTGGACCTGCTGGACGACGCGGTCGATGAAGGCGAATTCGGCCGGCCGCCGGGCTTGCAGGCCTTTTTCGAGCATCTCTTGGAGCGTCACGGTCTTGGCGTTCAGCCGCGACTTGTCGGCCGTCTGCGCGTGGGTCCTGGGTAGGCCGCCCAGGCCGGCGACCAGCATCAGGCCGGCGGCCAGCAGGATTGCGGCAGGGAGGCGGCTGGAGCGGGAACGGGCGGTCATGACACGGACTCCTGGGAGCAGACCTGGGAAAACCCGGCCGCTTGTACGGGATCGGAGGCGGCCAGACAAGTCGAATCGCGTGGAAAATCGAGGCCGTGGGTTCCAGGCCAGGGGATCGGCGGGTTTGCGCGAGGAGGCCTGAGATCTCGGGCAGGGATCCACGATCCGGGACGGACGTGGCCGCCGTCGCGGTCGACCGTCAAATCGGCCAACGAAAGTTTGACACGGGTTTCCAAGGCTCTCTATACTCGGACGGCCGTCGCCGCGTGTTTCGAGCGACCGGCACCGTAGGTTTCGGGCGGCTGGCGCCGCGTGTGCGGTCGGCGTGTCGGACGTGAGGATGAGGAGCCACGAGCATGTTGGTGATTCCGGGTCAGTCGGGCAAGGATCTTTGCGATCGTCACCTGGGAGTCACTCGCCGGCAGCTGCTGCAGGTGGGTGGTTCGGCGTTTCTTGGTCTGAACCTGGCGTCGCTGCTGCGTGGCGAGAAGTCGGCCGAGGCCAGCAGCGCGGGCTCCAACGCTCCAGGCTTCGGCCGCGCCAAGTCGGTGATCATGGTCTACCTGCAGGGTGGCCCGAGTCACCTCGACCTGTGGGATCCGAAGGACGACGTGCCGGACAACGTGCGGAGCATCTTCAAGCGGATCCCCTCCAAAGTCTCCGGCATGGACTTGACGGAGAACCTGCCGAAGCTGGCGGAGATCACCGACAAGCTGACGCTCATTCGTTCGATGAGCTACTCGCCCAACGGGCTCTTCAACCACACGGCGGCGATCTACCAGCTGCATACCGGATACACGGCGGACAAGGTGAGTCCTTCGGGGCAGTTGGAGCCGCCCTCGCCGAAGGACTTCCCGACCTTTGGTTCGTACATTGCCAAGATGCGACCGCCGGAAGTACCGATGCTGCCGTTCGTGATGCTGCCGCGTCCGCTGCAGGAGAGCAACGTGGTAGGCAAGGGTGGCTCGGCCGGGTTCCTGGGCCGCGCTTTCGACCCATACACGCTGTTCCCGACCGGGGACGACATGGACATGGCGAAGATGGACCGTGTCAACATCGACGACCTCGTGCTGCGGCCCGATGTGTCGACGATGCGGCTGGAGCGACGGGCTCGGTTGCGGGAGATGATCAACGCCGGGATGCCGGCGATCGACGAGGCGGTGGCCAAGTACGACCTGGACGAATACTACCAGTCGGCCCTGAGCTTGATTGTTTCGGGTCGTGCGCGGGAGGCCTTTGACCTGCGTCGCGAGCCGGATTCGGTGCGTGACCGTTATGGGCGAAACACGTTCGGACAGAGCTGTCTGCTGGCGCGGCGGCTGGTGGAGGCGGGCACGCGGGTGGTCGAAGTGATCTGGCCGAAGGTGGCGAATTCCGACAACCATTCGTGGGACCATCACGTCGAACTGTCGCGCCGCATGAAGACGCAGTCCGCGCCGATGCTGGACTCGGGGCTGTCCGCGTTGCTCTCCGACCTGGATGAGCGGGGCATGCTGGAAGACACGCTGGTGGTGGCGCTGGGCGAATTCGGCCGCAGCCCGCAGCGCGGCGTGAGCACCTCGGGCAACGGCAATTCGGACGACGGCCGCGACCACTGGCCCTACTGCTACACGGCCTGCGTGGCCGGCGCGGGAATCCGCCGCGGCTACGTGCACGGTCGCTCCGACAAGACGGCCTCTGCGCCGCTCGACAGTCCCGTGCATCCGATCGAACTGCTGGCCACGGTCTACCACGCCGTGGGCATGAATCCGCAGACGATCGTCTACAACCACCTGAACCAGCCGCGCGAAATGGTGAAGGCCGAAGCGGTCACTTCGCTGTTCGGGTGATGCGGGGAGCAGAGGCTGCGAGCCGCTGACTGCTCGTCAGCCCTTTCCTTTTTTAACCAGGGAGGGCGCGGAGGTTGGGGCGGAGGGCCGCGGAGAGGACGCTCCGGTCGGCTATTGAGCGTGAAGGCGGCCGTTGCGGAACGCTTCGGCCATGGCGCGGGGCACTTCGGCTTCGGCCAGCACGAGTCGCGAGCGGTTTTCGTAGACCTTCGCCTTCATCTCCTGCTCGTAGGCGACCGCTTCGGCGCGCCGCTGCTCGGCCATGGCGCGAGCCACCCGCGTGTCGGCTTCGGCCTGGTCGGCCTGCAAGCGGGCTCCGATGTTTTCGCCGACGTCGATGTCGGCAATGTCGATCGACACGATCTGGAAAGCCGTATGCGCGTCGAGTCCCCGATCGAGAACGGCTCGCGAGATGCGGTCCGGGTTTTCGAGGACTTCCAGGTGCGTTTTGGACGAACCGATCGAAGAGATGATGCTCTCACCGACGCGGGCGATGACCGTTTCTTCCGTGGCACCGCCGATCAGCTGTTCCAGGTTGGTGCGGACAGTGACGCGGGCGCGGACGCGGAGTTCCACGCCGTTCTTGGCGATGGCGCTGAGCGTCGTCTTGCCGCTCCGCTGGGGGTCGGGGCATTCGATGACTTTGGGGTGGACGCTGGTGCGGACCGCGTCCAGCACGTCGCGTCCGGCAAGGTCGATGGCGGCCGCTCGATCGAAATCCAGGTCGATGCCCGCCCGATGGGCCGCGATGATCGCCTTGATGACGCCCATGACATCGCCGGCGGCCAGGTAGTGGGCTTCCAGTCGCGAGGTGGAGATCCCCGCGCGTCGATCGATGCTCAGGCCGGCCTGGGAAGCCATGACCTTGGCGGTGACGATGGTGCGAGGGTTGACCTGCCGAAGTGTCATGCCGATGAGGCTGAGCAGGGAGACATCGGCGCCGGACATCCAGGCCTGGAACCAGATGCTGCCGTAGTTGCCCAGGATGAAGACGGCCAGCAGGACCGCGAACACCGCTCCCACGATGGCGGGGATGGGCCAGCTCGAGGTCGGAATCTGGGCGACGGGCAGGTCCAGCAGGAAACGCAGCATCGGAGGGCTCCGGATCTTCTCAGGTTGGAATCGCGGTTACTGGGGACTGGAAGCGCACAGGGGTCGCGAACGTGCTGGGCTTCCACGCCCCACGGCTGCGGGGAGGCACTGTCGGCCGGACGGAATTGTGTCCGCCGTCGGTCGGCATGGCGGCCTCATCATAGACGATTGCAGCGGAGCATGCAGCCGAACGAAAGGTGGAATCATTCGCCGCAAGTCGACTCGATCCAGCCGCCCCCGAGCACTTGGTCGTCGTCGTAGCAGACCACGGCCTGGCCGGGAGCGACCCCGTAGCATGGCTGGTCGAAGACTACCCGCAGGCGACCGTCGGGAAGCGGTTCGGCGACGGCCGGTTGCGGGCCGCTGTTGTAGCGGATCTGCGCCAGGCAGCGCCGCGCCGCGGTGGGCGGTTCGGTGAGCCAGTTCAGGCGGTTGGCCGTGAGTTCACGGCGGCCCAGTTCCTCGTGGCGGCCGATGATGACGCGCCGCGTGGCCGCGTCGATGGCGACGACGAAGCGGGGTTCGCCGAGGGCAACGCCAAGCCCCTTGCGCTGGCCGATGGTGAATCCCTCGATTCCTTCATGCCGGCCAACGCATTGGCCGTCCGTGGTCACGATTTCGCCCGAAGCGTCGTTCGCTCCGCGACGATTGCGCACGAACGCCGCATGTTCGCCGGGACGCACGAAACAGATCTCCTGGCTGTCTTTCTTCTCCGCGACACGCAGGCCCAGTTCCAGGGCCATCGCCCGGATCTCGCTTTTCTGGAAGCCGCCGACGGGGAGCAGCATGCGGGGGAGCAGGTCGCGGGCCACGCCGAACAGGACGTAAGACTGGTCCTTGTCGGCGTCGTGGCCTCGCAGCAGTCGAGGCGTTTCGCGCGCCGCATCCGCTGTCCCGGAAGCGATCCGCGCGTAGTGGCCCGTGGCCACGTGGGACGCGCCCAACTGGTCGGCGTAGTCGAAGAGTTTGCCGAACTTGAGCCACGTGTTGCAGACCACGCAAGGGTTCGGCGTACGACCCTGGCTGTACTCGTCCACGAAGTAGTCGATGATGCGGCCAAATTCGGCTCGCAGGTTCAGGACATAGAAGGGAATCCCCAGCCGGTCGGCCACTCGCCGCGCGTCCAGGGCGTCCTGGGCCGTGCAGCAGCCTTGCCGGTTGGCCTGCTGCAGGTCGACGATCGGCAGGCTGGGGGAGGCGTCCCGGTCGCAGGCGACGGTCTCCTCGCCATGCCGCATGAAGACGCCCAGCACTTCGTGGCCTTGCTGCAGGAGCAGGTGGGCCGCGACGCTGCTGTCCACTCCTCCGGACATGGCCAGCACAACGCGAGAGCGGACGGTCATGGAAAGGGATCTCCCTGGGCGTGCCAGCGGGCCAACGGGTGGGTCGCAGCCGACCTTCACGCACGGTTCGGCCCATGAGCGGGGCATCGCGACCTGCGCTGGTGGTGTACGAGCGAAGATCGCGCGAACACGGTCACCGGCAATTCTTGCCGTCGCCGTGCCAATCGCCAAGGCCCTGCACAGCCAGGGACACAGCCAGGGACACAGCCCTAGGATCCGGCCGTCAGTGCGAGGAGGCCACCGTGCTACGCCGCGTTACGCAGTGTTCCGCGAGGGAACTGGTGTGTCAGGTCCTGAGGTCTTTTCTGGATCGGCAGTCGGTTGGGGCTGCCTCGTTGGCCCGCGAGCTTCGGATTACCACACCAGGAATCCACTGCGAGCGGTGTCTAGTGAAAAAGTCTTTTGTTGCGCGAGGCTCTTGGCGGCGCGCGTGCCGCCGCTCTATGAGTTCGCGAGTCGCCCGCAATCTCGCGCTCAAAAAAACGGCCGGAAATGCCTTGATTGCATGAGTACATGGGGGTTTTGGGTAATTCCCTCTAGCGGCTAGCAGAGGCACTTGTCGGACCTTTCCCGTTTTGTGTATCTTCTTCAATCGGTCGCGTTGCTTTATCTAACCGATGTGTTACATAGCTTTCAAGTTTCTCATCTTGTGATCACTTGTTCGAAGGAGAAGGACTCAAATGAAGCGATTGTTTTGGTGGTCTCTGGCGACTGTGGCTCTGGTGGGCGTGGTCTCGCCCGCTCAGGCTGGACGCCGTGGTTGTGCGGCGGCTCCCGGTTGCGCTTCGGCGGCTGCAGGTGCTGCATTGGATTGTGCGGGCGATGTGGCGGGTGGCATGGCCGTATCCGCGGGTGCTGGCGCTGGTGCCGGCGATTGCGTGGTCGAGCGGACGGTGATGGTTCCGCAGTGGATCACCGAGACGCAGGTCGTGAATGCGACGGAGTATCGTCGTGAGACGCGTCAGCGCACGGTGACCAGCTACAAGATGGTGCCGGAAACGAAGCAGGTCACGCACAACCACACGGTGATGGTGCCCGAGCAGCGGACCCGCACCGAGAACTACACGGTCCAGGTGCCGGTGACGCGGACGGAAACCCGTTCGTACACGGTCCAGGTCCCCTACTGGCAGGATGTGACGAAGGACTACACGGTCCAGGTTCCGGTTTGGAAGGACGTTCCCCAGGAATACACGGTCCAGGTTCCGGTGACCCGGGAAGTGACCGAGACCTACACGGTGAAGGTGCCCGTCGTCCGCACGGTGACGAAGGAGTACCAGGTCCAGGTTCCCGTCTCGAAGCAGGTAGAGCAGTCCTATGTGGTCTCCGTGCCCGTGACGGAGAACAAGGAAGAGACGTACAACGTCACGGTGCCGGTCCACTCGACCCGCGAAGAGTCGTACAACGTCACGGTGCCGGTCCACTCGACTCGTGAAGAGTCGTACAACGTCACGGTGCCGGTGACGACGATGAAGGAAGAGTCGTACACGGTGCGCGTGCCGGTGACGACGACGAAGGAAGAGAGCTACACGGTCCAGGTGCCGGTGCACTCGACTCGCGAAGAATCGTACAACGTCAGCGTCCCCGTCACGACGATGAAGGAAGAGTCCTACAACGTCTCGGTGCCGGTGCAGACGACCAAGGAACAGACCTACAACGTTTCGGTGCCGGTGCAGGAAGAGCGTCAGGGCGTGCGGAACGTCTGCCGGATGGTTCCGGTGACGATGACCCGCAAGGTCACGCGTGACATGGGTCACTGGGAAACT
>JBIIEC010000434.1:0-5033 GCA_044238045.1 Pirellulaceae bacterium | reverse complement strand
GTGGGACGCACATACATCTGCAGGTTGTGCTGGGCGCCGTCACTGAGATAATTGTCGCCGTGTCCGGTCATGACGCCGAAGGCGAACGCGCGCAACCACTGGTCGACATCCAGCACCGTGGAGGCCTGCGCGGCGAACTCCGTCGTCGGCAACGACATCACCTTCGTGAACTCGATCAGCTGCGAGTAGTCATCTTGCTGGCGGTTGTTCTTGTTCAGAAACGCCCAGCGATAGTCCTCCTTGTTGGGACTGATGTAGCGGATGTTCACGCCCGCGACATCGTCCGGCTGCGGCAGCTTCCGTCCCTCGGGACCGCCCCCCTTGGTCGTCGTCGGAAAGTAGGTCAGCTCGTATTCGTACAACTGCCCGGAGCCGCCGTTCTCGTACTGCTCATCCAAGAACAGGTCCGAATAGCGGGCCAACTGCGCCTCGGCCCCGCCCGTATGCTCCCGCTTCGGCGTGATGATATGGAACAGGTCGTGGTATTCCGTGGGCAGCCCGCCGACGCGGTTCATGGCGTGGTGGTAGATGTGTTCGCGCTGGCCATAGCCCACACTTTCGGAGCGATCGAGCGTGATGCTGCTGTAGACGTCGCGGAACTGCTGGTCGCTATGGAAGCCGATCGCGAAGCTCAAACGCGGCTGGTAGGGCCGGGCGCGCTGGCTGCCGCTGGTGCGCAGGTTGACGTCGTAGTAGACATGGGTCTCGTTGTGGATCACCGTGGCCCCGACGCCGCCGTTCCCCATCAGTTCGACGTCGGCATGCAGGAAGTCACCATCGGCAGGCGTGACCACCAGCCGCAGGTTGTGGATGCCAGTTGAACTGGTGAGTCCGTCCTGGACCTTGTAGAGCGCGCGGGAATCCTTGCCGCGTTGCGGGAAGGTCGAGACCGCGCCGTTGCCGTCAAGCGCCTCGACATAGAACTGCACGACGCGTGCGGCCGCCTGGCCTGGAATGACGCCCTGGTAGCGATCGCCGCCCGCGAAGGTCATCGGCACCTGCTGCCACGTTCCCCCTTCGACCGAATACCAGACGGTCGCCGAAGCGATCCGCTGCGGATCCATGATGTCCACCGACACGGTGACCGGCTGGTTCTCCTCCGGTACCACCGGCGCATGGATCAGGTGCTGGTAGACCGGCCCGATATTGGCGACGCGCGTGCTGTTCACTTCGCCCGGAGTGCCATGGCGGTCGGGCTGCTGCAGCGGCGTCGTGCGCGCCAGGCGGTTGAAATAGAGACGCGAATGCAGCTGGTTGGAGCCCGTCACCCACTTTGCGCGATACCGGATCTCATACTCCGTGCCGTTCTGGATCGTGGCGATGGCATCGCCGATCTTGAGCGTCGTCTCGGCATGGTTGTGCATGTGTTCGGTCGCGCCGGTGGCCACGAGCTTCCAGGCCTTGTTGGCAGGATTGTCGGGATCCATCACCACGGGACTCTGGCGATGGTTGCCGATCGCCCGCCACTTCGCGGGCGTCTCGCCCACCACATCCGCCTCGAAGGTGCCGTTCTGGATCAGGTTGATCGCCTGTCCGCCCGGATCCTGGATCACCTGGATGTCATCCAGCAGCACTTCGCCGTCATCCAGCATGCCGAGCACAAACTCCTGCCATCGCCCGTCGGGCCCCAGCGAACTGCGGGCGGCGACACCGCGATAGGAATACGTCTTCCAGATCGCGCGATGCGACTCCTCGCTGGCCGACCAGGCGTTGCCGTTGGCGTTGTCGGCAAGCGGATCGCGCAGTTCCAGGCTGGAGCCTTCGCCATCGGCCGCGGCGGGCCATTGGCCATCCTCATGGTAACGCAGCTCGTCGGCCGGATTGCCATTCGCATCCAGCAGTCGCAGCCACTCGCCACCATTGCTGAGCTGCCCGTCATAGCTGCCCAGCACGCGCGGAGCGATCGCTGGGCGACTGGCGCGAAGCGTCTCCGCATCGCGGGCCACCACCCGATATTCGCCCGGGCCGATCACCGTGCCCGCCGGAAACTCGTAGTCCACGCCCTGGTCAAACTTCCAACCGCCCAGGTCCACCGCCTTGGAAGAACGATTGTATAGCTCGATCCACTCCTCCGGATTCTCCAAGAACGGCTTGGGCGGCGTGCCGTTGTCCAACTGCCGCGCTACGCTCAACTCGGCCCCAAACAAGACATCGTTGCTGCCCGCAGTCCGCTGGTGCACTTCGACCGACAGGCGGTTTTTTCCCGCGACGAGCGCCGCGGCGGGCACGGCGATCGGATCGCTGCCCGTGGCGTTGTTGATCGTCGCGGTCGCCACCGTCGTGCTGTCCACCGGACCGGCCGGCATGTTGAAGCGAGTCAGTTCCACTCCATTCAAGTAGAACACCGCACCATCATCGACCACATGACGCAAGAACAGCTGAGCGGCGCCCGCCAACTGTTCGGCCGTCACCTGGAAATCGGTCTCGAAGTAGTAAGTGATGAAACCCGTCGTGATCGGATCGACAAACGTCGTGCCGATCCCAGGAGGCACCACGGGGTTGGTCTCGAACCCAAACAGGCCAGGACCACTCTTCCAGTTGCCGCCCAGCGCGTGCGACGACTTTTCCCACCCCATGGGCAGGGCCTCGCCCGATTCGTTGTAACGCCAGGTCCCGTTCAACGTAACCACGGGCGTTCGCTCCAGCGCCGGCGGAATCGCCGCCTTCGCCGCCTCCGGACGGTAGTTGTACATGATCTCGTTGATCACCACCGCGTCCTGCAGCGCGACCGTGTTGGGCCGGCCGGGAGTCGCCACCTGTTCGTTCCGGAACGGGCTGCGAGCATCCGGATAACGACCCTGGGCCTGCTGGCTGGTGTCCACGGCATCCAGCACTTGGTTCCCGTCCGCCGAAGCCAGCGCCACCCATTCCAGGTTGACGGGCAGCCCCTGCCCGCTGGTGGAGATCGCGACCAGCCCCGAACCGCCCAACGTCGAACCCGCCGGGAAGGTGTAGACCACCGTCCCACCGGAGATCAGACGCATGCCGGAGAGATCCTGCGACTGCGGACCGCGGTTGGCCAACTCCACGAAGAAGTCCGACGTGCCCAGCGCGGCGACTTCGTTCAGGACCACCTGGACGTTCTCGGGACGAAGATCGACCGGAGGCACCGCCGGCGACTGGTCGCTGAAGTTCGCCCGTCCCGGTGTTCCTCCCACCAAAATACTCGATCCCCAGTGCGTTGGTTCGTCGCTGCGTGTCAGGCGCTGCCGCTTTGCCAACGACGCTCCCGCACCATCTGCCTCCAGCGGCCACGGCGTCTGATCGTCGTACTCGATCACGTCCATCAACCGCTGGTTGCGATCGCGCAGCTCCAAACGCTCACCGGAATTCGAGAGACGCCCCTCAAATGGCCCCAGCACCGGTTGCCCCACGACCGGCGTCATTATCGCCGGGTCCTTGGCCAAGACGATATAACCGCCTGCGGGAACGATCGTGCCCACCGGAAAGCGGTAGCTGATCCCATCCGCCACGCGCCAGTCCGACACATCCAAGTCCACGCCCATCTGGTTGTGGAACTCGACGAACTCGCGCGTTTCGCTGTTGTCCGGCGAGTTGTACATCAACTCGTTGAAGACCAGCGTGGCATCCATCACCTGCCGCGTCTCCAGGGACTCCAATCCACTACGATTCTTCCGGTGTCGCCTCATGGTCGCCAGTACCTCGCGTCTTGAACCCTCTTCCGATCGATTTCTCGCCCGCCTCCCGGCACCGCCGACTTCGCTCGCATGTCGGGAGGTTGCTGATTATCCGCCAATCCAAGCCGATTTCCAGCAGAAAGGGCGGGACATGACAAGATCCTGTCACGGCGAGCGACATCGGTGGGACGCCGTTCGAGGAGCAAGCCCCCTGGGTCGCTGGAGGCCATCCTGTTCCGGATTCGAGACGATGGAGAACCTCTTGGCGAGGCGCATAAAAAAGCAGCCGCCCCGTCCGCAGGAAAGGAGACTGCGAACGAGGCGGCTGCGGTGAGAGAGGCAACCTCCGGCGGCGACGGACGCCAGACCGGAGATGCTTGGAGTTGAGCGATCGAGTTCAGCGTTTGAGGCGCGGCCCGGACGGCCGTGCTACCCTCAAACCTAGCGACCGAAAAACGACTTCGCGACGTTGGCAATCCGAGCCCCCACGTTCGTCACCTGGGCCGGCAGGTTCACTGGCAGGTTGGGCAGCGGCACCGGGATCGGCAGCGGGGTAGGAGCCACCGGCAGCGAGACAACGGGCGGCGCCGGCGGCGCGGGCTTGTCGTTGTCCACCGCCGGTTTGAGCAGGTTCGCGAGGATCTGACGAGCTCCCTGGATGTCCTTCGACTCCAGAGCCTTCGTGGCTTCCTCGATCGCCGCACTCACGGCCTCCGAAGTCACTCCCGCCGGCAGTTTGCCCGCATCAGCGGCCTTCTGGATGCCTTCCAATTGGGCCTTGATCGCCGCCGTCATCCGCTCCAACAGCGTCTGCTCCTGCTGGTTTTCCGCCATCGACCGGAACAGGTCGCTGAGGATCTTGCGAGCCGCCTCCACGTCCTGGGCTTCCAGAGCCGCCGTCACGCCGGTCAACGCCGTCTGCACTGCCTCCTGCGTCAAACCGCCCGGCAGGTTCCCCGCAGCCAGCATCGACTGCAGCTTCTCCACCTGAGCCTTGATCCCCGACGTCACGCGGTCGATCAACGACTGCTGTTGGTTTTCCGCCATCGACTGGAACAGGTCGCTGAGGATCTTGCGAGCTGCCTCCACGTCCTGGGCTTCCAGAGCCGCCGTCACGCCGGTCAACGCCGTCTGCACTACCTCCTGCGTCAAACCGCCCGGCAGGTTCCCCGCGGCCAGCATCGACTGCAGCTTCTCCACCTGAGCCTTGATCCCCGACGTCACGCGGTCGATCAACGACTGCTGCTGGTTGTCCGCCATCGACTGGAACAGGTCGCCGAGGATCTTGCGAGCCGCCTCCACGTCCTGGGCTTCCAGAGCCGCCGTCACGCCGGTCAACGCCGTCTGCACTGCCTCCTGCGTCAAACCGCCCGGCAGGTTCCCCGCGGCCAGCAT
>JBIIEC010000293.1:0-7901 GCA_044238045.1 Pirellulaceae bacterium | reverse complement strand
GAGTCCGCCAGCCTTCGTTGCCGGCGGGGCAGTACTGGCGACTGTTGCCCTCAATAGCAGCGACGGTCGGGATGCGCGCGGCGAGGGACGCCGAGTGCAGGAAGGATGCGCCGGGACAGGTCAGGTCCTGAACGCACAGGAACAGGCCGTAGTGCTGCGCCGCCGCGCCCATGAGCAGCGCCTCGCCATGCCCCTTGCACGATTTTAGCGCGATGCCGGAATATCCCAGTTCGCGACTGAGGTGCAAACTTTCCAAGTCCACCAGCGACTCGTCGATCACCACCGGCTTGATGCGCGCCGCCGCGTGCATCCGCAGATGCCGATGGCCCGCCAGGTCGCGGTGCGTGGGCTGCTCTATATACTGCACGCGGTCAAACCCGTCCGCCGCCCGCTCGCGCAACTGTTGCAGGAAGTCGAGTACGTATTCCACGTCCTGGCAGCGTTCGTTGAAGTCCAGCGAATAGTACCAGCGCGGACAGCCACGCGCGGCCTGCGCTTCGCGCGCCACCCGGTCCACGCCCACCACGCGCTCCACGTCCCATTGCAGGTTGTCGCCGTTGAGCTTGATCTTCAGGTGCGTCAGGCCGTCGGCATGGATCCATTCGCCGAGCGTCTCGGGAAGGCCGTCGCCCACGGGTTGGCTCACCTCGGCGGCGGTGAGAGGATCGAGCGCGCCGACCAGATGGTAGAGGGGCATGCGCGGTTGCGGCGTGGTCCGCGTATAACGGTCCAGATAGTGGCCGCGGAAGTCGTCGCCCAGCCATCGCGACAGGTCATGGTTCATGAAGTCGGCGGAGAGCAGTTGGTAGGAGTTCGCGCCGAGCGCGCGGCCCTGGGCGTCGAACAACGCCGCTTCCGCAGGACTGGCCGCCACCATCTGCGCCAGCACCGGCATGGACTCAGGGATTCCCAGACGCTCCACGACCTCCGCCGCGATCTGTGTCCGCCGCGCGTGCCACGCCTGCGCCACCTCCAGCGGGTGTCCCGTGAGGTCCGGGTCGACGCACGCGGACGCGAATCGCTCCCCCAACTCCCGCATGGCTGCCAGCGTCTGTTCGGTCGTACTCGCGGAACTGGGCCACGCCCACACGTTTCCCAGCGGCATCGACCCATACCCGGTGGCCCGCTTCCCGTCCCGCGTGACCACGTCCAACTGCACGTCCAGCATCGTGACGTCGGTGACAACGCGTCCGCCGAACTTGATCGGCGCCCGATAAGCGATCCGCCTCGCCTGCGAGCGAGCTTCCAGAACCCGGATGTCGGATGGGCGACTCATGCTGGTGCCTTGTGGAGTGATTGGGAAACGAGATGTTGCCGGGGCGTTTCCGCCGCGTCGTGGCCGTGTGACGAGGCGGTGCTGTTCAGACGGTGCTATGCAGACGGTGCTGTTCAGAAGGTGCGGAGCGTAGCAGCGGCGCCAGGAGACGCTGCCTACACGCGCCGCAAATGAAACGACTTGGGCCGCGTCAGGTGTTCGAAGCCGACGGTCGAGAGAGTGCAGCCGCGTCCGGAGTCCTTGACGCCGACCCAGGCGAGCGCGGGGTCGAGGTAGTCGCAGCGGTTCATGAACCACGTGCCCGTCTCCACCTGCTCCCCGAGTCGCATGGCCGTCTCCTCGCAGGCCGTCCACACCGACGCGGTCAATCCGTAGCGGCTGTCGTTCATGCAGGCGACCGCCTCGGCGTCGTCGCGTACCGACTGGATGCCGACCACCGGCCCGAACGTCTCCTCCGTCATGATCTCCATCCGGTGGTTCACGTCGACCAGCACCTGGGGCGCGAGGTACGGGCCCTCGGGGCTGTCGGACGGAAACGCTCGCGGATCCACCAACGGACGTGCGCCGGCGGCCACGGCGGCGGCGATCTGGTCCCGCACGAACTTCGCAGCGGCCGGACGCACGACGGGACCCAGCGTCGTGGACGGGTCCAGCGGGTTGCCGAGGCGATACTGGCGCGTCAGCTCGACGAAGGCGTCAACGAAGGACGAGTAGATTGACGCATGGACGTAGATGCGTTCGATGCCGCAGCAGGACTGTCCGGAGTTGAAGAATGCGCCGTCGACCAGGTTCTCGACGGCATGCTGGCAGTTGGCATCGGCTCGCACATAGGCCGGATCCTTGCCGCCCAGTTCCAGGCCGGTGCCGACGAATCGTTCCGACGCCGCGGACTGGATGGCATGACCGCCGCGGACCGACCCCGTGAAGGCGATGAAGTCGATGCGCGGGTCGCGGACCAGGCGATCGGTGCCGGCGTGGTCGAGGTGCAGGTACTGGAAGACGCCCTCCGGCAGGCCCGCCTCGCGGAAGCATTCCGCGAAACGCTCCGCGCACAGGGGGGTCTGGGCCGAGTGTTTCAGGAGCACCGTGTTGCCAGCCAGGATCGCGGGCACCACGCTGTTGACCGCGATCAGATAGGGGTAGTTCCAGGCGGCGACAGCCAGCACGACTCCCAGCGGTTCGCGACGGATGAATCGCCGGAAGCCTTCCTTCTCGCCCGGATCGATGTCGTGCAGCGCGCGGGGAGCTGCCTCGATCATGGAACGGGCTCGTTCCGCAAGGCCCCGCACTTCGCCCGGCGCATACTGGATCGGCCGTCCCATCTGCCAAGCGATCTCTTCCGCGATCGCCGCCGACTTGGCCTCGAACGCCTCCACGAAACGGCGGCACAGGGCCATGCGTTCCTCAAGACGCACATGCTTCCAGTGACGCTGCGCTTCGCGCGCCCGGTCCACGGCTTGGTCGACCTCCGCCGCGTCGGCGTACTCTCGCTCCACATACACGCGCCCATCCACGGGCGAGATCACGGAAAAACGCGCTGTCATCGTTCGTGTGGCTCCTCAGAATAGCAGGCTCTGGATCGTCGACTCGACGACCGTCGGTCGGTCACGTTCGGGTCCACTCCGCGGCCCAGCCGGTCACCTTTGGCGATGCTGGCGGAGTTCGCGAAGCTCACGGGGGAAGCAACGCCTCCAGTTCCCGCATCGCCGCCATGTCGGGCTCATTTTGCTGCATGGAGTAGATGTTTTGAAGGTTGAGCAGCATACGCCGAATCCAGACGTCATGGGAGGCCGGTTGCAGCCAGAACGTGCCGTGCGGGAGCGGCCTGCCAAAGGCGGCTTCGATGCGCGCCACCGCCTCCTCGACGGTCAGCAGCGTGCCGCCCTCGAACGTATCGATGATCGAGTGATCGTCGGGCAGTTCGAGTTGGGCCAGGAAATGGCCCGGGGAGTTCAGGCCGCGAACAGGAATACCCAGCGGTTCGGCCACGGCCTTGTAGAGCAGCGCGAGCGTGATCGGGATGCCGCGGCGCGTTTCCAGCACGGACGGCAGGAAGCTGTTGCGCGGGTCGTAGTAGTTGCTGGCATTGCCGCGGAATCCCAACTCCTCGAACAGCCGTTCATGCAGGTTGGCGAGCAGGGCCGGCGGCGTGGGGTTGCGGACTGCAGCACGGACCGATTCGGCAATGCGGTCGATCTCGTTCAGCACCTCGCGCGGGTGCACGTCCTGTAGCTTGTGCCGCGCGATGGCGGTGGCGAGCGTCACCAGCCCGCGGGTGGTATGAAGTTGCGGCACGGCTTCCGCGAACCACGCATAGGCGGTGGAGTCGGCATGACGCGGGCCTGTGGGGCGACTCATTCGACGCCTCCCGCCGGTCTCTCCGCGCGGTCCACGAACGCGCCTTCGCTGGGTTCGCCCGGCTCGACGGGCCGCTGCGGCTTGCGGCCCTTGGTCATCAACAGTCCCAGGGCCGTGAGGCCGACGCCCAAGGCCAGGGCCAGGGTGAAGGGTTCCCGGAAGATCAGCACGCCGGCGAGGGCGGAGAAGGCGGTCTGCGAGGCGCTGAGCGCGTTGACGAACATCACGCTGGACAGCTGCAGCGCCCGGGTGAGCGCGATGAAGGCGAACACGTTGCTGAAGCCGGCGCCGAGCAGGCAGGCCATGTCGCGCGAGGAGACGGATTGCCAGGGAAGTCCGCCCAAACGCGCGGCGGCGATCGCGCCCAGCGTCACGGCACCCACCGTGCCGATCACCAGCAGCACGCTCGCGATCGGTGCGCCGCGGTTGGTGACGTAGCGGAGCGTCACGCTGAGGCAGGAGTAGGCGAGTCCGGAAACGCAGGAGATGAACACGCCCGCCAGCGACCACCACCAGGGCGGTCGGTCCGCGTTGACGCCGGAGTGCAGGCGAAGGTTGGCTTGGGGAGCGCCCAGGCTCAACACGAGAATCGCGACGACCAGCACGCACGAGGCCCAGACCATGCTGCGGGAGACCTGGTCGCCGAGCAGCCAGTGGCCAAGGATGGCGCCGGCCAGGATCATCACGCCGAGGTTGATCGGCACGGCGAGTGCGAGGCCGACCAGGCCGAGGGACGATTGAAAGCCGATGTTGCCGCCCACCTGGCCGACCACGGCGATCACGGCTACGAGCGCGAGCAGCGAGAATGAAGGCATCAGCCGCTGGCCACGCGCCGCGCGGAGGGCCACGAGGGGGGCAAGCACGACGACGGTCGGCAACGCCTTGACCATCGACACGAAGGCTGGATCGAGGTGCGTGAGCGAGCGCAGGCAGATGTTCGCCAGCGTGTACGCCACGGCAGAGAACACGCCGCAGGCCGTTGCCAGCCACGCCGGATCGTGCTTCGAGATGCCGACGGCTCCAGGTCCCTCGTCGCGCGACGCCATTCGTCCCCTACCGCCTCTCGTCCGCGGCGCGCGACGCGGCGGAACTGCCGGCGTCCGGCGCGTACAGCAGCGGGAAGAAGTTGCCTCCCAGCGGCGTGCCGGGCGGCACCACCGGCACGCCCGCCAGAAGCGGCTTGTCGCTCTCGGATCGGACGCCGTCGCGCACCACGTTGATCACCGTGGCGCGGCGCTGCCGATCCGTCACGTTCTCACGCGACCCATGCACCATCAGCGGATGATGGAAGGTCGCTTCGCCAGCCCGCAGGCGCGTCGTCACCGGGTTGCGGAACTGAGACCACTGTTCGTCCGTCAGTACTTCGCGGATCGCGTCCATGTTGCCGGCCAGCCCGGTGATCGGCAGCAGGTTCCAGCGGTGGCTGCCGGGAATGTACTGCACCGCCCCGTTCGCCTCGTCCGCGTCGTCCAGGCCGATCCAGCAGGTCAAGTGGGCGAGCGGCGCGGTGCGCGTCCAGTACGAGTAGTCCTGGTGCCAAGCCACCACGCCCCCATGATGGGCGGGCTTGCAGAAGAGCTGGTCGTGCCAGAAACGCACGGGTCCGTCCAGCAACTGGCTGGCAGGGATCGTGAAGGCGGGGTTCCAGAGAATGTCGTGAAAGCCGCGGCCGATCCGCCACGCGCCCAACGCATGGAACAGCACCTGCTCGGGCCGCGCCGACTCGTTGGTATGGTACTCGTACCAGAACTCGTGCCCGGGATGATCGGGCTGGAAAAAGGCCTGCAACTCGTTCCGCAGCGCTTCTACCTGCTCCGGCTCCAGTACGCGGATGCCCGCCACATAACCGTCCCGATGATACGCCTCCACCTGCTCGGATGTCAGACGCCACCGCTCCGCGTCCTCGGGACGCACGAGCCGGGCAAACAGGTCGGTGAGCGGTTCGTGGAAAGAGGCGAGGTCGTTGGGCATGGCGCGGAGTTCCCTGGGGCGAAGTCCGTGGGGACCGAAAGCGGACCGGGGCGAGTGGTCTTCTCGCGGCGGGCAGTAAAGCGGTGGGTCAGCGAGCGGGGCCGGAGCGGTTCGGGGCACGGTTTGCCCGCCTGCCGTAACCGTCTTAGACTGTTCGTGTCTTCTTTCCCCAACGGTTTTTCAAGGAAGGGTTACCCCATGACCGCCCGCCAAACGATCGGCAAGTGTAGCAAGGAACGGGCCTCCGACGCGATCCCTATCCCCTCGGAATCGACCCCTGCACCGCCGTTTCCACGCGCGGCATCGGGCTCATGCAGCCGCTGGGCCGCACGCTGCGTGCTGGCAGCCGCTTGGCTGGTGTCCACGCTCGCCGCACGCGGACTTGCGGATACTCCCGCCGCTACCCATCGCCTGTGGCCCGGCGACGCACCGGGAGCGGTCGGTTCCGAAGAGAAGGACATCCCGAAACTGGTCCTCTATCTCGACGCGCGACGTCCCGCGAGCGACCCGCAGGCGGCGGTTCCTGTCGTGGTCGTCTGTCCGGGCGGCGGTTATGGCGGACTGGCCTTCGATCACGAAGGGCATCAGATTGCCCGCTGGTACAACGCCCATGGTATCGCCGCCGTGATCGTCGACTATCGCCATCGCGGCAAAGGCTATGGCCATCCGGCTCCGCTCCTGGACGCGCAGCGGGCCATCCGCACGGTGCGCGCCAAGGCCGCGGACTGGAAGGTGAATCCCGCGCAGGTCGGTGTCATGGGCTTCTCCGCCGGCGGACACCTCGCCTCGACGGCCGGCACGCACTTCGACACCGGACGCGCCGACGCCGACGACCCCGTGGACCGCTTCAGCTGCCGCCCCGACTTCATGATCCTGTGTTATCCGGTGATCGCCTTCGATCGGCCCTTCACCCACCGCGGTTCGCAACGCAACCTGCTGGGCGAGAGTCCCGATCCGGAACTGGTGAAGTCGCTATCGAATGAGACGCAGGTAACGGCCGAATGTCCGCCGACCTTCCTCTTCCATACGCAAGAAGATGAACCCGTGCCGGTGGAGAACAGCCTGGTGTTTTATGAGGCCCTGTGCCGCGCCAAGGTCCCGGCGGAACTCCACGTCTACCAGCAGGGGCCCCATGGCGTGGGACTCGCCGCCGACCTGCCCGCCACGTCCAGCTGGCCCGATCGCTGCCTGCAGTGGCTGCGTCTCCAGGGACTGTCGGTGCTGGATCCCCAGTGACAGACTCGCGTCACTCACCAAGCGTGAAGGAGCACGGAACGAATGAGACGATCGTTTTTTGTTTTCCCCCTCTTCACGTGATTGGAGTTCCCGTCATGGGCAACGAACTGTTTTCCAGGTCCCTGGATCGCCGGCAGATGCTGGGGGGAGTTCTCGCGGCCGGTTCCCTGGCGGGGCTCGCCTGGCAGGCAAGCCCCCTGGTCGCGGCCGCCGCCGATGCCCCCTCGGGCGCGTCGCTCGGACTGAACCTCGCCACCGTGAGGTACTACACCTCCGAACGCCCCTTCGAGAACCTTGCCGATACCATCAGCACCCCGGTCTCCAATCGCATCGGCGGATCGTGGGGCGATGGCGAGCCGCTGGAGTTCGATGAACGCGGTTGGCTCAAGAGCGTGCCGAAAGGACACGAGGCCGCCCTGGTGCTGGACCTCCGTCCAGGCCACGCCAACACGCTGTACCGCGTGACCTACGAGGGACCCCGCGATGCGGTCCGCGTGGACAACTCCAACGACCTCACCTTCCGCAAGTCGCAGCCGAATAAACGCGTTTTGATCTTTGTGAAGGCCCCGATCAAGAGCCTGCGCATCGTCGAGGCAGGCGGTGAAGGCAAGCAGGTGTTCGCCTCGCCGTTCCTGGAACGCTGTCGTCGTTTCTCGACGTTGCGGTTCATGGACTGGGGACTCACCAACGAAGACCGAGAGATGGACTGGTCGCGGCGGGTGACTCCCGGATCGTTCACGCAGGCCGACCGCGAAGTGGCCTTGGAACACATGGTCGACCTGTGCCTGGCCGCCGATTGCGGCCTCTGGTACTGCGTCCATCACCAGGCAAGCGATGACTACGTCCGCGAGGTCGCCCGCCTGCTCAAGGCACGCTGGAAGTCCAGTCGTCCGATCTACGTGGAGCACTCCAACGAAGTCTGGAACGGAGGTTTTCCGCAGCATCATCATTGCCAGGCACAGTCGAACGATTGGCTGGAATACCATGTGCAGCGGACCGGGCAGATTGCCGATCTGGTGCGCGGCGAGGGGCTCGATATCACCGCGGTGCTCGGCCTGCA
>JBIIEC010000230.1:0-9640 GCA_044238045.1 Pirellulaceae bacterium | reverse complement strand
TGCAGTCAGCGGCCTACGGCCGCGATCGTCGCCTGGTCGACATGAAGGTGTCCGGCTCGATCAATGCCACGGCCATCGCGCCCTACTTCGGTGGCCGACTGGGCTCCAAACGGGAACTGGCCTCCGAAATTCGTGACGGGGGCGTGGAACGCGTGCTGGAGGAGTGTCGCAAAAGCCTCGACGGGCTGCCCGCCGAGATTCGCGGGCATCGTGAACTGGCCGACAAGCTGGGCATGAAACTGCTGGCCTACGAAGGAGGCCAGCATCTGGCCGGTGTCGGGCCGCTGATGAACGATGTCAAACTGGTCGACCTGTTCGCACTCGCCAACCGAGCGCCCGGCATGTACGACCTGTATCGCGACTATCTCAAGCTGTGGAACGAGGAGTCCGGGGGCGGCCTGATGTGCCTGTACCACTCCGTCGGCGAGTATACGAAGTTCGGGTCCTGGGGGTTGATGGAGTACGACGGCCAGGATCCGGCGCGGGCGCCGAAGTACCGCGCCGTGATCGACCACCTCGACGCAACGCCCCGCGCCTGAAGAGGACATTCCGGCGGCAAATGAGGTGGCACCCGACTCGCAGGCGGACCGGTATCGCCCGGTCCGCCCCGTGGACTGCCGGTATCGCCCGGTCCGCCCTGTTGGACTGCCGGTATCGCCCGGTCCGCCCGGCAGATTCGCCTCGCCGCCTGCCTCGCTCAGTACGATGCCTGCAGGCCGACGGTCGCTCCGTGGAAGAAGACCGCGTCGGTTGTATTGATCGACGCCGACGGCGTGCCGAACAGGTTGGTCGCCGACACCTGCGCCGGTGCCAGGGCCAGGCCGTCCACCCAGATCGCCGAGTAACCGCCGTAGATGCCGATCGAATTGGTCAGCTGGTAGACGCCTCGCAGGCCCAGTTCTCCGAGGAAGGCTGTCTGGGTCGCACCAGCCGTCAGGGACGGTACCGACTCGGGGATCACATTGCCCAGCGGTGAATGCGTCGTCTGCTGCGCGTTGTTGCTGAAGACGCCCGTGCGGAAGAGGCCGTCGACATGGAAACGCCCGCCGCAGTTCAGGACCTGCGCGTTCGCTCCGACCTGGAACCCATACAACTGGTTGTTGGTGTCGACCGAATACAGGTCGGTCGTCGTCGGCGCGATCGAACCCGCTCGCAGGCTTTCCTGCAGTTCCACGAACCGGAAGCCCGCGATCCACGTCACGCAGGGACCGGTCCGGCGTCGCACATTGAACTCCGCGTTGTGCAGATCGGAACCGTAGTGCGCCTGGTAGATCGTGCCGGGCGCCGTGGAGCCGATGGGAATGCCCGGGCCGTTGAGCACCGGTGACAGCTCGCCACCGCCCTCGCCGGTCGAGTCCCACGACTGCAGGCCAAAATAACCAATCTCCCAGCCCCAGCAGTCGCAGTAGTCGCGAATCAAGAAGATCCGCGGGACCGCTCGATGCTGGAAGTCCAGTTGGTTCGCGTTCAGCAGGGTGTCGCCCGTGTTTTGGTCCGTGATCAACGGGAACGAACTGGCGTCCGAACGACGCAGGAACATCACCTCGGTCCACACCGTCCACTGGTTCGTGCAGGGCACGCACGACGAGGTGACGACGTTCTCGCAGGAGTCGCAGGAGTTGTCGTCGCACTTGCCCGCGCCGCAGGACCCATCGGCCGCATCGCAGGTCGCCGCATCGCAGCGATCGCCCGAGCCCAGGCCGGCGCAGGCGTCATCCTGCGAGCTGCCCGCGTCGCAACCGGCCGCCAGGCTCTTGCCGCCGAACAGCGAACCCAGTCGCAGTTGGGACTGGATCCGGCCGTTGGGTGCCACGACTCCGTCACAGGCATCCTTCGTGTCGCTTCCTGGCGCGTCGCAGTCACCGTCGGAGGAAAGCAGGCCGGCCGAGAAACCGCCGTCGCTGCCGGGCGCGTCACAGCCGGAATCGTCACAGCCAGCCTTGTCGACGGAGCCGCTGTCGCGGGCCGATGAAGGGGTGCCTGTGGACTGAGTTGCGCTGGACTCGACTGCACTGGCGGCGGGGGTCGGTGGAGCGGGCGGAGATGGGGAGTCGGCCGCCCGGGCCATGGGAACGGCGGCGAGCATCAGTCCGCTCCACAGTAGACTCCGAGTGCTCAGACGACGGGTGCGCAGCCGCGCACGCAGGAAAGTCGTGATCTTCATCGGGGAAGCCCCTGGAACTGGGCGGGTCGGCTTGGGAAGGGAACCGTCGAGCGATGATGGGCGGGACGGGCGTGAAACACGCCGACGTCTCGAGTCAACGCCCCGGTTGGAGCCGGCCGCAAGGAATGATAGGACTAACTGCTACTGAATGATCGACCCCGCTTCTCCGCAAGTCGATCCGTTTCGGCACTTGTCCTACCAGCGTTGTAATCCGTCCAGACCGAACGATCGCCAAACTTCACCCACGCCCGGGTTCCCGGTGGCGTTCTGAAGAAGCAGCCATGCGAGTCCCGCTCGACGGGTGATCAGCAGGCCTTTGCCAGGGCCGCTCGCTTCTTGTACCAACTGGCACCTGACCCGCCGACCAGACCCAGGACCGCCCACACCACCAGGGCGCTCGGCTCCGGAACCTGCGGCTCGCTGCCGGAACCCAGGCTGAAGCGGACGTTGCTCAACCCGAAACCTTCCCAGTCCATCTCGCCGTCCGGCACATAGATCGAGAGGCCCGCGATCCGATTGCCGCCCGTCGTATCCCCCACCGACGTCGACACGAAACCGGACGATAGGCCGCCCAGAACTCCCAGGCTGTTTCCCGAGCGGTCGTAGCCCTCGATCCGCGTCGGAGAATTCTGATCCAGGTGCCCCAGGTCGAAGAGGACGTGACTGACGTCCTGGCTGAAGTGGATGGCAAGCGGAGCGGTATAGAGCTTGTTGCCAATCTTGCTGCCCAGCACCAGACTCTGCGGATGCGCCAAGTCGAACATCGTGACGGCACTGCCCTGGCTGTAGTCCAAGGTCAACGGATTGCTGGGAGACGTGTCCGCCAGGGAGTTGCCGCTGCTTCCGTAGGACTGGCCGGCAAAGAGGGTCCCGAAACTGACCGTGACGCTGCCCACGTCGGGAATGTTGTTCACCGTGTACTGGGGATTCACCACGTTGATCTGGTTGAAAGGCACCGAGTAGACCGGTCGATCGGCAGGCGGCGATGCATACTCCAACGCAGCCTCAAGCGGACGCACTGCGGTCATGATGCCCAGCCACGCTAGCAGGCAGCAGCCGGCCAAGCGACTTCGCGCGCTGAAGTTCCGAACGCTCAAGTCCCGCGACACGAAGGCCCAGAGCGAACCCAGGGGGTTGAGGAATGGAATCATGAGTGCTCCTGCAAGTCCAAGCGTTCCCGGTGCTTTCTCAAAACGACCGCATTTTGCCTAAGTTGTCTAATTTGTGCAATCGCATTCTTGACGCTGCCGTGACGGGATCGCGACCGACGATCGCTGGGAAGCAGCAGGCGTTTCGATTCTTGAACGTGGGTTCGCTCCGCCCCCGCATTCCGAACGGTTTTTATCCTTATTCGAGAGCTTTCCCAGGTTGCCCGCCGCGCGATCTTCGCCCGATCGGAGGAACCCATCCCCGTGCGGAACTCCGGCTGGCGTTCCGACGGACCTTTGCCTGCGGACGGAGCGGGGGGACCGGTCGATGCTGGAAAGGGATCAAGTCCGGGCAGGCTGGGGTTGGATCGAAGGCATCGAGAACCCGAGAGCCTGCGGCGGACGAGGATCGCGGATAGCGTAAGCCGCTGCTGGCCCGAAAGGATTCGGATCATGGGTACGGTTCGTCGAAAGATACGCGACTTTCCCGCAGATGTCCGGCGCGAGTCTGCGTCGATGCAGTCCGCTTCGGTGGAGAGGCAACCGACCGATGGCTGCGGCCGTCGCGCTTTCTCCTGTCGTCTGCCAAAACGCCTGCCCGCGCTCCGCGGGGAGCATCCGGGTCGGAGCCGCCATGGCATCCAGGACTGATGTCGTCTGGCAACCGAAAGTACGCGTGCGAGGCGGGAAGGCCGCGAGTCGTTCGCGTTCTCGCACGAGCCGACCGCTCTCAGGCCCTTGGGCTTGGCTGGCTTGCTGCGTCCTGTTCTTGGCATCGTCCGCGCGGCTGGCGGCCGGGGATTCGGTCGCACCGAACGCAAGCGGCTCGGACCAGACGTCGGTGGATCTGGCGAGCGACGATTTCGAAGGGTTCGCGGAGCCCTTCCGCGCCGTTGACCTCGCGGCGGGGGAACCGGGAGTGCTGACGGAGCTGCGTGTCCGCGAGGGGGCGACGGTGAAGGCTGGCGAACTGATCGGACGTCTCGATACGCTGGTCCTGGAAAAGACGCTGAACATGGCCCGACACCGGGCGGCTTCGGAGGGTGCGCGTCGGTCGGCTGCCGCGGAACTTGCGCTGGCGCGTCGGACGGCAGAGCAGCTGCGGCAGCTGCAACTGCGGGGCAACGCGACGGCGAGCGAAGTGGAGCGGGCCGAGACGGACCTGGCGATGGCCGAGGCGCGCGCGGCTTTGGCTCGCGAGGAGAGCGAGCAGCAGCAGCTGGAGTGTGAGCGAATCGAAGCCCAGATCGCGCGCCGCCTGCTGACCAGCCCTGTGGACGGAGTGGTGAGCGAGGTCTACCGCGAGGAGGGCGAGGCGTTCCAAGCCAACGATCCGCGTGTCGTGACCATCGTGCAGGTCGACCGGCTCCGCGTACGACTCCATGTGCCTCCCCGCGTCGCGGCGGGGCTCCAGGAGGGCCAGCCGGTGCGCGTGCGGTTTCCAGAACTGGGACGCGAACAGATCGGTCAGGTGGAGATGGTATCGCCCGTGATCGACGCTCGGAGCGGCACGCGGGCGGTGGCGATCCTGCTGGACAACGGCGGGGGCAGCCTCACCAGCGGATTGCGGTGCGTCGCGGACTTTGCGCGGCCGCTTTCCGAAACGCGACGCGGCGGTGCGCGACGGGACGAAACGGGGCTTGCCGGCCCGCCGTCGAGTGCCTCCGCAAAGCCAGACGCTTCACCTATTCATGGACCACGATAGCGCGTGCCGCCACGATCGCTCGAGCGAACCCGTGTCGGCGCGGCAGTGCGGTGGCGCTCCAGTACGACATGGGCCATGCGTATCGCAGGGATGGGGTGGGTGCGCGTGCGGAGTGGACAAGGGTGAGAGGGTGGCCGTGGCGGCGCCGCGGGGACGAACGGTCGGAAAAACGCGGGTTTTCGCATGATGCATGAAGCGACGCATTCTCCACTCCATTCTGCGCCCGGCAGTCCCGTTGTCGTACCTCGACGATCCCGGGCGGCTGAATCTCCTGGCGACGCGACGTCTTCGGATCCCTCGCGTCTGCACGTGGCGCTGGACTCCGTGCTGCGTACGAGCGGCTCCGAGTTGGAAGCCACCGGCCGCTGGCTGACCATTGTATGTCACTCGCTCCATGCCTCCTTCGCCGCGCTCTACGGTTCCTCCCCAACCACGGGGCACGAGATGGCGGGTGCGATTGCCTCAACGCAGCAGGCGTACCAGCCGCTGCTTGGAGTGCTTGGTGTGACCGGCGAGCAGGCGGCGGTTCCGGACGCCCTGGCCCGTCCGTTGATCGCCCTGGTAGGTAAGGCATCGGCGGATGGAATCGTCCAGTTCGCGCGCGTCGGCAGCGACCTGGGGCAGTTGGCCGTCGCCGTGCCCGTCTCCCGAGCCGACGGCGTTACCGAGGCGTTGGTCCTGCTTCTGGACGGCGATATGCGGGAGCCGTCGACGCTGACGCGCATCGCGCGCGAGGTCCAGTTGCAGGCGAGCTTCGCGGGGGCCTGGCGCGGGCGCTGGTCCACGCTTCGAGAACCGACGAGGCTCGAACCCACCGTCGAGCGACCTCCGTCGACAGATGCTTCACCGGATTCGTCGCCTGCGCCCGCGGTTTCGCAGGACGACCTGCTCGCCGCCCTCTCCGCCACCGCCGCCACGACGTCGCTGGAGGAGGTGGCCGCGTGGTGGTGTCGCTTCGCGGTTCGGCAGGCAACGGAACGCAAGGCTGCGGAACGAATGGTGGCCGTGGGACGTCTTCGCTGGGGTGGAACCTGTCGTCTCTTGGCCTTCGCGCCGGAGCGAACGTTCACCGCCACCGCGCCGCTGGTGGGCTCTATCGAGGCAGTGATGGCGGAAGCCGTTTTGCGGACGAATGAGGCGAGCGGTTCGAGGCCGGATCGCCGAGCGACCCAGGCCATGCAACAGCTGCGCGAACTGTCCGCCGCGCCGCAAATCCGCACGCTGCTGCTCCGCGATTCAGCGCAGCAGGTGCGAGGCGTCTGCCTGATGTGGGGTGAACATCCCTGGTCCGACGACGAGTGGGCTCGATGGGAGGCCTGGGGACGACTGGCGGGCGTGCACCTGGGGCTGGCCCAGTCCGCGCGTGGCTGGCTTCCCGTCCCCCGCCTGCAGCGGTGGCGAAACCTTTCCATGCAGCAGCGCCTGGGACGCGCGCTGGTTGCCTCGGCTCTGTCCGCGGCGCTGCTGGCCGTTCCCGTTCCCTGCCGCATCTCCTGTCGCGCGGATCTGCAGCCGGCAGAACGTCGGCTCGTCGTGGCGCCTCACGAAGGACGACTCGAAGAAGCCCTCGTCCGCCCTGGCGACCGGGTGGCATCCGGGCAGCTACTCGCTCGACTCGACGGCCGCGACCTGCGGCTGGAACTCGCCTCGCTGGAGGCTGAACGGAGCCGCGTGGCCAAGGAACGCGACCGGTCCATGGCCGCCAGTGACACGGCGGCGTCCCAACTGGCCGCACTCGAGCTGCGACGCCTGGACTTGAAACGCGAGGGGATCGACGCGCGGCTGCAGCGGCTGGAAATCCGCAGTCCCCTTGCCGGGCAGGTGATCGGCGGTGATCCCCAGGTATGGGTCGGTTCACGCTTGACCCAGGGGCAGTCGCTAGTCGAAGTCGCCGCGCCGGGAACCCTGGTCCTCGAACTTTCCATCCCCGACGCCGACATCGACCGGGCCATCGTCGGCAAGACCGTTCATTGTCGTTTGGAATCGCTGCCCGGCGTAAGCTTGGAGGGAAGGTTGAAGTCGATCCGCCCGCGCGCCGAGGTGCGGGATGGCGAAAACGTTTTCGTGGGGCTGGTCGAGTTGCGGATACCATCCGAGGGCGACCATTCCGAACTGCGCCCCGGCATGCGCGGCCGCGCGCGTCTGGAGGCTGAGCCTCGAACGCTGGCGTGGCAGGTGTTCCATCGAGCCTGGGAGCAGTTGCAGTTCCGGTGGGGATGGTGACATGATGACGCCCGGCGGATCGGAGAGCGAACTGCGGTCGTGCCACCCTCGCCTGCGACGCGACCTGCGCACCGCGTTGATGGCCGCGGGCGGCAGGACACACTGCCAGTTGGAAGATCCGCTCACGGCGAAATACTATCGCCTGGGCAGTCGAGAATGGCAGTGCGTGGAAGCGTGGGATGGAACGAAATCGCTCGCCGACCAACTGGCCCACGCGCCCCCGCATTCGGACGCGGAACGACTCGGCCGCGCCGACCTCCTGGCCCTGCATCGTTGGCTGCAGCAGGCCGGGCTGCTCGAAGGTGACGCGAACTCCACGCCTCGACCAGCGGCGTCGCGCACGGTCCAGCAGGAGGAGGCTTTCTGGTCCAATCCCGTGTTCCTGCGCGTCCCGCTATGGAACCCCGATCGTGCGCTCGAACGCTGCCTCCCCTGGTGCTCCTGGACGCTGGCCGCACCAGCCCTCGTCGTCTGGTGTGTCACGGTCGTCGCCTCGCTCTCCCTGGTGCTCGTCCATTGGGACCAGTTCCGGCAGCCCTGGGCGACGATGCTTGCCGCCGATCGCTGGCTGCAACTGCTGCTGGTCTGGTTCGCGCTGAAAGTGGTGCACGAGTTCTATCATGGCCTGGCGTGCAAGCGTTGGGGAGGTCGTGTCACGACCTGTGGCCTGATGTTCGTGTTCTTTTCCCCGGTGGCCTACGTCGATGTGACGTCTTCCTGGCAGTTCCGCTCCCGCTGGCAGCGCATCATGACGGCGGCGGCCGGAATGTACGCCGAACTGTTCGTGGCATCGGTCGCTACCTGGGTCTGGTACTTCTCGGACGATCCCTCCACACGCCAGTTCTGTCATGAGGTCATGGGAATGGCCGGCGTCTCGACGCTGGTGTTCAACGCGAACTTCCTCATGAAGTATGACGGCTACTTTATCCTGTCCGACCTGCTGGATATCCAAAACCTGTACGGTCTCGGGCAGTTGCATGTACGCGACTGGATGCGGCACCACCTGCTGGGGTTGCCCAGCAGCACGCCTCTCTCCGGCACGCGCAGCGCCGCCTGGGTGCGCGTCTACGGCTGGGCTTCCTTCGCATGGCGGCTGGTCTTCTACGCGGGCGTCCTCTTCACGGCATCGGCCATGTTCCACGGGGCCGGGGTCGTGCTGGCCGTGCTCATCGGCATCAGCTGGTTCTTGCGGCCCGCGTATGCCTTCGCACGCACCGTGGTTCGTGGTCGCCAGGGAGAATGTCCGTCGCGGTTGCGCCTGGCGATGATCGTGGGAGCGGTGTTGCTGTTGGGGGTCGGCATCGGCAGGCTGCCCTGGCCCGGCGGCGTACGCGCATTCGGAGTGGTCGACTACGATCCGCCCTGCGTGGTGCGCGCCGGCTGTCCCGGTCTGGTGCGGACCCTCCATGTGCATTCCGGTCAATGGGTTCGCCAAGGCGACCTGCTGGTGACGCTGGAGAATGACCAGGTGGTGCAGGACCTGACGGACGCACGCGTCGCGGTCGAGCAGTCGCTGGTGCGGGAACGCATGGCCGCCAGCAGCCACGATGCGGCCCAGCAGCAGGTGGAGCGAAAGCGGCGCGAGTCGTTTGAAAAGCAGTGCTTGGAACTGCGGCATCGCGTCGAACAGTTGTCCGTGGTCGCACCGGCCGAGGGACGCGTCGTGGCCGCCGACCTCGAGACGCTGCTGGGGCAGTACCTCGCGCTTGGCGCGCCGCTGCTCGAACTGGGAGACGAGCGTTGCAAGGGAGTGCAGGTGGAGGTGTCCCAGGATGACGCGGAGCGTTTCGCGAGGCATCTCGGCTGCGAGGCATCGATTCGCGTTCGGGGGCGGGCCACGCCTGTGCACGGCGCACGCCTGGCACGCCTGCATCCCCAAGGCTCCCGCGCTCTGACCGCACCGGCCCTCGCGGCCTCGCAGGGCGGACCCCTGGCCGTGGTCCCCGTCGCGGAGGGAACGCCGGGGAACGTGGAACTGCTGGAGCCGCACTTCCAAGCCTTTTTGGAACTGCCGGCCGACGCCGCCGCGTCGCTTCACGCCGGACAACTGGCCCAGGTGCATCTGCATGCCCCTGGTCGTTCCGTGGCCCGCCATCTCTGGCAGCAGGGCGAACGCTGGATCCGCGGGCATCTGGAGGCCACGGCGGAAAACGGTTCGCAGGCGGCCCCGCTCGATAGCCCCCGTGCTGCCGATCGACGCCGCTGATCGGCTGCCTCGCATCCCCGCCATCGGGCCTCTGACATGGATGCGGACACAGCGTAGTCTGCGTAGAGTGTGGTGAATGTGCCACGCACAGCGAACCGGCTTGGCAAGCGGGCCGGTTCTCGTCGAAACCAAGGAGGGCCTGCACAAGGCGCCTCGGCGACCATGCAAGCGGTCCTCGGTGGTGGATTGCGAAA
>JBIIEC010000072.1:0-17574 GCA_044238045.1 Pirellulaceae bacterium | reverse complement strand
GGTGGACGAACGAAATCCGGATAAGCGAAACGAGATAAGCGAAACGAGATAAGCGGAACACACGGACGAAGAAGGCATCGAACATGGCCAGAGCCAAGACAATACTGCGGAACGTCGTTGCGAACTGGGTGGGCCTCATCTTCCAGTTGGTGTTGTCATTCTGTCTCACGCCGCTGGTGGTCCGCATGCTCGGTCCGACACAGTTCGGGCTGTGGGCGTTCATCACCGGGACGATGGGCTACTACGGACTGCTCGACCTGGGCATGCGAGCGGGCATGACGCAGTACATGGCCCGGTCGCTGGCCAAGAAGGATTATGAGCGGGCCAATCGCGTGGCCAGTACGGGGGTCGTGACGCTGGGCAGTTGCGGGCTGCTCGCGTTCGTGGCCTCATGCCTGCTGGCGGTCTTCCTGCATCTGGCGCTGGATGTGCCGGCCGAGTATCAGCAGTCCATCCGCTGGGCCGTGGTCATCGTCGGCTTCTCAGTGGCCGTGCAGTTCGTCTGCTTTCCGTTCTCCGCCGTCTTCTCGGCCACGCAGCGTTACGACCTGTCCAACGCGCTGGGCATGTCGACGTCGATGCTGGGAGCGATCCTGACTTACTTGGCCTTGTCGAACGGCTATGGCCTCGTCGGCGTCGCCACCGCCACCTCGGTGGCCAACACGCTCGGCTACCTGACCCGCTGCGTGGTGGCTTTCCGGCTTCTGCCCACCCTGCGCATCTCGCTGGGGCGGGCGCAGTGGGAGCAGGCCTGGGAGATTGTGTCGTTTGGCGTCTGGAGCGTCCTGAATGCCGCGTCGCACCAGTTGATTCACTACTCAGACATCCTCGTCATTGGGCTCTTCCTGCCCGTGGAAGCCGTCACGCCGTTCGCCCTGGGCGGATCGCTGGCCCTGCATTTCGACCGCGTGTTTCGTTCGGCGGCGGGCGTGTGTTTCCCGGAAGTCACGAAACTGGATGCGGAGCGGGACGAGCAGCAGTTGCGACGCTTCTTCCTGGTGGGAACCCGGCTGATGTTCAGCCTGGCCGTCACGCTGGCCGTGGTCTCCACGCTCTGGGCCGACGCCTTCTTCAACATCTGGGTTGGAGCGGACGTGGCCGCGGGCAATGGCTTCTGCCGCATCGCCACGATCTACTCGACCCTGGCCGTGGGCGCGGCCGTGACCTGCGGACAAGCGCTCGGTCGCCAGGTCCTGCTGGGAACTCGTCGAGTCCGGAAGCTGTCCGTGCTCTCGGCGGGCGAGGGTGTGTTGAACGTGCTGCTGAGCATCCTGCTGGCGGGACCGCTGGGGATGGGGCTTTGGGGAGTCGCCATCGGCACGCTGGTGCCGGCGGTGCTCTGCCATGGCTTCGTGATTCCGTGGTTCGTTGCCAAACTGCTGGATGTGCCTTACAGCCGCTATGTGCAGGAGGTGCTGGTGCGCGTCGTGGCGATGGCGGGCTGCCAGTTGCTGGTCGGACACATTGGCTACAGGCTGCTGCCGACGCCCGAGTCGTGGGATGTCCTGATCGCCTGCGGGATCGCCACGGCTCTACCCTGTCTGGGCATCATGTTCCTCATGGGAGTACTGCGGCAGGAACGGCAGCAGTATCTGTGGAATCCGCTGCGACGCGTGACCGCGGCGCGAGCAGCGTGACCACGGCTTCCACTGTCTCGTAGGCGGCACACGCCGCGTGCCGCAGATGGACACCGTTCGGGCTGAAGCTGCGATGCGGTGACGCGTGCTCGTGGGATGCGGCGCGAGGGGCGATTCGGCTCGGCACGCGGTGTGTGCCCAATACAGCGCGCGCGGACTACGCGCGTCTGTCAGTCGATTCGCGACCGCTCCAGTTCCTGGACGCGAATGGCCACGGGATTGGTCTGCTGGATATCCGGAGACTCGACGGGGTTCGGACTGTCCGCGGCGGATGCTTCGGCGGGTGTGGTCGCGGGCAGGGCATCCAGGAAGTCGTTATCCTCCTTGGACAGCGTGGCCCGCGGTGCCTTGGCCAGCTTGCCATTCGTGCGTCGGACCAGGACGTAGTCGCGATCGTAGGAGACTAGGACGCCTTCGGCTACCGAGCCGTTGATGCTTCGCCACTTCCGCGGAGTCTCGGGATCCGGTCCGCCCCATCCTACCAGCAGCGCCTCTCGCTCGCGCTCGTAAGCCGTCGTCATCTCCGTGACGGCCGCGAAGTTGCTGCACTCGTACGCATAGGCAATGATCAGTCCGACGAGCGGCATGCGGGAGATGCCCTGGAGCTTCTCGGATCGCTCGAGCGTCTTGGCTTCTTCCTGCAGGGCGTTCAGTTGGCGACGTCCGACGGCGACCTCATGCGGCAAGGCCGTGTCGGCGGCCGCCTTCATGCGCGCCAGGATCTCGTCGACCTCCTTCACGATCTCCTCCGCCCGCTTCAACTGGGCAGCTTCCACGGAGGTCGCATCGGACGGAGCGATCGCCAACGATTCCGACGCGGAGGATTTCGCAGGAGTCAGCGAAACATCGGTTGCCGAGGATGTGCTGCCCCCCGCGTTATCCGCGGCCGCGGGTTGCTCTCCAGCGGTAGTCTCTGCAGCAGTGGATGCCTGCGCCGCGTCGAAGACCTCCGCCTGCGTCGCGGGGACCGCGACGAGGGAGAGGATGCATGCGGCGAGCGATCCGAGCTCAAGAAGGTTCCGCCTCATCGTGATGGCCTCGGGGCTTCTTCGAAGTTCAAGGAGTGGATCAATCGAATCCTGGAAAGCCTGGGCGGCGCCCCTCCTGGTCTCCGCGAACGCCCCGTGGGAGATGAGCTCTCGTCGTCGCGAAAGCGAATCCTCAACGGCCAGCGTGCCAAGAAAAATTCTAAACGTGCCATCCGACGTGTCAACGGATTGCGCGCTGCGCGCTTGTGGGAATGAACACTTCCCCTGTCTGGGTTCAGATGACTTTTTGTTTTGGAGAATCTGGTGTAGCGATCTCGTGACAAGCTGCTCGACATTCAGGACTTCTCTTCCGGTTTGCGATCTGAAACACCGCGTTATGTGCCGGTTCACGATCTCTGTCGGCCGATTCACGGCGAAGCCTGCGGGTCGTGGTTGGCTCTGGTGGATTGGGTTGTGTTTGCGTGTGGCGTGAATTGAGTAGTTGCGGCGGAGTCTGTTGAGCTGGGTGCTGCGAGGGTCTGGCGATCTCCGCCATGGTTGCCACGATGCATGTGTCTCAGAAGATGAACGCCATAGTTCATTGGAGCGAGCGCGGGAAATCGGCGCGGTGGGCAGTTCGGTTCGGCTCACGGCGTGTGTCGACTACAACGTTTGTCGACTGCCGCGTGTGTCGACTGCGACTCGTCAGCGGCCAGCACTTCTCCCAGGTGTCCGTTCGGACTGTTCCAGGCTTCATCTTGCGCCTGACGCACCGCGGATCGCGATCGGCGAAATCTGTCGTCGTTCGGGCGTTCTCCGTGAAGCGTCGATCGACTGTCGTCGCCCGGGCATTGGCCTCCGTGTTTCTCTTGTTCACGCGTGCTGGGCGTGGATCGGTTGCGGGCGAGGGAAGCCTCGCGAGTGTCGGACCGCAAAAGGGGCGAGCGGTACTGCGAGCTGGGTTTCCGTATTCGCGAGTCGAGCGACTATTCACGCGAGCCGTCGAAGTGGCGGCCAGTTGCGTGAAGGATGATCGATGCACGGCGTGGCGATTCAACGAACGACGATGGTGACCCTGGTGGTCCTGGCGTCGTGCCTGTTGCGCAGCGACGAACTGCAGGCGAGCATCGTCATGTCCACTCCTCGCGGCGTTTCCGCCGGGGAGCTTCGCTGCCTGGATGCAGAACTGTCTGTCGCGGGTCTCCGCATGCTGGGCAGTGGCGCTCGCAGGGTCGCTCGCGTGGCTTTTCCCGCGGCACCGCGTGAAGATGCGGTGCATGACCTGCAGTCGTTGCTGGCCGAATGTCGCGCCGCGCAGGCGGGTGGTTCGATGGATCCCTCCGGGCAGGGCCGGTCCGGCGTGTCGAACTCCATCATGGTGCAGGATGCGGAAGCCCTGGTGGTCGTACCCAAGACAGGCGGGCAGCGGGTCCCCGAGGAACCGTGCCTTCATTGGGATGACGCCGATCCCTTGGACCTTCTGAGACCGCCGGAGCTTCGGTCTGCGACTGGCTCGCTGAATGCTTCGGTAGAACTGACTCAAAAGATAGTTTCTTGGAAGGAATGAATCATGCGTAAGATCTTTTTCGCCCTCTCCCTGCTCATCGGATCGGTGGTTGCCTCGAACAGCTACGCTGCGATCCAGTTGACGTTGTTTGCTCCGACCGATGCCACCGCTCTGATCACCGACTGGGATGGAATTGGGGCTGCCGTTGACGATATTGACCCCGTCGTGGGCAGCATCGTGGTCGTTTCGAAGACGGTTGGAGCCTACACGTTCGCCGTGAACGCCACCCAATCGAGCACGACGGGGCTGCTGACGATTCAGAACTCGTCGGTGCTGACGATCACCGGTGCCACCGCCGGCAAGGTCGGTATCCTGGCCAGCACCAGCGGCGCTCCGACGAGCGCTACCATTCAA
Source organism: Pirellulaceae bacterium (assembly GCA_044238045.1). Lineage (GTDB taxonomy): Bacteria > Planctomycetota > Planctomycetia > Pirellulales > Pirellulaceae > CAZUJM01. Next base: position 13,048 of record JBIIEC010000072.1, on the reverse strand, counting down.
ACGTTGATCCAGTCGAACGCGGACGTGTCGTACGCTTCGGGCAGCAATCGCAGCACGGCCGCCGTCTCGTACGCGTCCTATGTGGACACCACGAATGTTCTGAGCACGGTGACCAATGTCGGTGGTGTGGTGATGGCCGTGCCGGGCGGCACGCTGGTGGACAGCGGCTCGGGCTCGATCGATTCGCCCATCGCGAACCCGAACAGCGGTTGGGTTGCCTCCGGGAATTCCGTCCAGAACTATGGCGGGTCTCCCGTGGCGATGAATCTGCTCGTCCTAGCCGACTTCTCGACTGCCGCCACCGGATCGGGTGCCGTCGTCCACAAGATCCAGCTGAACGGCTCGATGCAGTTGTCGCCCGTCCCCGAACCGACGTCGATGACCGTGTGGGCCCTGAGCGGTCTTCTCGGTCTGGTCGTCCGTCGTCGCTGGAGCTGAGCCGGATGTCGCTCACGACAGTCGCTCGCCGGCGGTGACGACGGCGGGAAACTGAATTGGGCGGATGAATGGAAAACCGGAAGCCCCGTGCTCGGGCCAGGACAGCATCGCCTCAAGCGACTGTCCTGGCCTTTTTTTGTTGGAGTGGATGGTTCGCTGTTGTACATCTCGAAGGCGGCAAACGGCGTGTGCCCACTACACCGCCGCGATGACAAGTGCGATTGTCATGGCGGTTCAAGATCCCAACCAAGGACGCAGGCCAAGTCGCAGATCGCTTTATTCGGGTGTATTACTTGCTGTTTCGAAGCATAATGAAGGCGGCGATACGCCTTGATGAGTAGCCCCTGCGAAGTTGCCAGGGGTGAAGTCCGGATGGCTTGGGGGGACTACAGCCGTGCTCGTTCGCATCCTCGTTTTGACGCTTGGTGTTCTGGTGGTGATGAGTGCCCGTAGCGAGGCGTCGATGCAGATCACGCTGTTCGCGCCGAACAACGCGACACGCCTGGTGACGGACGGCGGCGCTGATGATCAGGACCTTGCCGTGAGCAGCATTCAGGTGTCCAACCTGGCCGTCGGATCCTACGTGTTCAACCTGACGGCCTCACATGCTTCCACGACGGGACTGCTTACGTTCACCAATTTCTCGGTAGGTTCGATCACCGGGACCGTCGATGGGGCGGTGGGCGCACTGCTCAGTATCAACAACATTCCCACGACCTCGGGAGGCGTCTACTTGAAGTCCTCGGTGGGCGTTTCTTATCTGGGGACGGCCACCGGCAGCTCCGCCGATGTCCTCTACCACGCTCTGGTGGACACTACGAATTCGCTGAGCACCGTGTCGTACTACGCCAACGTCGTCACGCCGGTGCCGGGGGGGGCGACGATCGATCGACGCGTGGGGCAGATCTCGACCGCCGGAAGTTCGCCCTCCGCGTGGTCCTACCAGGGTGGGGACCACGAAAGCGTCTTGGGGGCGTCGGTCGCCCTGAACCTGCTGGTCATGGCCGATTTCTCCTCCTCGGGGCCAGCCGTGCATGCGATTCAACTGAATGCGCAGACGAAGCTAACGGGAAGTGGCATTCCGGAGCCTGCTTCGTTGGGTATCTGGACGCCGCTGGTCCTGGGCCTGTGGTCGCTGGGCCGCCGAGGCGGGGGCCTGCCCCAAGGCGAGCGATCCTAGTTCTCACGGAACACGCCCCCTGACTCCGGGCAGGCAAGCCTCTTTCTTGTCTGCGTCGCCGTCCTGGGCTGGGCTGCACAGAGCGGCACCTGTCGGCCTGATCTAGCCGTGATCGGCCTTCAGCCGATCGACAGCCTCCTCGATCTGGAATTCGAAGGCCCCATTCCAGGGCCCCAGTCCAGGGCCCCAGTCCAGGCCCGCGGCCAGCCCCGCTTCGTCCGGCCCCGCGGCGGCTCCGGAACGCCTTTCCTCGCCGCTCTCAAGGCTCTTTGCGGCAAAAACCCGGGAAATACGACGATCGAGCGACCTTCTCCCCGACGCCCCGTGACGCCCGACGGCCCGTTCTTGTATAGAAAGATCTAGGCAGGTTAGGGGGACAGCAAAAAATCTGCGTTCAGGGTCTTGTAATCATCGTGACAATCGGTAAAAACATGACGGGCAGCAGCACTGATTTTGCTGAAAGAGGCACCGGCGTCCCTGATGAACAACGGCTTGTTCAAAATTCTGGCGATGGTCGCGATTGTGGTCGCTTGCGGGAATACCGCGCGTGGCAGCATCGTGCTTCAGCCGGGGGGGATGCTGGGAGGCGACGTTCAGCAGATGTCCGGGGTTTCCTCGGAGGTACTGGCTGCTCAGGCGGGAGCGGGCGCGGCTTCGCGGCACTTGGACGATGGTCGTCCACACCGTGAGGCTCCGCAGCAGGAGCCTTCCAGGGGGCTTGGTCTGTACCAGCCCGCCCACGGGGGAGCCATGGAGGGGACGGGTGGAGCACCCGGTTATCGCACGATTCTTGGGGATTGCGCGCTGACGACTGAACTGGTTGTCGCGCAGGAAGACTCATTGGTGTATCGAATTCAGGGCGAGTTCAAGCTTGTCCTGCCCAGTGCGAATCCGTTAGGGCTTCTCCGGCCACCCGAGGTTTCGAAGTTACAGAGTTTCCTGAGTTAGCAACACGTTCGACTTTCTGTAAGTTCTTGATTTTTGGAGAAGTTTCCCATGCGTAAGATTTTCTTTGCTCTGTCTCTGCTGGCCGGTTCGCTGGTTTCCTCGAACAGCTACGGTGCGCTTCAGCTGACGCTGTTCGCTCCGAACAATTCCACCGCTCTGATCGCCGATAACGGCGCTGACGATTCTGACCCCACCACGGGGAGCATCGTGGTCGTTTCGAAGACGGTTGGTAACTACACGTTCGCCGTGAATGCCACGACCTCCAGCACCACGGGGCTGTTGACGATCCAGAACTCGTCGGTGTTGACGATCACCGGCGACCTGCCCGGCAAGGTTGGTATTTTGGCCAGCACCAGCGGCGCTTCGACATCCCCCGATGGCATGGTGGTGTCGTCGAACGCCAGCGTCTCTTACGCTTCGGGCAGTAACCGCAGCTCGGCCGCCGTTTCGTACGCGTCCTATGTGGACTCGTCGAACACCCTGAGCACGGTGAGCTACGTCGCTGGTGCGGTGACGGCCGTTCCGGGCGGCACGCTGGTCGACAGCGGTTCGGGCGCCATCGCTTCGCCGATCTCAAATCCGAACAGCGGCTGGACCGATTCCGGTGTCGGGAGTGCAAGCACCACCGGGTCTCCGGTGGCTCTGAATCTGCTCATCATGGCCGACTTCTCGGACGTTGCAGGATCCGGTGCCGTCAATCACAAGATCCAGCTGAACGGCTCGGTCCAGATGAACCCCGTGCCGGAGCCGGCTTCGCTGGCCATCTGGGCCATGGGCGGTCTGGTCGGCCTGGCCGTTCGCCGTCGCTACTGCTAGTTGAAGGAAGCTCCGGCTCGCCGGGGTAAAGGGTCTGGAAATAAGGGGCCGGTCGTCGCCGCGAGCGACGGCCGGCCTTTTTTCGTTCAACGCAGCTCCCGGGCCGCTTTCGGTCCCGTTCAGCGGGCGACATGTCTTCGATCCCGCCGCATGCCGCAGGCGGTCCGATCCTCTGGCAATCGCCGGGTTCGCAGCGAACCCTGGCCTTCTTGCACCCGGTTTCGTGCATCACTGTGCCCCGCGACGTGCCTAACGCCGAAACGCTGAGCCCGACTACACGCGCAGTTGTTCATCTTTTCGATCAACGAGCGGCTGAATGGAGGTCTTTGTGTGGTGGTATGGGGCGGTGGGGGAAAATGGGGTGCAAGTCACTTGCTGGTGTCGGGACGCGAATTAAGATCGATTCTATCGGCACAATCGGCATCACCTTACCCGGCTCCGGCGTCCCCCATGAGCAGCGGCTTGTTCAAAGCTCTGGCAATGATCGCGATAGCGGCTGCCTGCGGTGGTCCCGCATGCGGCAGTATCGTGCTCCAGCCATCGCGGCACCTGGGGCAAGCGGTCCAGCAGATGTCCGGTATTTCGTCGGAGGGGCTGGTGGCGGAGGCGGGGGCCGGGGCGGCTTCCCGGTTCCTGGACCACCGGCGTCCGGAGCGACGATCGGTGCCGCACGAACCCGTGAGAGGGCCGGGCCTTTATCAGCCTGCCTACGGTGGTTCCATGGAGGGGGCGGGTGGAGTTCCCAGTTTTCGCGCAGTCCACGGGGAGTATGCGATGGCGGCCGTCGTGGGCCTGCCGCAGCAAGACCCGTTGGTAGATCGGATACGGGGCGAGTGCAAGCTCATCCTGATGAGTGCGGATCCGCGCGGGCTTCTCCGGCCACCTGAGTTCACGAAGTTGCAGAGTTCCCTGAGTTAGCAGCCTGTTTTCAAACTATCTGTAAGTTCCGTTTCTTTGGAGAAGTGTCCTATGCGCAAGATCTTTTTTGCTCTCTCTCTGCTCGCCTGCTCGCTGGTTGCCTCGAACAGCTACGCCACGGTCCAGCTGACGTTGTTCGCTCCGAACAACTCGACCGCTCTGATCGCCGACAACGGCGCCGACGACGCGGACCCGACTTCGGGCAGCATCGTGGTCGTCTCGAAGACCGTCGGCGGCTATGTGTTCAGCGTGAACGCGACGAGCTCCAGCACCACCGGCCTGCTGTCGCTGACGAACTCGTCGGTGTTGACGATCGCCGGCACCCTGCCCGGCAAGGTGGGGATCCTGGCCAGCACCAACAACGCTCCGACGAACGGTGTCGGCGTGGTGGTTCAGTCGAACGCGAACGTGTCGTACGCTGCGGGCAGCAATCGCAGCACGGCCGCCGTCTCGTACTCGTCCTTCGTGGATACCACGGATGCTCTGAGCACGGTGTCCTATGTCGGTGGCACGGTGACGGCCGTTCCGGGTGGCACGCTGGTGGACAGCGGTTCGGGCTTGATCGCTTCGCCGATCTCGAACCCGAACAGCGGTTGGGTTGACGCGGGTGTCGCGACCTACAACCTGACTGCCACGTCCGTGGCGATGAACCTGCTCATCATGGCCGACTTCTCGGACGTTGCGGGAGCGGGTGCCGTCAACCACAGGATCCAGCTGAACGGCTCGATCCAGCTGAGCCCCGTTCCGGAACCGGCTTCGCTGGCCATCTGGGCCATGGGCGGTCTGGTCGGCCTGGCCGTTCGCCGTCGCTACTGCTAGTGGATGGTCGCTGCCTCGGTCTCCGGGGATAGCTTCTCGAATCCGAGGGCCGGTTGCCGCCAAGTGCGGTGACCGGCCCTTTTTCGTTTTCATGCCCTTCCTGGGCGTTCTTTCTCGGCAGACGCCCCTGGGCTCCTTGGGTCGTGGGCCTTCTCTATCCACGCCCATCCGCTCGGCGAGCCGTCTTTTCTTCCGAGCCCTGCCGACTTCGGGGCGGTTCTGAGGCCTCCTGCCTCGGGATTGTTGGCGAATCGGACCTCTTTCGCGCCCGCTTCCCGCCCGCCCGGCGTTGGAAAGCTACGTTTCCCGCGTGAAGTAGGCGTCGCGCTGCGGAACGTCCGCTGGGCGACAGCCCCTGCCAGTAGCTCTTGGGGGATTCGTCCCTCCCTTTGTCCGCCTCGAGAACGCCGTCACGGCACCTGATCCTGCCCAAAAAGTCCGGCTTTCGGGCTCTTTTCGGCTCCAGGGACCCCAATCCAGTATGGTCTGCCCGATACACGGCGTTCTGGGCTGTAAGTGCTTCTGCAACAGGGGGTTGCGATAAGTTTCTTGGCCGTCGGCTCTTGAGGGGGGCAGGGGTCCAATTAGTGTTAGGTGAGTACTCAGTTGTTCGACTTCGAAGCACAACCCGCACGGTGGTGATTCGCGAGTTGAACGGGGAGTACGAGCCCCCTCAAGGGGCAGTTTCCTGTCGGTCGATCCCACTTCCGAACGCACACTTCACAGACGTTCAGTTTCACTTCTCTTGGAGCAGCATCCTATGCGTAAGATGACCTTTGTTTTCGCCCTGCTGGCCAGCTCGATCGTTGCCTCGGACGCCTTCGCGTCGCTGAAGGTGACCCTGTTCGCCCCCAACAACGCGACGGTGGAAATCAACGATTCCGACGCCGGCCAGTCGTCGGGTAGCGTGGTGGTCCTGAGCCGCACGGTCGGCGGGTACACCTTCTCGGTGACCGCCGCCACTTCGACCACGACGGGGCAGGTGACGATCCAGAACATGTCGGTTTTGACGGCTTCCGGTACCGCCGCCGGTAAGGTCGGTATTCTGGTGAGCTCGAACAACGCCCCGGTGGTCGGTTCCACCGCGTCGCTGCAGTCCAACGCCAGCGTGGCCACGGCGGCTGGTGCTTCGAACAGCCAGGCGGCCGTCTCGTACTCGGCCTACGTCGATACCGCCAACTCGATCGCCACGGTCACCTACTCGGGTGGCAACGTGACGGTGAACAATGCCGGTACGCTGGTCACCAGCAAGACGGGCAACATCACCAGCCCGCTGGGCGACCCCAACGACAGCTGGTTCGATTCGGGAGTCGGTTCGGTCGCCCTGAGCGGTGCCACGAACGTGACCATGAACCTGTTGGTCATGGCCGACTTCTCGCGGATCAATGCGGGCTCTGCCGCCAGCCACCGCGTGCAGTTCAACGGCTCGCTGGCCCTGTCCCCGGTGCCGGAACCGGCTTCGCTGTCGGTCTGGGGCCTGGGTGGCCTGCTCGGACTGGCCGTTCGTCGCCGCTACGCCTAAGCCTGGGGCCGGAAACGGCCTGACCTGACCGTAAGATTCGGGCGGGGCGATTGTCACGAGAGTGGCAGTCGCCTCGCCTTTTTTCGTTCCGCCCCGTTCCGCATCTGCTGCGCGGGACATCGCTCGGGCGCCGCCTGCCGGATCTCAGTCTGTTCCTCCGCGGCCCTCTGTCTACTCTCGCGCGGTTCGGCATTCCCGCCTCCCTCATTCGCCGCAATCGTCTCTTCTTCTCCGATCGTGGGCTAGGCTTCCAGCAACCTGCGTGAGACCGCAGATCGTCGCTCGGCCCCATCCACGCCCCATCACCGCACGGCGCGGCAAGGCACCTCGAACGGCACCGCGACCTTTCGTTGCTCGGAGACTTGGACATGCGCGCGTACCTTCTATTGGCTTGTTCCTTGATCACCTTGGCGACGCCTTGCGCGGAGGCGTCGTTCCAGCTCACGTTCCGCAGCAACTATGGCGGCACGGCGACCGTGGTGGACAACGGGGTTCGCGACGAGGACCCGATGGTTGGCAGCATCCGGGTGGGCGGTGTGGGCGGGACGCCCCTGGTGCTGAACGGGTACACCTTTCGCACCCACATGGCGTATGCGGGTCAGGCCGGCGGGATCAACTTCATCAGCACGGGTACTCTGGTGACAGGATGGGGAGCTGGCAGCATCTCGATCCTGGCGAGCATGAACGACATTTCCACCAGCCAACCCCAGGGAATGGTTTCCAGCAACGCCGCGATCTCCTTTGTGACGCCCTTGAAGGTATGCAATACAGCCACCGTGGAGTATGGCGCCTACGTCGACAACCTGAACCGTCTCAGCACCCAGCCACAGGGCACTCTTGTCAGTGCTCCGGCCAGCGGCTACATCGACGGCAATGCGTCTACGGCAGCAGCTTCCGTGGCCTCCTTCTCTGATGACACCGTCGTGGCCTCGAACTCCCTGTTCGCCATGAATCTCTACTTGCGGGCGACGGGCCTGATGGCGAACGTGGGGAACCGTCTCTTTTTCGACGGTGGCTTGCAGTTCCTGCCGATTCCCGAGTCCTCCTCGGGGGTCATCTGGTCGCTGCTCGGAGGCTTGGCGCTGGCCTGGCGGCGTCGCATCTGCTGAGGCATGAGGGGATCTACCCGCTTGGGTTGCCATCCGTCCCTCGGCGGTCACCGGGCCGTCCCTCGCGGGCGACGGCCCGGTGACCGCCGAGGGAAATCCGGGGGCCGTCTGTCGGAACTTCCGTGACCCGGGATGTCTGGTCTTGGTCGCAGGCTTTGACCTACACTCCCCCTGGACACGCATATGATGTATCGCGGCGCGAAGGTTGAAGGCATGACCTGCCGATCGTCGCCGCTGGATAATCCAACGATCACACGGCCCGCGGGCCGTGTGCAAGGCATTCAGATTGAGAGAGCGTCCTGGGAGGGAAGCTTGCATGGCTGGTCAAAATATCCTGGTAATTGGCAGTTCGGGCTTTATCGGGTCCCATCTGACGCAACTGCTGGCGGACCAAGGCCACACGGTGGTGGGGCTGGACAAGCGGCCGCCAGCGGAGCCGTTTGGAGTCGCGAAGTTCCTGCGGGGCGACGTGATGGACGAGGGTTCGTTGCGCGCGGCCATGGAGGGAATCGACACGGTGATCAACCTGGCCGCGGTGCACGCCGACGCAGGGCATAAGCCCCACGAGTACTGGGACACGAACGAGGCGGGTGCGAAGACGCTGGCCAAGGTCATGTCCGACTTCGGCAGGAAGCGACTGGTGTTCGTGAGTTCGATGGCTGTGTACGGGGATCGGTCAGACGAGCCGAATGAGAACTCGGATCTGAAGCCGACGTCGGTGTACGGCGAGTCGAAGGCGGCGGCCGAGCAGGTGGTGCGGGCCTGGGTGAACGAGGATCCGTCCCGCGCGGCCGTAGTCATCCGTCCTTGCGTCGTCTACGGCGAACGGAACGTCGCCAACATGATGAACCTGATCAAGCAGATCGACTCCGGGCTCTTCATGATGTTCGGCTCCGGGGACCACGTGAAGGCGACGGCCTACGTCGGCAATGTGGTGCAGGCCTTGGTGGGACGCATGCAGGCAATGCAGCCGGGCGTGCAGGTCTACAACTACGCCGACAAGCCCGACCTGCCCGTCCAACTGGTCGTGAAGACGATCCGCGATACGCTCGGCCGGAAAGGCTCACCCTGGCGCATGCCGCTCTGGGTCGGCGTGCTGGCGGCCAAGCCGTTTGACCTGCTCTCCCTGATTGTTCGCCGACCGCTGCCGGTTTCGACGGCCCGGGTCAAGAAGCTGGCGCTCTCCACGCGGATGAACGCCCAGAAGATCCGTGATGCCGGATTCGTGCAGCCGGTGAGTTCCGAGGAAGGGATTCGCCGCATGGTCCGGCACTTCATGAACGGCAAGCAGGTCCGCCACTGAGGGCGTGGACGCTGCGTCCCCGCCGGCGGCGGGGACTCGTCGACGCAGGACGCCGGCCAGTTGCCGCGTACCTCGGTTGCCGCTGCCAGGCGCGTCTCCTCGCACACGACCGATCGTGGGACGCTGGATCTCCTCGTCTCCGCCTGCCAGTCCACCTGGCATTGGCTCGTGCGTCAGCGCCGCTGGTCGTAGGCCTTGATGATGGCCGAGTTGTCCAGCTCGCCATGGCCCGCTTCCTCAAGCTGCTCGAGGATCCTGCAATGCAGCTCCGAGAACGGCAGCGGGCAGTCGTTCTGGGCGGCCTGCTGCAGGATCAGGCGGACATCCTTGAGGTGCTGGGAGAGTTTTGCCTGGGTCGAGAAGTCTTCCTCGACCATCTTGCGTCCTTTGACGTCCATGGCGACCGAGTGCGCGTTGCCTTCCCGCAGCACCGCCAGCGCGTCGGCTTTCTGGATCCCGATCGACTGCGCGAAGGCGAGACCTTCGGCAAGCGCGACGCGGTTGAGTCCGATGATGAGGTTGTTGACCAGCTTCATGCGTCCTGCATTGCCCCACGGCCCGACGTAGAACGAACGGGGGGCGATGGCCTGGAGCACGCCGCGCGCCGCTTCAAATGCTTCCCTCTGCCCTGCCACCATGGCCAGGGCTTCGCCCCGCCGCGTCTGGTCGCTGGAGGCCGCGATGGGCGTCTCCAGGTAGTGGATCCCCTCCGCCGCCAGCCGTCTCCCCAGGGCCTCGGTCTGTGACGGATCGCCCGTTGTCGTATCCACCAGCACCTGACCCGCCTTCAAGCCGCCCAGTTGTTCCAGCGTGGCCTCGACGATCTCTGTCGTGTACAGGCAGATGACCACTTGTTGGCAGTCGCGGAGCGGATTGTCGGACCAGACTGCCCCGCGTTCCTCCAGCGGCGCCGCCTTTTCACGCGTGCGGTTATGCACTCGCAGCGCAAAACCGGCTTCCAACAGTCGTTCGGCCAGCGCGCTTCCCAGTAACCCCAGGCCAATAACGCCGATGGGCTGGTTCGAGGCAGGTGCGAAGTTCATTTCCGGTGTTGAGGTCATCGGCGAATGTTCCACGATGGAGGAAGGTTGGTAAGCCCGAGGCGATCCGATGCACGCCATGCGGTAGCAATCGCACTCCGTGCCGTGCTGTTGTCACCGCCGGTCGACCGCCGCGACAGGGGCTTGCGTGTGTGACCTGAACGCCATTGGCCGCGGACCACCTCCTGGGATGGAAGGGTCCTGGTATGGAAGAAGATTCTACCATACCGCGTTGGCCATCCACGTCGAGCGCTACTTCCTCGCGCGTGGTAGTCGGCGCGCGGCGTGTGGTGACTACAGCGCGGGCTGGCATGGCTCCTCAGCGTGCGGCATCGCGTGGCGACTGCTGGGCATGGATGTCTTGCGATCGCTGCGTTTCCAGGAATGCCACCAAGTCGGCGAACTCGGATTCCGACAGCTGGCCTGCGAGTCCCTCGGGCATGACGCTGACTCGTCCCACCTCGAAGTCGTCGATGGCCGCGCGGGGGATGGGGATCTCCCGCGGGCGATTGCCTTCCACGGTCACCAAAATCACTTCGTCGCCCGCCTCCCGACCCATCAGTCCCTGGATCAGCCGTCCATCATTCAGAGTGACGTTCACCGGTTCAAATCCGCGCGCGAAACTCGCGCTCGGATAGATGATCGCCTCCAGCAGGTCGCGACGACTGCGGAGGCTGCCGATACCGGTGAGGTCGGGGCCCACCTGGCCACCCTTGCCCTGCAGGCGATGACAGAGATGGCAGTTTGCCTTGCCAAAAAACAGGGCGTGGCCTCGTTCAGCGCTGGATGCGTTCCGCGCGGCGGCCGCCGCGATGGACTGCTCATGCCGCGCCAAGCGGTCGGCCCGTTGCGCCGCTTCGTCCTGTGCGCGGCGCATCAGCGGCTCGGCGGCCTGCTGCACGGCCTCCGGATATCGCGAGAAGGTGGCCTGCAGCAGATCGAGCGACCAGGGCAGTGACGATTCCCGCAAGGCTTCGACCAGTGCCAAGCCGACCGTCTCATCGGCGTTCGAGGCGAAGATGCGGAGGATCGCGGGAGCGTCGACGGGTCCGGCTTCACGCAACATCGGCACGACCTGCAGCAACTGCTGGCGATTGAGTTGCAGGAGTGCGACCGTCTCGAGGGCCGAGAGACGCACGGGCAGGGGGGGCGAGTCTTGCAGCAGTTCCAGCAGCGTGGAGAACTCCGCGGCGCTGACCGGCTTCTTCATCGCGGCCAGACCATGCAGGGCGGCGACACGGCGCGCGGGTGTCGTCTCTTCCGCAGCGGCCAGGGCGCGCAGCGTGGGCTCCCCTTCGTCCAGATGCAGCGCCGCGACGGCCTGGAGGGCCGCCAAAGCGACCTCGTCGTTCGCATGGCGGGCCAGACGCTCGAGCGCCGCTGTCCACTGCGGCGGGCCCTTCTCGCGACCGCTGGACGAAGCGGCTTGCAGCAACGTCACCAATCCTTGATTCGAAAGATCGCCGGGATCGCGCAGCTGGTTCGTCACCCAGTCGATCAGTGCGGGCTGGTCGCGTCCGGCGCGGATCGTTTCCCGCAGAAAGGCGACCTGCGAAGGCGGCAGCTGCGGACTTCGCAGCCACGCCGTGAACAGGTCCGTGAACTCGGCCGCCCAGGCGGGACGACGTCGCAGGATCGGCAGGCTGTCGTCGCGCAGGCGGGGGGTGTTGGAGGTGAGGGCGGCGCGGAGGTCGTCGGGCCGCAGTGGATCGCCGGGCAGTTGGTCCAGCGCGAGCAGCGCGGCGCGACGCGAGGATTCGGACGCGGACGCCAACCCTTCGCGCGTCGCCCGCGGGTCGCCGATGCGGATCAAGGCCAGCACCAGCGCGTGCTCCAGAAAAGCATCGTTCGTGTCGGCGTTGGTGGTCGTGTTCCCAGCGGTCGCGGCGGCCGCCAGCAGCGCGGGCACGGCCTTGGTGTCGCCGATGCGTCCCAGGGCGTTGGCCGCTTCACGCCGTACGCCGAGAGACGGGTCGTGGAGCAGCAGTTCGCGAAGCACCTCCGCAGCCTTCGCGTCGCGATGCAGGGCGATGCCCGCCACGGCCGCCTGCCGCACGTGAGCGTCGGGATCGCGTGTGGCGAGGAGTGTCCGGGTACGCGCGGCGGGAACGTCCAGCCGCGTCAGCACCCAGGTGGCCGCGAGGCGTTGGCGCGGCGAATGCGCGGTGGCCGCCTCATTAGGACTCGACTCGGCAGCGGGCGAAAAGAGCACGGCCAGCGCCTCGACGGCCGCGTGGCCGTGCTGTGCCAACGCGTCGGCCGCTCGCTGACGCACGATAAAGCGTGGATCGTCCAGCCGTTCCACCAGCTCCGAGTCCGTGGCACGCGTCCATTCAAGCCGCAGTCCGCGCGGATCGACGAGTCGTGCGGAGGGCCCGCGGTCGTCCGCGGAGGCCGCGCGCCGCACTCGATAGATGCCGCCCGCGATCTCGGGCTTCGCGATCTGCGACGTCGGGCAGCAGCGGCGGAACCAGCCTCCCGTGTCGATCGCCAGCAGGCTGCCGTCGGCGTCCTCGAGCACGTCCGTGAAGTGGACATCGGGCTGGACGGCGCGGAGGAAAGGTTCCGTCTCGGACGAGTAGCTCGAACCCGCGGGACGCAGCCGATGACGCAGGATGCTGCCCGTATTGAAGTACGCGCCGAACAGGTTGCCCTCGAACGCTGCCCCGAACGCGTCGCCGCGATAGATCACACATCCCGACGGCGCGGTGGCCGTCATGGGGACGAGCGCGGGAAGCAGCGGGCCGGTGCGCAGGCGATCGGTGTAATCGCGGTCGCGGACCGAATATTCACCACCGTCGACCGCATGCACCACCGCATCGCGCAGGCCGCCGCCGAACGACGGCTTCGCCCAGTAGGTGCCTTGCAGGAACGCATCGCCGTTCGGCAGGAAGTCGACTTCCACCGGATTCCCGACTCCGCCACTAACAAACTCGATGTCGGTTCCATCCGGGC
>JBIIEC010000433.1:0-5070 GCA_044238045.1 Pirellulaceae bacterium | reverse complement strand
GGGCGGAAAGTCGGCGACGTCATCGATCTGGCTGGCTTGTCCCAGATTCTGTGGCCTGTCCATTGTGTGCAGGGCACGGCGGGGGCGGAGTTGCACCCGGGCCTCAATCGGTCCCGAATTGCTCGCATCGTTCGCAAGGGGACGGCTGCGGATATGGATAGCTACAGCGGTTTTTTTGACAATGGTCACCGTCACGCGACGGGCCTGGGCGACTATCTCGGGAGCCTCGGAGTCAGCGAGGTATTTATCGGAGGGCTGGCCACGGACTACTGCGTGAAACACACGGCACTTGATTCCGTGCAGTTGGGATTTCGCACGCACGTGCTGGAAGCGGCGTGTCGCGGCGTGGATCTAACGGCCGGTGATGTAGGGCGAGCAATCGAAGCGATGCGGCAGCGGGGCGTCGTAGTTATGTCGGAGATGCTCAACTAGACGAAGGTCTCGTGGGTAGGCTGAATTAATCACCAAGACAGTCTCGCAAAATCAGACGCCAAGGCGCTGCGATCACCTCGTTCGCCGGGGAGCATCCCCCCGGTGGTGTTCGCGGCGTGCCGTACTGCTTCCGCTCCGGCTTCGGCTATGGTTCAGCTTGCGTCCAGCAGCACAGCGGGAACCAACGGACCGATTCTTTCATGGCGGTTGGTACAGAACAAGGAGGCCGGTCAGGTGATGGATCATCCTTATCTGATGTCGATACTCCTTCGCGCTTCCGATGCGATTGCCGAAGTCCACGCCGGTCTCCGCGGGATAAGGTCTGCGTGAACAGCAATGTGCCGGGTCATGTTGCCGAAGACTCGTCGGGCGGTCCGCTCGTCGCGTCGCGGTTTCTGGGCGCCTTGGCGACGTTCTCGCCGGACGACGAAGTGTCTTTGCCAGGAGCGGATGGGGAGGGCAAGGGGACGGAAGGATCGGGCGCGGCACCTGACGGTCCGCAGCCGGAGAGTATCCCCAGGAGCGATAGGACCAGCCAGAGGAACTGGCAGCGGAGGGCGAATCCAGGCGAGCCTCCGGATACGTTGCTTGTGGAGGCATGTCGCGAGGCGTGAGACGGCTCGATAGGCAGACCGGTGCAGCTCGGAGCCGGAGGCCCCGTCGTCCAATTCCATCCAACTGTCGCTGATGTGTTGCACAGGGGGGCGGCCCTAACCTGGAACCGATCGTGGGCATCGAGTGCGCGGCTACGCTTGGGGCCGTTGATGACGCCAACTGCCCAGCGCAAAAAAAAGTCTGGACCCGATGAGAAAACATCGGGTCCAGACGCGTTCGTGTCCAGGGGCTTCACGGCCAACGGCCGCGAAGCTGGTTGACCGGAGGACGCTAGTTCGGCACGCCGTCCACCAGGATTTCTTCAAATCGCTTCAAGCGAGCTCCACCCTTGGAACCCGTCGCCGGCAAACTGATTCGCTTGTCGAGCGCGACACCCTTGCTTGAACCTTGGTGGCCATTCGTGATCACCAGTTCCGGGTGATCGAACGGCGGTCGCTGGTACTCGACACGCGGATCCGTCAGCGTCTTGAGGAAGTCGACGAGGTTCTGGATGCGTTCCGGATTACCCACGATCTCGTCCAGGACCTCGATGTCCGGATCGAGGTCGTCGATGTTTCGTTCATGGAAGTCGCCTCCGCGTGCGTAGAACTCGATCACCTGTTCCAGCGTCGCGGTTCCTCCGTTGTGGAAGAACGGCCCCGTCAACGTGACGTTGCGGAGGGTTGGCGACTTGAAAGATCCCTTGATTGCGATACGGTCCGTGTCACAAATGTCGTGACCTGGATGTCGGTAGGTACCGTTCACTTCCCGGGCCGTCAGCGACAACGGGCCGAAGGGGCCATCAGCACCAACGCCCAGATCCTCTTCCGTGGGCCGCACGCCGATGTTGTAGAAACCACCGTCGTAGAAGGCCGGCTTCTTGTTGCCCATCACCATGAACTCAATCCGCTTCTCGGTGCGCCCCGAGGGACGCAGCGTGCTGATCGTGCCTCCAGCGAACTCTGGACCGCTATGGCAGTTGATGCACTTGCCCTGGTTCATGAAGATCTCCAGGCCCTGCTTGGCGCTCGCCGAGATGGCATTCGCATCACCGGCGGCGAAGCGATCGTACGGAGCCTGGTCGGAAACCAGTGTGCTTTCGTACATCATGATCGCCAAGCCCCAGAACAGGGAGAAGTTCGCCTCCATCTGGCTGTACTCGCCGTCCACCGGCTTCGATGACGACCACCACTCGGGCTGGAAGGCATCGCGAATCAGCGTGGCGTAGGAGAGCGAGTCCTTCAGGCCCTTACCGCGCGGTACGGCATAAGGTCCCAGGAGGCTGTCGTCCACGGCAACGGATTGCAGAGCCAGCGGCTTCAGCGACAGCATCTTGCGGCCGAATGCCGCGAAGGCTCGTCCATTCCACGACATCTCGACGCTGTTAATGGCCGGGCCAACCGCCTGGGACGCCAGCGCGGCACGCTCAATCAGGATGCGTTTCTGCTTGAGGCCCTCGGCGGCCGTAAAGGACCAGACCTTGGCATCCGGGTCGGTTTCACCAAACGGATTCACGCCATTGAAGTTGCTGTAGGCGCGACCATCCCAGAACAGGCGGTCGAAGAAGACCGAGTTGATGGTCGTGGGGGCATTGCGCCCGGTCACCTGTCGCCCGTTGGCTCCGCTGACATGGAACACTGGGTCCGCCATCGTCGTGCCCAGGTCGCGCGGGTTGCCGTCGCGGACGGCGACCAGGTCGCGTTTGATGACCCCTTGCGAACCGACCACTTCACTCGTGTCGCGGACCACGGAACTCTTGCGGTTCCGCGGGTCGGACAGTTTGCGAAGCGGAAAGTCGTCCATTTTCAGGGTGTAGTTTGTGCCGCGGAACGAGTCATTGTCGGGTTTTCCCGGTCCGTGCGGGGCGATTTGGTTTCGCTGCCGCACGTCCGCTCCGGCGTGCCAGTGGCACGTCGCGCACGCCGTCAGGCCGTCACTGCCCGCCTGCATGTCCCAGAACAATGCCTTGCCCAACACCTTGGCTGCGTTGACATTCTTGATGTACTTCGACAGGTCCTTGGGCATCGGGATCGGCTGGCCGCTCAAGGGGCCCGGCGCCGATTCCGTCTCGAGTTGCTGGTCTTCAAGGTTCGCAAACTGCTCCGCCTCCGGTTGGTCCGGCGACGTCGCGCGTGCGGTAAAGGGTGCCGCCGCGGCGAGGGCAAAACCCACCGACAGCGTGCCCAGCAGCCATCGGCTTGCTGGAGCGATCTGGAATCGAAGTGCAGTTTTCAAAGGGTAATCCTTCTCTGAAACGGGCCTTTGGTGGCGTCGAAGCAGCCTGTGCATCTCGATACAGGCCAGTCCACCGATGGATGGAACGAAATACCGTGGTACGAATGACGGACGGGATCCAACGATGCAGCGAAGCGTGACCACAACGTGGCTGGCGACCCTGCGACCGGTGACTCACGAGCGACCAACTCGACGAAGTCCGATCCAGCGCCCTACGAAGGCGATCTATGCCTCGGAAAGGTACGGCGTGATTTCGCCGTGGCAAGGAAATGTGCTCATTTCTCGCCGATTGGCACGTCTGGTTGCAGGTGCCCGTTGTCTGAGTCTCGAGGCCGAGGCGCACGTCGCGTCTGCAAGTCGCGCACGCCGCAGACTCTTCCGTCGAACTCTCGAAGCTCGGTTACGCAAGCGTCGATTCGCGATCGGCTTCCCGGGCGATGTCGATGGGCCTCACCCTTCGGCTATTGGATTTGCGACGCGAACCTTGGGACCATGCCTGGGAGGGACGCTCGATGCTCCACCAGAAGCCCCAGGCGAATGCCAGTGACAAGAGCAGGGCGGCGACAACGGATCCGTAGCGGATCACGTCGGAATCCTGCAGTCGCGTGCAGAGGTTGAGTACTCGCAGGCCGATGGGCACATGGACCAAGTACAGGGAATATGAAATCGCTCCCACCCAGGCGAATGGTTTCAGTAGCGAGGGCAGCGGACGCTGGGCGCAGGCCTGAATGATGAAGCCGGTAAGGAGTGCTGTTGTTGTCGATACGCCTCCCAGCAGCCACCAGGAAACGGCTCCCGTGCAGGCGTAGACCAAGCCTACCTGCGACCGCGTCAGTGTTCCTACCCGCCCCTGGAAAGCGGCGGTGCCCATCGCGAACAGTGGCAGCCAGCGAAAAAGGAGTCCCATCTGGTGCTGGCCCAGAACCGCCAGCGGAATGGTTCCCAACAGCGTCGCGATGCGCACCATCGGGTGGCGATGATTCAGTAACGGAAAGGCGACCGCGATCAGCAGGTAGAACTGGAACTCCAGCGCTAGAGTCCAGAATACCGGATTCAACCATTCGTATCCCAAGAAGGCATTCAAGTAAGCCACATGCGCGCTCCACTGCGCCCACTGCGGCTGGAAGGGTTCGCCGCGATAGCCGCCCGACCGCGTGGCCAGCCAGTGCATGCCGAGCACAAGTAGAATGGCCGCAAAATAAGGAGGTTCAATACGTTTGAAACGGCGCAGCAGGAACTGCCCGGAATCCTGAAGCCGGTAGCTTCGCAGGTAGAGCGAGTAAGGGATGATGAATCCCGAGATGACGAAGAAGGCCTCGACGCCATACTTGCCGAAGGAACCCAGCCATCGAAGCGGGTCGGATGCTGCCAGTTGATTAGGCAGGTCCGTGGAACCGCTTGTAAAGTGAAACAGGCAGACGGCCAGGGCCGCCAGGCCTCGCAGGGGATCCAAGATGGGGATGTGGCGGTTGCCCTGCGACTGATCGGCCCGCGTCGCTTCGGCACTGGTCCTTGGTTCCTCGATCCGGGCCATCGAATAACTCCTCGCCCGCTGCGCGGGTTGTCATGATGCAGGTCGTCAACGCATCGGTTCACGATGAGTACTCGCAACCATACGTTCCGCTCCCCGAACGACTCGACGGTTGTCCCCGGCTCTGGAAATCTTTCCGGGTACACCTCCAACTCGCCGGTTTAACTGAGCTGCCGCCTCGCCACTCAACGTGCCCTCAGTCACCGCCGCGCCTTGCGAAGTAGCGCTACCCGACATCGCGCGCAGGTCGTCAACGGATCGCGCGAAAAAAAAGCCAG
>JBIIEC010000432.1:0-5094 GCA_044238045.1 Pirellulaceae bacterium | reverse complement strand
CGGCTGGCGGTACTTCGCCAAGTGGGCGCGGGATCGCTGGGAATGGGAGTACCGCAAGCGACACCCGGTCGCGCGCGAATTGACGCCGGCCGAGTTTCGTTCGGACCAGATCGAGGCCGCGTTCCGACGCTCCCTTGCTCGCTACGAGACGCGCGTCTATCCCGGACGACTGGACCTGTTCCGTCCTCCCCTGGATGAGACGCACCGATTGTGGAACGGACGCATCGTGGATCATCAGCGAACGGTGCGCGATCCGCACAACCACTGGATTCCCTACTTCACGGACGGCGTGGAAGTTCACTTGGTCACGGGCGATCATGACTCCATGGTCCTCGAACCCCACGTGCGCGTCCTGGCGCAGAAGCTCCGCGCTTGCCTCGACAGGACGCAGGCTGCAGCGATGGGCGCGCCCTTGTCGGCGTCGCGACACGTCCGCCCCCAGTCGCTGCCCGACCTGTCGGAACTGTTTCCCGCACCGGTACTCTGGAAAGCCGTGGATCCCTCGCACGCGCTGGGGCAGTTGCGCGCGGAGGAACGGGAACTGATGACGCGGGCCGTGGGCGTGCGTCGGCGCGAATTCCGCGCAGGGCGAGTAGCCGCGCGGCAACTGCTGGCGCAGCTCGGCAAAGACGCCGGACCGCTGCTCTCCGACAGGGATCGCGTGCCGACTTGGCCTGGGGACGTCGTGGGTTCCATCACGCACAGTCGACAGTTGTGTGTCGTCGCCGTCGCGCCCGCCAGCGAACTGCGCGTGCTCGGCATCGACACGGAACCCTGGGAGCCGCTGGACACGTCGCTCTGGCCGTCGATCCTCACGCCGCAGGAGACCGATTGGCTCTGCATGTATCCCGAAGCGGAACGCGGCCAGTGGGCGCGAATCCTGTTCACGGTGAAGGAAGCGGTCTACAAGGGGCTGTTTCCGCTGACACGCGTCGCCTTTGGCTTCCACGATGTCCAGGTCACGTTGCGTTCCGTCGCGGGGACGCTGCATGGCGGCGACTACGAAGCACGCGTGACGCATGCCCGCCTGCCCTGGCTGGAAGACCATCCGCTCGCGGGGCGATGGCGGGTCCGCGAAGGAAACATTGTCGCCGCGCTGGCTCTCACTCCCTCTGCCCTGAACGGCGCGACTGTCCCGTCCGACCAGCAGCACCTCGATGACACCTCTGACTCACCCTCGTCCCTGACGGCCTTTGCCGGCCGAGGAGAATGACCATGATCGTGAAAATTGAAGGCAACCAGATGATGACGCCATCGCCGATCGCTTCCCGGGATCTCTATCCACTGGGCGAGGCGCCGCCTCTGGGGGCGGTGCCGAAGAAGATGCACGCGTCGGTGATCCGTCCCGAACGCTATGGCCAGCCGCAGGATGCCTTCCAGATGGAGGTTGTCGACGTGCCGGTCGTGGGCGACGCGCAGGTGCTGGTCTATGTGATGGCCGCGGGCGTCAATTACAACAATGTCTGGGCGTCCCTGGGCAAGCCGCTGGATGTGGTGGCTGCGCGCAGGAAGGCGGGCGCGGAGGAGGACTTCCATATCGGCGGCTCGGATGCGTCCGGCATCGTCTGGGCCGTCGGCAAGAATGTTCGCAACGTCAAGGTGGGCGACCAGGTGGTGCTGTCGTGCGCGATGTGGGATCCGCAGGCACCGGACGTCCAGGCGGGCGCGGACCCGACGACCTCGACGAGCTGCAAGATCTGGGGCTTCGAGGAGAACTGGGGTTCGTTCGCGCAGTTCACCTTGGTCGATTCGTACCAGTGCCTGCCGCGGCCGCAGAACCTGTCCTGGGAGGCTTCCGCCGCCTACATGCTGGTCGCGGCTACCGCCTACCGACAGCTCATGGGCTGGGCGCCGCATGTGGTGCGGCCCGGCGACCCCGTGCTGATCTGGGGCGGTGCCGGCGGACTGGGTTGCATGGCGATCCAGATTGTCCGTGAGTTCGGCGGCATCCCGATCGCCGTGGTTTCGGATGAAGCGAAGTTTGAATACTGCCTGCAACTGGGCGCCCGCGCGTGCATCAACCGCAAGGAGTTCTCGCACTGGGGACGCATGCCCGACCTGCAGGACGCCGAGGCGTACGGCCGCTGGTTGAACGGAGCGCGGGCCTTTGGGAAGAAGTTCTGGGAGGCGCTGGGCGAACGACGCAATCCGCGGATTGTCTTCGAGCATCCGGGCCAGGATACGCTGCCGACTTCGATCTTCGTCTGTGACAATGGAGGCATGGTCGTGACCTGCGCGGGCACCACCGGCTATGCCGGCGACGTCGACCTGCGGTATCTGTGGATGCGGCAGAAACGGTTCCAGGGATCGCACTTCGCGAACGCCGAACAGTGCCAGCAACTGAACCAGATGGTGATGCGCGGGCGCGTCGATCCCTGCCTCTCGCAGGTCTTTCCGCTGTCGGAAGTGGGACAAGCCCACCAGCTGATGCACGATAACGTCCATCCGCCCGGCAACATGGCCATCCGGGTGGGCGCGACGCCCGTCTAGTCCCTTCGCTGAACGCTTGGGCCGAGTGTTTCGGATTCGATACGTCCCGCGGGTTACGCGACCTGCGGGTTCTAACACGTGTCTGGACGCCTGAACCACTTCTCTCTACGCAACCAGACGCCCCGGGCATCGTTCGGGCGACAGGTACCGCCCGGGCGAGGGTTTCGAGTTGATTTTCGACGCCGGTCTTGTCATAAAGGTGGCATCCGCAAAGGCTTGGGTACGTGCAGAGCGTTGCGCACCAGCCAGCGGACCCGCCTGCCTTCCCGCGGCCGCGCCGTGTCATTGACGGACGTCGCCGCATCCCGCCTTGCCGCCTGCTGTGGCGCGCGACGTCGTTGGTAATGGATGGAGTGTTGTCCTCATGCCTACCCCGAAGAGAACGCGCGCGGGCCGGCTGTCGTGGGCAACCGTGTTGCTGGGCCTCCTCGTTGGCCTGGTCGCTCGCACCGTTTCCGCGGCCGAGGTTTCGACGCAGCCGGTCACGTTTGAACGCGACGTGCAGCCGCTGCTCACCCGCTACGGTTGCAACTCCGGACCCTGCCATGGAAAGTCACGCGGCCAGAATGGTTTCGCGCTTTCGCTGCTGGGATTCGATTCGGACTTCGACCATGACTCGCTGGTGCGTCAGGCGCGCGGCCGGCGTGTGTTTCCGGCAGCTCCGCAGGAGAGCCTGCTGTTGCAGAAGGCCGTGGGCGCGGTTCCCCATGGAGGCGGTGTCCGATTCCCGGCGGGGAGTCCTCCTTATGAGCTGATCGCGCGCTGGATCCAGGCGGGATCGCCGCGGACGCCCGCCGATGCGCCCCAGCTGCTGCGTGTGGTCGTCGAGCCCGCGGCACGCAGTCTCCGGACGGAGGAACGCGTCGCGTTGCGGGCGATCGCCGAGTACTCCGACGGCGAACGTCGCGATGTGACCGACGGAGCGGCCTTCCAGTCGAACGACCGTACGATCGCGGCGATCGACCCGCAAGGGCTCGTGCAGGCGGGGCCCGTGCCCGGCGAGACGGCGATCATGGCCCGCTACATGAACCATATCGCCGTCTGCACCATCACGATTCCGCTGCCTGGCGAGGTGCCGGTGGCGGCGTACGAGCAACTTCCGCGCGAGCAGCGGCTGGACTCCCTGGTCTGGGACAAGCTCCAGCTGCTGGGCATGCTGCCCTCGGCGCCTGCATCCGAAACCTCCTTCCATCGCCGCGCCTACCTGCGGATCATCGGTCGCTTGCCGACGCCGGCGGAAACGCGTGCGTACCTCGCCGACTCGCGCGCGGACAAGCACGAGGCGCTGATCGATCAGCTGCTGGAGCGTCCCGAGTACGCCGACTTCTGGGCGAACAAGTGGACCGATCTGCTGCGGCCCAATCCCTATCGCGTGGGCATGAAGGCCGTCCGCACGCTCGATTCCTGGCTTCGTGACGCCTTTCGGCAGAATATGCCCTACGACCAGTTCGTGCGCGAACTGCTGACGGCGCAGGGTACCACCTGGCGCAACGGCGCGACCGTCATCTTCCGGGACCGCCCCGAGACGATTGAAATCGGTTCGATGGCGAGCCAGCTGTTTCTCGGTGTGCGGCTGGAGTGCGCGAAGTGCCACCACCATCCGTTCGAAGTCTGGAGCCAGGACGACTTCTACGGGTTCGCGTCGTTCTTCGCGCGCGTCGGCCACAACGGCGGTCTCTCGCCCCCCATCTCGGGGAGCGAGGAGGCGATCTTCACGGCGGCCAGCGGTCAGTTAAACCATGGTCGCACCGGAGCGCCGGTGCAGCCGAAGACGTTGACGGGCGAGCCGCTGTCGATCGCGGCCGAGGACGAGCCGCGCGAGGTGCTGGTCGACTGGATGACCGACCCGTCCAATCCTTACTTCGCCAAGGTCATGGCCAATCGAATCTGGGCCGAGATGATGGGCCAGGGCATCGTCGAACCGGTCGATGATATCCGCGCGACCAACCCCGCGACCAATGAGGGACTGCTCGGCTACCTGGCAGAGGAGTTCCGGACGCACGGGTACGACATCAAGCATCTGATCCGCACGATCGCGCGGTCGCACGTCTTCCGCCTCGCGTCGCAGCCCGGTGAGCGGAACGTGGCGGACTTGAAGAACTTCAGCCGCTACTACCGACAGCGGATGCGCGCGGAAGTGCTGTTGGACGCGGTCAACGACGTGCTGGAGACCGAGGAGGAGTTCTCGGCCATGCCGCCCGGTTCGCGCGCGACGCAACTCTGGACCCACCGGGCCTCGTCGCTGTTCCTCGATACCTTCGGGCGACCCGACCCGAACCAGGATCCGCCGTGCGAACGAACCAGCGATTCAACGACACCGCAGGTCCTGCACCTGATGAACTCCCCCGAACTCAATCGCAAACTGTCACTCGACACGGCGTTGCCGGCGAAGCTGGCGGCCAGTGATCTGACGAACGAGCAGGTGGTGGAGGAGGCGTTCCTCCGCACCTGTTGTCGCCCGCCATCGACCGAGGAGTTTACCACGGCGGTGGCGACGCTGCCGGCGCGCGAGCAGCGTCGCGCGGCGGTCGAGGACCTGTTCTGGGCCCTGCTGAACACTCCGGAATTCCTGTTTATTGATTAAAGGATGGAACGATGGCCATT
>JBIIEC010000431.1:0-5101 GCA_044238045.1 Pirellulaceae bacterium | reverse complement strand
GGCTCTCGATCCGCTCTCGGAACTCGTCAAGATTGACCCGGCCAACATCGGTGTCGGACTCTACCAGCATGACCTGAAGGCGAAGCACCTGCACGACTCGCTGGATGATGTGGTCGAGAGCTGCGTGAACTTCGTCGGCGTCGACCTGAACTCCGCCAGCCCGGCGCTGCTGGCCTATGTTTCGGGCCTGAACCAGCTGACCGCTCGCCGCGTCTACGAGCATCGCCAGCAGCATGGGCCCTTCCGTTGCCGCGAGGAGCTGCGGAACGTGCCCGGCATCGGCGAAACCACGTTCGTGCAAGCCGCCGGCTTCCTGAAGGTCGTCGGCGGAGA
This sequence comes from Pirellulaceae bacterium, assembly GCA_044238045.1. Classification (GTDB taxonomy): domain Bacteria; phylum Planctomycetota; class Planctomycetia; order Pirellulales; family Pirellulaceae; genus CAZUJM01. The sequence continues at coordinate 4,768 of JBIIEC010000431.1, read as the reverse complement.
CAACCCGCTGGACAGCACGTGGATCCATCCGGAAAGCTACGAGACGGCGCGCCGCGTGCTGGCCGAAGCCCAGATCGACCTGGAGCAGCTTGCCTCGTCGGTGCGTCCCTTGGCGATGCCGGAACCGGCTGAAGCCAGTGGCGTGTCGACCGACGTGGCGGAACGCCCGTTTGGTGAGATGCCTCCAGAAGCCAGCCCGGAGATCAGCCCGGAGTCCGTAGAGGCTGCGGCAGAGGAAGTCGCAGCGGGGGAAGCAGTCGCGGCGGGGGAAGCAGTCGCGGAGGCGGAAACAGTCGCGCCGGCGGCGACAGAGGAGCCAGCAGCGCCAGAGGAGCCAGCAGCGGCCGAGCCGCCGGTGAATCTGGGGGAGAAGCTGTCGGAGCTGGATATCGACCAGCTGGCGGGGAAGCTGGGGGTTGGCCGCCGTCTGGTGCAGGATATCGTGAGTCTGCTCGCGCGGCCCGGTCGCGACCCGCGTGAGGATCTGCAGCCGCCCGTGTTTCGACGCGAGGTGATGAAGCTGGAGGATCTGAAGCCGGGCATGGAGCTTTCGGGGACGGTGCTGAACGTCGTCGACTTCGGCGCGTTTGTCGACATCGGGCTGACCGACAGCGGACTGATTCACGTAAGCCGGTTATCGGAGCGATTCGTCAGCGACCCGCATGAGGTGGTGAGTGTTGGCGACGTGCTGACGGTCTGGGTGGTGGATGTGGACGAGAAGCGGCGGCGCGTCTCGCTGACGGCGATCGAGCCGGGGCGCGAGAAGGCGGGCCGGGAACGCCAGGGTGGTCGACCGGATCGCGGTGGCGAAGGCGGTCGTCCGGGTGGACGTCGTCGGCCTCAAGGCGGTGGGCGTGAAGGCCAGCCGCAGGGGGCTGGGCAGGCGTCGCAGCAGGGAACAGGCAATCGAGGCGGTGGACGCGGCGCTGGCGGGTACCAGGGGGGTCGCAGCCCCGCTGGGCACAGTCCAGGCGGTCGCGGTACTGGCGGACGCGGCGCCGGCGGTGGTGGACCGCAGCAGGGCAAGGGCCGGCCGAAGTTCACCAAGCCCAAGGGGCCTCCCAAGCCCGTGGTGCCGATCACCGATGCGATGGCGCAGGGGCAGGAGCCGATGCGCACCTTCTCGGATCTCCAGCAGTTCTTCCAGCGCCGCAAGGACACGGGGCCGAATAGCTCGGCGGGCGAGTAGGCCATGGGCCGTTCGTTGCTCTACTACGACCCGGCGTTCCTGGAGCATGAGACGGGCCGGCATCCGGAGTGCGCCGAACGGTTGCGCCGCGTGGTGGCTCATCTTCAAAGTACGTCCCTGTGGGACCGGTGCGACCATCCGACCGTGACGGCTGCCGATCCGGCAACGGTGGGCTTGGTGCACACGGCCGAGCATCTCGCGAACATCCGCGAGGTGGCCGCGCGGGGTGGCGGACGGGTCGAAGCCGATACGGTGATGAGCAGGGGTTCGTACCAGGCCGCGATGATGGCCGTCGGCGCGGCCTGCGATGCCGTGGCACGCGTGGTCCAAGGTCGGAATCCCAACGCCTTCTGTTTGCTGCGCCCTCCGGGTCACCACGCGCTGCCCCACGCGCCCATGGGCTTCTGCCTCTTCAACGCGGTCGCCGTCGCCGCCCGCTTCGCCCTCCGGCAACTCGGACTCCAGCGGGTCCTCATCGTGGACTGGGATGTCCACCATGGGAACGGAACCCAGGATGCGTTTTACGACACCGATGAAGTGGGCTTCTACTCGATTCACCGCTCGCCGTTCTATCCATTCACCGGCGACGCACGCGAGACGGGCCGCGATGCGGGCCTCGGTTACACCTGCAACGTGCCTCTTGCGTTCGGCATCACGCGGGAGGAGTATTTGCGCGTCTTCCGCGACACGCTGGCGGAATTCGCGGCCAAGGTGCGTCCCGAACTGATTCTGGTGAGCGCCGGCTTCGATGCCCACCGCCTCGATCCGATCGGATCCTTGGGGCTGGAAACCGAGGACTTCCGTGCCCTGACGGATACGGTGCTGTCGTTGGCGGGGGAGTTCTGCCAGTTTCGAGTCGTCGGTTTGCTGGAAGGGGGCTACAACGTAGAGATGCTGGGGCCTTGCGTGGAACAGGTTCTGGATCGTCTCGTGGCGCAGGCCGACTAGGCGACGCGCGACGCACCACGCGGGCGGCTTGGTATTTTCGGACGATCGAGCCCGGCGGGGGCTGGATCAGGATCGCGGTCGGGAACCTCCGGGCCCGGCTCGACAGGGGAAAGGTTAAGCATGGGTACGATCAAGAAAGAGACGGCCGACGAACACTTCCTCAAGACGACGGTGGATGATTCGTTCCGCCACACCGATCCGTGGCGCGTGATGCGGATCCAGAGCGAGTTTGTGCGCGGGTTCGACAACCTGGCGGGGATCAAGCAGGCGGTGACCATCTTCGGCTCCGCCCGCACGGTGGTCGAGGATCCCTACTACTCGGCGGCGGTCGAGACGTCGCGTCTGTTGGGGGAGAGCGGTTTCGCCATCATCACCGGCGGCGGCCCCGGCATCATGCAGGCGGGCAATGAAGGCGGCCGTGCGGCGAAGGTCAAGTCGATCGGGCTCAATATTGAATTGCCATTCGAGCAGCATGTGAACCCGTTCTGCGACCGCAGCGTCGAATTCCGGTACTTCTTCGTGCGCAAGACCATGTTGGTCAAGTATTCCCAGGCCTTCGTGATCTTCCCGGGAGGCTTCGGGACGCTCGATGAGCTGATGGAGGCCTTGACGCTGATCCAGACGGGCAAGATCCACAACTTTCCCGTCGTGCTGTACGGATCCGAATACTGGAAAGGCCTGCTCGATTGGCTTCGTGATACGGTCATGGTGCGCGGCAATATCTCCGCGCATGACCTGAACCTGCTGAATGTCACCGATTCCCCGGAGGAGACGCGGGATATCGTGGTCGCGGCCTTCGAGGGATGTGCGGAGCGTCGGGAGAGCGAAATCGCGGCAGTCCGCGCGACGGCTCGAATCTATGCCGATCCGCACCAGTAACCGGATCGCGATCGTCTAACCGGATCGCGATCGTCTAACCGGATCGCGATCGTCTAACCGGATCGCGATCGTCGCGCAGCGGGCTTGCCTCGTGAGTGGCTACTTGCCGTCCAGTTCGATCACGCCGTCCCAGGCCTCGGGCGCCTGCGAGGCGTGTCGTCGGAGCAGGGCGAGGTAGAAATCCCGGCAGGGATCGCCGCCGGGAAGCTGTTCGAACAGGCCGGTTGCCCGCGGCCAATCGCCACGTTCGAAGTGTCCGCGCGCTTCCTCGAAGAGCGGATTCGAAGCGGCGAGCTTTCCGTCGTCGTCGAGTCGCAGGTCGTAGATTCGCTGGGGAGCATCCAGTCCGTGGGGGCGGACGGTGGCGAGGAGGCGGAGGAGTCCGGGAGCGGGCCGAGCGGCTTCGCCCACGCCCCGCGCCGTGGCTTCGTCCAGCAGGATCGACGCGCGGAGATGGCGTGTCATGCCTTCCAGCCGTGCAGCGAGATTCACGACGGGGCCAAAGGCGGTGATCTTCACCTGGTCGATCGTGCCGATCCGACCCGCCACCGCCGGGCCGCTGGCCAGACCCACGCCCGCGCGAAAACCGGTCAGCGGATGTCCCGGCGTCGCGGCCAGTTCGCCAAACGCCCGCTCGATCGCCAACGCCGCGCGACAGGCCTCGCGCCAGCGATCCTCCTGCGGCAGCGGCCAGCCCCAAAATCCCATCACCGCGTCGCCATGGAAGTCGCCGATGACGCCTCCCGAGTCGAGGATCGCGCGAGTGGCGATGCCCAGGCTCTGACTCACCCGGTCCAGCAGCCCCAGCAGGTCGCCTGCCGACTGTTCGCTCTGACGCGAGAAGCCGCGGAGGTCGCAGAACAGCACGGTGACTTCCGCTTCACGCGGCGCCAACACCTCCTCGGGATTCATTCTTACCAGCGCGTCCCGTACTGGCGCGGAAAAGAAAGGCGCGATCGCCGCGTCGCGCCGCTGCAGGTCGCGGTGGTCGCACAAGCTGCCGGTGACCGAGGCCACGAACTCGGTCAGCTTCAGCGAATCCAACAGGTCGTCCTGCGTGGTTAGCGTCGAACCGGCCGGACCTCCGCCCAAGTACAGCAACTGGCCTCGACAGGCCTGGCCGGGCACGGGCGTGCAGAACGCCCAGCCGAACCCGTGCGACTCCGCCGTCGACGGCTCGTCACGCTCCGCACGCCAGCGGTGCACGACGCTCTGGCCGGTCCGGTGAGCCTCCTCAAGCAGCCGGATGCTGGGGCGGAAGACGCCTGCCGATTCCGCGGCGCGATCCCAATGCACAATCTCCCAAGCGACCGACGGCTGGCCACCGGTAGGCACACCTTCTCCGGGCGATCCGCCGGCTTCAGGATCGCGCGACATCGTCGATGGGTTCTGCGCGGGCGAGTGCGGCGGGGCGGAGGAACGGATGACGGCCACCGCTTCGACCTGCGGAATGCTCGTCAGCAGGAGATTGACGAGCTGCACCCAGAGCCCATCGTCCCGAGGTCCACTGGTGAGAATTTCGGGCAGACGCAGCATCGCCTGGATCTGCGTCTGGGCATGTCGGAACGGTCGTCGCCGCAACATCTCGGCCGTGAACGTCTGCTGGTCCCGGGGCGGGGGAACGTCGAGCGACAGTTCGGCTCGATGGTCGACCAGCGTGAAGCTCGTGTCGCCGATCACGAAATGCTGGCCCGTTCGCAGGCGAAATTCACGCCGCGGCTGGCCGTCGACGAAAACTTCGTTCGTCGCTGC
>JBIIEC010000430.1:0-5107 GCA_044238045.1 Pirellulaceae bacterium | reverse complement strand
TCGACACAGGGGACGAGGCGTCCGTCGCGGCAGAGTCGGCGCCGCCGGTCGCCCCCCAGGCTTCCGGCGCGCGACACCGGGCCGTCGTGGCAACGTTTCCCGACGCGTCGACGTTCTCGCTGGCCGGCGCCGCGGTTCCGTTGCCGCGCGTGGACGCCACGGCACGGCGAGACCTTCCGTCGCGTTCCGCCTTCCTGGCCGGCGAATCGCTACGAGCCTTGGCGGCCCAAGTCGCCAGCGAACCCGCCGTGGAGCCCGCGCGGCTCCCGACGAGCGACGAGTCCGAGGCATGGCGGAGCTGGCACGAGCCGACCTTGAGGACGACCGACCTGGTGTCGTCCGCCCTGACCACCGTGGTCGAGCCGCAGGCGGCTTCGGCGGAAACCGACTATCCGATCGTCGAGGTGACCTGGGACCGAGCGGAGTGATCGCCGGGCGTTTTGGCAGCTGGACGCATTAAGTGCGCCGCGCGTGAGAGCGAAACGCACGTTTCACCTCGCGGGAGCCTGCGCAGGGTCCGCCGACACGCGGCCTTCCCTGCGCTGCGAGTCACACTGCTGGCCATGCGTGGCCGCCGGAGGCCTTGGGTTCGCCTTCGGAGTCCGACACGCGACCGCTGGCCGTCAACTACCAACGATAATGGTGGTGATGATGATGAGCCGGATAGGCGTAGTAGCGTGGCGGACTCCAGTAGGGACGAGGCGCGACATAGTGGTACTCCTCGACGACCACCGGTGCGGGCGCGGGGGTGACGTAGACCGGCGGGGCGGCCAGGGCGGCCGGTCCCGGATTGTCCTGCATGGCCGCGATCACCGACTCGGGGACGCCCTGCTTGTGCAGCGCGATCACGTCCTGCACCTCCAGTTCGCCCTGCACGCCACGCTGGCGAATCTGGTTGATCATCACCTCTTCGCCGACGCCACTCTGCGACATGCGGATCACGTCGTAGGGCGAGACAGCGCGCTGGTACTGCCGCATCTGCTGCTGCTGGACGTACTGGGTCGAAGCGGCTCGGCGAGCGGCCTTGCTGTCCATCGTGTTGCCCACCGCCGCGCCCGTCACCAGCCCGACCGCTCCACCGATCAACGCGCCCGCCGCCGTCTCGCCGTTGTGCTTGCCGATGCCGGCGCCCGCCAACGCTCCCGTTACTCCTCCCACCACCGCGCCACGATCAGCGTAGTACTGAGCGTGACTTGCTTTCGGACACACCACACAGACCAGGCTGATGAGCAGGACCCATCGAGCGGACATGTTCGGCACTCCATTGCGCACAGGGGAACTTGTCACGAAGCCGAGGCGGACTACGCCCGGGCGGGCGAAGGATAGTTGTCCGCGAAACGCCGCACAAGCCAACCCCTGATCGAAATCGACCGCCGAGGACTCCCGAATTCAGCAAACCCGGTTTGCCCGGGGACCCGCCCCGCCATTGGAGTGCTGGGACAGCATGACCACGACGGCAGCTCCTGCTCCAAGTCATGCGCAGGCGTTGACAGCAAGCAAGCAAGGGATCGGCCGCGGACAACCATCGCGGAGCCGTCGGGAGTTCAGAAAGCCAAACACCCTCGACAGACCGCAGGAACCCACGAGGGCCTTGGTGAATATTTCGTGGAGTGTTCCGGAGCGTTGGTTTAATATGAACGGGCTGGGGAGCCCGGCCGGGACGCGCCGGGAACGGGACGGAAAACCAGCAGCTCCCCGGGCACGGCAACCCAGCGACAACTGCCCTGGGAACGCGCCTCGACGGGGATCTCCTGATCGGCAACGAGGGCCGGACCGTGTCGGTCGCCTGGCAAACTTGCTCACGCAGGCTCGTCGGTTTCGGGAATCACTTCGGTTGACGATTGAGGAAGGCGGGACATGAGCATCCAGCGTGGCGATCGGCGGGCGGTTTGCCTGAAGACGGGAACGGGTCGCGGGCGTGGTCGGCATCGAGCCGCGTGGATGGAGGCGTTGGAGCCACGGTGCGTGCTGGCGAACACGGCTCCGGTCGCGGAGCCGGACAGCTACTTCATCGCAGGTGGCGTCTTGGAGGTGCCGGCGGAGCGGGGCGTGTTGGTCAATGATCGCGACGCGGAAAGCTCCCCGTTGACGGCCCTGCTCATCGAAGGCTCGACCCAGGGTGGCACGGCGGAGTTGCGTTCGGACGGATCGTTCCGCTTCACGCCGACCGCGGGCTTCGCCGGCTGGGCCCAGTTCTCCTACCGCGCGTCGGACGGCACCGACCTCAGCGAACCGGCGTTGGCCCGGATCGCGGTCGGGATGTCTCCGGTGAAAATCCACGAGATCATGGCGGCGAACGTGACGGGGCCCAAGACGCGCGTGCGCGCCAGCAGCACGGCCACCTACACGGGCGTGTCGCAGAGTCCCGACTGGATCGAACTGCACAACAGCGGCGACATCCCCTTTCACCTGGGCGGTTACGCGCTGACGGACAATCCGGACGAGGCGGCGAAGTGGGCGTTTCCGACGGGCACGCAGGTGCCGGCCGGCGGCTACCTGGTCGTGTACGCCGATCGGCTGAACGTCACCGATCCGCAATTGGACGAGACCGGTCGGCTGCACACGAACTTCAACCTAAGCGTCTCCGGCGAGTATCTGGCATTGTTCGCGCCGAACGGCCAGCCGATGGACTCGCTGGGCGACGGTTATCCGGAGCAGCGGCCGGACGTATCGTACGGCCGGGCGAGCGACGGAGTGCTGGGCCATCTGCAGGCGCCCACGCTGGGGGAGGCCAATTCGGGGCGTTACGCGGGGATGGTCGCGGACACCAAGTTCGACCGCGACCGCGGCTACTACCAGCAGCCGATCAACGTGGCGATCTCGGTGCCGACCGCAGGTGCGGTCATTCGGTACACGCTGGACGGCAGTGCGCCCACGGCCAGCAACGGCCAGGTCTATGCGAGTCCGATTCCGGTGCAGACAACGACGGTCATCAAGGCCGCGGCCTTCAAGGACGGCTACCTGCCCTCCACCATCGATTCGCACACCTACGTCTTCGCTACGGACGTGCTGAAGCAGACGGGCGCGGGACTGAACGCGGTCAACTGGGGACACAAGGGTCCGGACTGGGCGATGGATCCGCTGGTGGTGAACCATGAAAACCCGGAGGTGCGTCCCGAGCTGGCCGACTTCACCCGCATCCCCACCGTCTCGGTGTCGATGAACTTCGAGGAGATGTTCGGCGCAAAGGGCATCTATATCGCGGGCGAGGACATCCAGAAGCAGATCTCGTTCGAGTATTTCGACCCGAACCGTCCGGACAATGGCGCGCAGACGAACTCGACGATCCAGATCGTGGGTGGTTCGAGTCCGCAGCGATGGAAGACGGACAAGCTGTCGATGCGGGTGAGCTTCACGGAGGACGTGGGCGAGTCGGAGCTGGTCTATCCGGTGTTCGGTTCCGGCGCGGCCCTGGCCTTCGACACGCTGACGCTCGACGCGCGGCTGAACAACGTCTGGACCTACGGCGGCGGCAGCGGCGGCGACAGCCAGCGGGCCATCGCCGACTACCTGCGCGACGAATACGCGGCCGACCTGCAGACGTCCCTGGGCGGCGTCGCCACCCATTCGCAGCATATCCACCTCTACATCAACGGCATCTACTGGGGCCTGCACGCGCTGCACGAACGGCCCGACGAGAACTTCGCCGAAACCTACATGGGCGGCATTGCCGAGCAGTGGGACATCATCAAGCACAACGTCAACGGCGTGGTCAACGGCACGAACGCCAGCTACAAACTGCTGGCCACGACGCTTGGCACCACCGGCAACCTGACGGACGAGAAGTACCTCACCGCCACGCAGCTGCTGGACATCGATGATTTCATCGATTACATGCTGGTCAACTACTATGGCGGCAACAGCGACTGGGACCACCAGAACTGGTACGCCTCGCACAGTCCGCTGGACGGCAAGTGGCGGTTCCACAGCTGGGATGCCGAGAAGGTGCTGCAGGGCGTCAACGACGACGTGACGGGGCTCAACAATGCGTCGTCGCCCACGACCTTCCACCGCCGGTTGATGACGCATCCGGAATACAAGCTGCGTTTCGCCGATCTGGTGCAGAAGCACATGTACCACGGCGGCGCGCTCACGCCGGCCAAGGCCGGAGCGCTCTACCAGGGCCGCGCGGACATGATCAACCAGGCGATCCGGCTGGAGTCGGCGCGATGGGGCGACAACCAGATCGACAGCGGCACCAAGACGCGATACACGCGGCTGAACTGGCTGAACAACGTCAACGGCCTGCTCACCAACTACTTCCCGAAGCGTACCGACATCGTGGTCAACCAGTTCGTCAAGCGGACCTGGTTCGCCACCGGACAAGCGCCGACCTTCCAGGTGAATGGCAGCGACCAGTTTGGCGGCACGGTGGCGACGGGGAGCAAGCTGACGATGGCGGCACCCGAGGGCACGATCTACTTCTCCACCGACGGCTCCGACCCGCGCGTGGCGGGCGGCGAGGTGGCGCCGGGCGCCCGGGCTTACGACGGCGAGGTCACGCTGGAGGCCAGCACGCGCGTGCAGGCGCGTCTGAAGCGGGCCGACGGCAGCTGGGGACCGCTCAGCGATGCCGTCTTCACCACCAGCGTGCCCGCGACCAGCGACAACCTCCGCATCAGCGAGATCCAGTACCATCCGGCGGACCCGAGCGATGCCGAACGCGCGGCGGGATTCGTGGACGATGGCGCGTTCGAGTACCTCGAGTTGGTGAACATCGGGACGGCGCCGATCGACCTGCGGAATGTGCGGCTGGAACAGGCGACCCTGGGTGCCGGCGTGGAGGGCGTGCGGTTCGCCTTCGTCGACGGCCGCATCCAGGAGTTGGCGCCGGGCGGGCGAGTCATCGTCGTCAATGACGAGGCGGGCTTCGAGGCGCGTTACGGCAAGAACCGGCCGATGGCTGGCGTCTGGGACGGAGGCCTCGGCAACGGTGGCGAGCGAGTGATCCTCAAGGCCGGCAACACCACGCTCGCCGACTTCGTCTACAGCGACCAGTGGGTGCCCGACACCGACGGCCGCGGCCCCTCGCTGCAGGCCGCGCAGGAAGCGGGCACGCTCGCCAACTGGCAACTGGCCCTGGGCTGGCGCGCCAGCCGCAGCGTGC
>JBIIEC010000429.1:0-5117 GCA_044238045.1 Pirellulaceae bacterium | reverse complement strand
TGCGAATCGCCGCAGGAGCATCCTCGAACACAAGCGGATTTCTGTCGATCGCCCGCGATACGGCTGCCTCGTCCGACCAATCGAGCGATGATGGATCCATGGCAGAGGTCTCACGTTTGCGGGGAAATGGAAGTGCGAAGCGAGTCGGTCTGGAAGGGACAGACACGGAGTATCGCGACCTTCGCCTCGCCGCACAAGGTCGTGCCGGGCGAACGTCGGTATCGCATGTGGCATACGCATTCGGCACACGCCGTCTGCCGAGCTGGGTTGGCAGAACTCTGCCTTGAGCGTGGCTTTCCTTCGCCGCCGGCGACCGTTTGCCTTGGCGGCGGCCTGTGCTGCAGAGCCCTTGTGCCAGGCCCCGGGCGGATTCGTCTGCCTCGGTCGGCACGGGGACTCATGCTGCAAAACGCGTGTGCCGACTACAGCGAGCGACGCACCTATGCGGCACAGGGGCTGTCGTGCTCTCTTGGGTGGACTAGACTACGGTCCGTTCCAGTCCCACTTTGCCTTCCATCCCAAGGAGACCGCCAGCATGGAAAACCCTTACGTCGCATCGCAGCAGCCTGCGGATCCTTCCTTGATGGGCTCGACGGAGGCGAAGATCTACGGCGGTCTGCGGCGGCTCCCCTATGTGCTCGCCATCTTTGGCGTACAGCTGGTCATGTTCTTCGTCGGAGGGACGTTGATCAACGACGACCTGCCAAGCGAATCGCTGGCGCGTATCATCATGGTCTCCAATCTGATCCAGGTCGTGCTGATGGTGGGCGCATCGATGCTGCGAGCCAAGAACATGGGCTTCAACGCCGCCTGGGGGCTGACGATCTTCGTGCCGCTCTACAACATCCTGGCTTTCCTGCGACTCCTGACCTGCCCGGAGGGCTATGCCGACTCTCGAAAGTATGACCGTGCGGGTACGGTGGCCGCGACACTCTACTGCTTGCTGCTGTTGGCCTTCATTGTCATGCTCTTCTTGGGCAGTTCCCGAACTTGACACCGAGGGGCAAGGCCCATGCGCCCGTCTGGTCGTTCTCCTCGGGCTGCATGTTCGCTCCCACCACGCGGCAGATCTTGGCCCGGGGACGTCCCTCCGCGCTGAAGCTCGACGGAAGCTGACCGGCCTCGTCGGCGTGGAACGGTCCTCCCTGCGTTCGCCCCCGTGCGCCAGGAGACTCCCGTTTCGAACCGGCCCACGCCGCCGAATCCGACTTCGCGGCGGGCTCTGAAGACCTGTTGCTGTGAAGTCCGCCGTTGTGGATTCCAGTAGAATCCAGTCCGTTTGGGGTCGAACGTGCGTATACTGCTGGAACCGCCGGGGTGTCGTGGCGGGGAGGCGGACGCGTCAGCGATTTGGAACGGGGGAAAGACGCATGGGGCGGCGAGCGCGAGCGTGGTGGGTGATGCTGGGGATGCTGGCCTGGGTGCAGCCACTTCAGGCCGTGGATCCGTCGAAAACGGGGCCGTACGCCGTTGGCTCGGCGACGGTTGCCGTGCGTCGTCCCAGCGGCAGCACGTTCAATGCGCTGCTGTACTATCCGGCGACGATGGGAGGCGCGAACGCGCCGCTGGATGCGGCTCAAGGACCCTATCCGGCGATCAGCTACGGACACGGCTTCCTCCAGCAGCCGTCCGGCAGCGCGTCGACGCTTCAGCATCTTGCTTCGCACGGCCACATTGTGATCGCTTCCACGTCGGAGACCGGTTTCCTGCCGAGTCATTCCAACTTCGCCAAGGATATCCGCTACACGCTCGACTACCTTTCGGCCCGCAATCGTAATCCGGCCGACGCGTTCTATGGCAAGGTGAACGAGGATCGGTTTGGTCTGGTCGGCTACTCGATGGGTGGCGGCGCGGTGCAGCTGGCCGCGGCCGCGGATACGCGTGTGAAGGCGGTCGTGGGACTGGCTGCGGCCGTCACGAACCCGTCTCCCGTGCCATTGTTGCCAGAACTGCGCACTCCGATCGCCCTGCTGTCGGGCGATGAGGACACGATCGTGCCCCCCGATTCGGCGCTAGTGCCCATGTACAATGCCGCCAAGGCACCGAAACTGCGGACGCTCATCGACGGTGGTTCGCATGTCGGGTTCCTCGACGAACCGCCGCTGCTGTTTTCCGACGAGGGATCGCTGCCCGCCGAGAAGCAGCTGGCCATCACCAAGACGTACCTGGCCAGCTACTTCGGACTCTACCTGCAGAACGACCAGGCGATGTGGCGGAACCACTGGGGACCGGAGGCCTTCACGCAGGCGGGGCTGGAGACGCAGGGCGATCCCGGAGTGACGCTGCTGGTGGATTCGCTCGGCAAGACGGGCGTTCCGAATCAGGCCGTGCGGTACGAAGTCAAGCTGACCAACAGCGGACCCGAGGCGAATCGGTTCACGCTGTTCGGTGAGGACAACGGTTGGGACTTCCAGCTGCCGGAACCGAGGACGCCGGCCCTGGAATCGGGCCAGACGTTCTCGTTCTTCGTGGATGTCGCCGTGCCGAAGGGGGTTGCTCCTGGCACCACCGACGTCCTGCTGCTGTCGGCTCGCAGCGAAAAGGACCTTGCCACGCGTGGATTCGTTCGACTGGTGACGATGGCCGGCAAGCTGGCTTGTGACTTCGACAGCGACGGCGTGTTGGGAGTGGGCGACATCGACCTGCTGTCCGTGCGGCTGCGCGAGCAGACGACGGACCTGGCCTACGATGTCGATCGGAACGGGCAAGTCGATGGTCTGGACCTGGTCGCCCTGGTGGAGGATCCTGACAAGCTGAAGACTTATGTTGGTGACGCCAATCTGGACGGCGTCTTCGATTCGTCGGACTTTGTCCAGGTGTTCGCGGCCGGCCTGTATGAGGACGGGGGCGACGCGAAGGCGACCTGGGCGAGTGGCGACTGGAACGCCGACGCGCGGTTCGACTCCCGCGACCTCGTCGCTGCGTTCCAGCGTGGAGGCTACGAGCGGGGTCCGCGAGCGGCGGTGGCCGCGGTACCGGAACCGGCCGGGCTGGTGATGCTGCTGACCGGACTGCTCGTTGCGCGAAAGGGCTTCAGTTTCCGTCGTCGACGCCGAACTCGTCTTGCCGCCATTGAGATCTGACCTTCTTCCTTCCTTGATACATGATCCCTGCCATGGAACTTGTCTGGAACGATGGTGGCCGCGCCGCGGCCGGGTTTGTTGGTACCGCCGGCGATTGCGTAGTGAGAGCCATCGCGATCGCGACGAACGAGGACTACCGGGCAGTGTACGATGCGTTGGGAGAGGCCGCGCTGGTCACGCCGCGTAACGGCGTGTCGGCGGTTGTGTTCAGCCCTTACCTCGCAAAACGTGGCTGGAAGAGCCAGGCGATCGCCGCGTCGCAACGTCCCACGTCGCTTCCGCACGGCGTGGTTCTCGTGCGATTCGAGCACGAGGAACCGCGGCGGCGCGGGCATGTCTGCTGTGTCATCGACCAGGTGGTCCACGACACCTGGAATTCATTCGATGATGTGGAGTTTCGGCCGGTTGAGTTCTGGACGCCCGATCCGGCTTCGTCGGATGCGACGCAGGGCAGGGCACGCGTGCTGCCCACCAATACGGATGAGGGATCACGCACCCGCGAAGAGTATGAGCGGATTCTCAAGCGCGTCCGAGCCTTGAACGCCACTGCCACCAACGAAGCCTCGACGGAAGGTGAGATTCGCAACGCGCTGAATGCCATGCAGGCGCTGATGACGAAGCATAACCTCAGCCGACGCGACCTCGTGGAGCAGGATGAATCGCAGGTCATGGGAATGACCAAGCAGGCCTGTGTGTTGAATGGGACGCGCGTCTGTCAGTGGGAGATGTCACTGGCTCAATACCTGACGCAGGAGATCTTTCCCGCCGTCGCCTACTTTCGATGTCGTCGCGGCCACCGCACCGTGTACTGGTTCTATGGTCCCTGGGCCGATGTGCAGCAGGCCGTGGAGGTGTACCGTGAGATGCTTCTCACCATCGCCACGGCGGCTCGCCTGAAGTACGGCGGCCATTCCCGTGGCAGCGGAGCGTCGTACGCCGAAGGCTATGTCAGCGGCCTGCCTCGCGCGGGACGCGGGGCCGATGCAGCGACCCAGGGCGCACCCGAGGGCTCAACGGCCGCGGGCGAGGCGGCGGCAAACCATGCCCTGGTGCAGAATCGGATGCTCGCGGTACGCGCGCAGTCGCGCGAGTGGCTTGACAAGGAATGCGGCATCCGTCTGTCCACCTATCGTGTTGCAGGTCGAGGCAATTTTGACGCAGGCGCCCATCAAGCGGGCACGCGCGATGGGTCTCGCCACGAACGACCCCAGCGTGGGATCCAGAAACGGATCACCTATCGACCCGGCAGTTGAGCTTCCGCGCGGATTGGTCCGCGCCCGGAATGCCACGACCGCGGCAGACGCCTGTCGCTTGATCTCCCCCTCAAACGCTTCGACTCCGGGGCACGCGTTTGGTTGTTCCACGCGCCGCCCGGCGTTATGCTGGGGGCGAAGGCGGAGGCTCGAAGGTCTCCCGGTTGCGTTGTGCGAGGAAGGGGACAGCATGGGAAGATCGATTTCAAGACGCGACTTTGTCACCAAGGCGGCCGTGCTGGGCGCGGGACTCCCGCTGATGGTGCATGCGGAACACGCGCTGGCGGACACGACGCCGGAGTCGACAAGCGACAAGGCTGCCCCGAGACTGACATTCGCCTGCATCGGCATGGGTGGCCAGATGCGCGGCTATCTGCTGCCGGAACTGGCCAAGATCGACCAGCAGGTCGTGGCCATCTGCGACGTGGACCAGCGGCAGATCGACGCCACACGCCAGATCAAGGGCATGGAAAACGTTCGCGTCTACCGTGACTTCCGCGAATTGCTCGACAAGGAAAAGGAGGTCAGCGGCGTGCTGATCGCCACGCCCGACCACTGGCACGTGCCCATCAGCCTGGAATCGCTGCGCAGTGGCAAGCATGTGTATTGCGAAAAGCCGCTTGCGCATTCGGTCGAGGAGTGCCATGCGCTGGAAGCCATGGCGCGACAGCATCCGGAACTGGCCACGCAGACGGGCAATCAAGGCTGCTCGACGGAAGGCTTTCGCCGCAGCTTCGAAGTGATTCGCGCCGGCGTACTGGGGCCGGTGACCGAAGTGCAT
>JBIIEC010000428.1:0-5124 GCA_044238045.1 Pirellulaceae bacterium | reverse complement strand
TCCGCGCCACGCCTCCCAGGCCACGCCCAGCCAGCCGCCGAGCAGCACGCCTTGGGCGAGGCCGTGGAACGGTGCGGGAAGGAAGAGTGCGAGCAGGCCCGCCGTGAACAGCACGACCGCCGCCCACGGGCCCCCGCGACGCCGTTGAGCCAGCTGGCGAAGAAGGCCCAGGCCGCCGAGCCACGCCGCCAGGGTCAGCGCTCGCAACCCCGAGCGACTCCAGACCCAGACCTGCCCTCGCCCCATCGGCTGCTCCGTCCACTCCCATCCCGTTGCTTCGTACGGCATCAAGTCGTCGCGAACGAAGGCCCACGTCGGGGCCACTCGCGACCAGAACTCCAGGGGCACCAGCGGCAGCCAAGGCGCCGACGCCAACGACCCTTCGTCACCGCGGACTTCCAGCACCGCGTCCGGCCACGGCACCAGCGGTCCCTGGCCAGCAGCGTCGGGCGCGGAGGGCAACGCCGCCAGGGCGGCTGGAGTGGTAACGACGGGTCCGGCACGGGTGACCAACAGCACCAGTTGCAACTGGCGAAGGCGTTCGAGTCCGCGGCGCGTCGCGGAGTCGGCCGAGACGGTCGGCAGGGGCGAACGCAAGGCGATGCCACGCGCTTCGAGGTGGGTGAAGTCGAGCCACAGGGGAGCGGGCAGAAGGCGCGAAGCGGCCGTGCGGTTGGTGACCGGGGACGCGTTCGCCCGCCGTGGCAGCTCCTGCAGGTCCTTCCACGTCTGCACTCGTTCGTCCCCGATTCGTTCCAGCCAGTATCGCGCCGCCGACTGCGCGGTCACAGGTGACTCCGTCCGTGCCTCGTTCGCTGCCAACCATGGGGCATCGTCCTCGAAGGCCCCCGGCAACTCCCCGGCGGCCGGTTGCGACGCTGCATCGAGCTCGCCCGGGTTCGCACGCGTCGTGCCGGGCAGCGATTCCCCCGTCACCGTGGGCTTCGTCGACTGCCCGTCGCGCGGCATGAACGCTCGCAGCAGGCGCGGCTGGTAGAGGGGGCCGAGCAGTCGCGCGAAGGGAGACGCATCCTGCGAGACCAGCAGGCGCGACGCATCGTCGCCCGCGGAACGAATCGTCGATCGATCGAACGGGACAAGCAGATCGGGAGCATTCCAGACCTGCCACCGACGATGCAGGACCGCCGACGGAACCTCCGGCCAAAGAACCTGCACTTGCGTCGCCAGGGATGGAAACGGCGGAGTGCCCGCGCGGGCGGGCTGGTCGTAACGGAGACGCACCTGCGGAAAACGTGCGTCTGCAGGAAGACCCACGATCAGATACCCCTGCTCATCGGTACCGTACGACGCCGGGCGGTTGTTCAGCAGTACTTCGCGCAGCCGACAACCGTCCGCCAGCCGGATCCGGAACGACGCGGCTCCCAGGTTCTCCAGCCACGCCGTGACCTGTCCGGGCATCACCTTGCCCGTGTCGACAAACGTCTCCACCAGCAGACTCCAGACGATCGTTGTCGCTTCGCGCGGAGTGCTGCGCACGCGCACGACATTCTGCGGCAGGAAGATTTCGGCGAGCGGCGAGTAACGGAAAGAATAGCGTCGAGGGCCTGTCTCGCGTGGACTGGGTTGGCCGACTGGCAAGGCGGTGATGACCGGCGAGTGATCGACATCCAGGTGGAGGTCGTTACTGGCTTCCAGTTCCAGCGAACCATCCTGCGCGTCGGCCTCCTGCACACGCGCCAGGGCCATGCTGACCAGGCCGGGCGACTCCGACGCACGCTGTCCAACCAGCACGATCGACTGACCCGAGGTGTCCGGCCAGTCGATCTCCCACGTCTCGGTGGCATCTTCGGCGCTGGGTGCCATCCTTCGCGCGACCAAGTCCCGCGAAGGATCCCCCTCCAGATACCAGCGGACCGCCCCCGCGCGCCGCTGCGACAACTGGACGTGGAGTTGCCGTGGGTGCTGCAGCGCGCGGTCGATCTCGATTCGCCACTGTTCCGCCAGCGTCCGGCCGGAAAACCTCGCCGTGACGCGGTTGCGCGTGGAAGCGAGCCGGACTTCCTCCGAACGCTCGAAGAAGCGAACGGTCTGGCGGCGGGCGCGGCCGTCCAGCAGGATGACACGTTCCCCGTCCCGCGCGGACGCGAGGCGCGCTTCGCGGGCGTCGAGGTCGTCCAGGCCGAGCCAGTTCATGGTGGCGTCCTGCGGATAGTCGACGCCGACGCTGGGCGAGGGACGCAGGAGCAGGAGCTGCCTGGATTCGTCCGAAGACGCGGGCCATTCCAGCGGAGTGAGTTCGCGCAAGGGAATCGGCTGGTCGTCCAGGCGATGGTTGCCGCGGGCGATGACCGTGAGTCGCAGCCATTCGTCGCCCGGTATCGGGTCGCGGAGTCGCACTTGAAGCTGCCGCGTTGACGCGCTGTCGACCACCTGCCAGTGGCTGATCGACGAAGGATCGTCAGCTTCCAGCGATTCGATCGACCAGCGTGCGCCCAAGGTGGCCGCGAGGTCGAAATGCTCGGAGCCGCCACGTCGCAGTTCGACCACCATGCGAGCCCGCAGCTCATCGCGGTCGACCTGCACTTCGGTGGCCGATACCGCTTCCAAGCGTGGTTCGGGCGTGGTCATCTGGATCGCCACGCGCGCGGTGGGCGCGAGATAGCGGATGCGTCGTCGAGTGGCCGCCGAGTCCGGGTCGTTGGCGGACGCCGGGCTGGCAACGGCGGGCGCGGAAGCAGGTGCCTGCGCTTGGACGGCACGCTGCAGGTCCAGTTCCTCCAGCACCCAAGGCGATGCCAGCGTCAGTTCGGCCGTCTCCTGCTGCCACTGGACATCCTCCAGATGCACGCGTGGAAGCACCCACCGCGGTTCGCTGCGCGGCGGTGCCAACGCCAGGATGCGGAGGGTATGCTGACGCCCCGCCAGCTCAAAGGGAAACCGCAGCGTGAATCGCTCCCCCTCCGCTCGCTCGCTGCCGGTGTCCGCAACGCCCTCCCGACTCGCGTTCGGGTTGCCGCGCGAGGTCCAGTCCAACGGCTGTCCGTTGAGCGTGGCGCGGACGATTCGCAGCGGTGGATCGAGGCGCAGGCTGGCGCGGGACGTGGGGGCATCGTGACAATCGAGCGTCACTTCGGTTGAAACCTCCAGTCCGGCTTCGGAGACGAGGTAGTTCGTCGACTGCCGCAGGCCGGGTTGAGGTACGATCGCTTCGCGGCGACGGAGGGTCACGCGACACGCATGGCGCCCGCCCAGGTCAACCTGCCAGAGTTCGACGTTGGGCGCGAATTGGGATCCGCTAGCTGCCGCCGCCGGATCCTGCGGCAGTACGATGCGTCGGGCGATGCCCGGCTGCACCTGCAATGCATACTCTGCCGGCACCTGCAACTCCAGACGATTGCGCGGGCAGTGCGGCAACCGCAGCAAAAACTCCAACTCCGCTTCCGCTCGCTCGTCCTCTCGCGCGTCCTCCCGCTCGATCGCCGCTTGGCTCCACCGCGACTGGATCGTTCCCGATCCGGGAACACGCAGCAACCAGCTTCCGTCCGGCGTGCAACCGAGGTCGGCGGCGGCCGTTCCCTCGGTCGCATCGGTCCAGCGTGGCTCCGCCAGCGCCAGTGACGGCCTTCCCAGATCGAGCCACGAAGGCACGTCGCCGGTGGCGACGATCTGCCAGTTCGCCGTGCCCGCAAGCAGGCGATTCGACTCGAACCGCGCTGCATAGGTCGCCTCGGTGAGCATCGCTCCTCGCCGCAACGGTACCGGCAGCAGACTCGACTGGCTCGCGATCTGCCGTTGGAATTCCGATTGCGGCACCGTCCGATACTCGCCCCGCGCCATCCGCTCGATCTGCTCCAGCGGCGCTGCGATGATGCGATAGGGAATCGGCGCGGCCAAGACCGGAACGGCCGGCAGATCGAGCGTCGTGCGACTGCCGGCATCGCGGACCTCTCCAGCCATGCCCTCGGACGCACTGCGTGGACGCGTGGAGGCCCGGTCGCTGTCCACTTCCAGGGGTCTGTCTACTTCCAGGGGCCTGTCTACTTCCAGGGGCCTGTCTACTTCCAGGGGCCTGTCTACTTCCAGGGGCGCAGCGGACTCGGACGCCGGCAAAGACTGGGCAGCGGAGCGTTCCGCGATGCCTGCCCAGGCCAGCAGGGCGAGCAGCAGCAGAACGAAGTTCCCGCCCAGGCGTCGACTCACGCACGTGCTCGACCCACGCCAGCCGCGGCTACCATCGCGGTTGCCGCTGGAGCGCGGGGAGGGGCGGGCTGCAGTGGCCGCGCCGCTCATGGTCGGGACTCCGGAACGCCGGGCGCGGAGGTGTCGGGTGCAGGGTGGTCGGCAGCGGGCCCATCCGCGGCATGCATCGGCGTTTGCGGCTCACGCGGGCCGGGAGTTCGGATGGTCGTGGGCGGCGCCGATCCGTCCTGGGCCGTTCGTTGCAGTTCCTGCGCGACGTGTCGATGCGAACCGTTGCTGACGGGGTCGGACGGCAATGCTTCGCCGCGGTGGGAATCGGCACGACGAGCGTCGATGCGTTGCGAGTCGGGCCGGTGCACATCGGTGCTGCGAAGTTCTGGCGGTCGCGAGTCGACGAGGCGTCCGTCGGTGCCACGTCCTGCTGCGGAGCGACGTCCTGCGGACTCCGCCGTGCCTCCCCAGCGACGCACGAACGCGGGGACGGCGGCCAGTGCGAGTCCGAGGACGCTGGCCTGGGCCACGAGAGCTGCTTGTTCGGAGTAACGCCAGGCCGTGGCAGCCAGCAGCGCGCCGCACGCCATGGTGGCGATCGGATGGCGGAGGATGGGCAGGTAGGTCCACGCGCAGGCGATGGCGAGCGCGAGGAAGGAGAACCCGTAGACGAGTGTGCGGCGGCTGCAGGTGCGGATCCCGAACGTGCCTGCGGGATCGAAGGAGCTGAACAGATAGCAGTGTACGCCCGGAGGGATCGGCGGCTGCGATGTCGCTTCCGTCCACTCCTCGAGGCTGGCCTGCGACTGCACTGCTTCGCGGCGCCAGATGATTCCCTCACGCTGCCAGCGATTGGCGGAGCTGAGCAGCGAGTCACTCGACCAGAGATGTTCATCCTGCGGCACGACCAGTTGCCAGAACCAGCGTCGGGGCGCGGACGCGTCGGCCAGTTCGGGCCACTGGAATCGCATG
>JBIIEC010000427.1:0-5138 GCA_044238045.1 Pirellulaceae bacterium | reverse complement strand
CCACGGCGAGCGGCGTTCGCGGAGCAGATCCTGGGTGTAACGATGTACCAGTTCGGCGGCCTGCCGCGTGCGAGTGAACGCCAGTGCCTGCCCCTCGGCATCCATCGTCTCCGCCATCAACCACACGGCGTCATCCGCGGCGCTGCGACGGGCCAGGCGGTCCTTGCCGGCGGGAGACGGATTCCACAGCACGAAATACTTCTTGCCGCGCGGCGCGCCGTCGCAATCGATCACCTGAACCGCCCGCCCGATCAACCGCCCGGTCAGCTCCCCCGGATTGGCGATCGTCGCGCTGGCCGCGAGGAATACCGGGTCGCTGCCGTAGTGCCGGCAGACGCGCAGCAGACGCTTGAGCACGCACGCCACGTGCGCTCCAAAGATGCCGCGATAGGTATGCACCTCGTCCAGCACCACATACCGCAACTGGCTCAGGAAACGATGCCACTTCGGATGATACGGCAGGATCGACGCGTGCAGCATGTCCGGGTTGGAAAGCACCAGGTTCGCCTCAGCCTTGATCCGCCGCCGCTGAGCCGTGGGCGTGTCGCCGTCATAGACGCCAGGACGGATTCCCTCCACCACCGCCGGCTCCCCCGCACACCACTCGAGCAATCCCTTGAACTGGTCCTGCGCCAACGCTTTCGTGGGAAACAGATAGAGCGCTCGCGCGTCCGGATCGGACAGGCAGGTTTCCAGGATCGGCAGGTTGTAGCAGAGTGTCTTTCCGCTGGCGGTGCCGGTGACCACGACCAGATCGAGTCCTCCGCGGGCGGTATCCAGCGCCATCACTTGGTGCCGATACAGGCGTTCGATCCCCCGAGCCCGCAGCAGGTCGCGCAGCACCGGCGGCAGCGGCCGCTCCGGCTCCGCGAACTGCCCTTCGCGCTCCGGCAACTCCCGACAATGGGCGATCTGACCGTCGTAGAGCCGATGGTGCCGGATGGCATCCAGAAGAGCGGCCACATCCATGCGAGGCCCCTTGCGAAAAGCACCAGGCCGCCGCCGTGAAACTCCCTGCCTCACCGCCGACCTGCACAGGCGCACAGTATACAATAGTCCACTATCGGCTCAAGAGATCCGCCGCCGTAATCCCCAATGGGCACTTTTTCGCCGCGTCAGGCGTCCGCTTCGGGGCGGGGATTCGCGGCGGGGACGATGCCGCCGTCCCGGAGCGCGCGGCCGGTGAAGCTGTCGGGGACCGCGGCCACCTGTTCCGGCGTTCCCTCGGCCACCAGGCGGCCCCCCGCCTGGCCGCCCTCCGGCCCCAGGTCGACCAACCAGTCGGCGGCCTTCATCACATCGAGGTTGTGCTCGATGACGATCACCGTGTTGCCCTTGTCGACCAGCTGGTGCAGCACGCCCAGCAGCCTCTGCACGTCGACGAAGTGCAGGCCGGTCGTGGGTTCATCGAGCAGGTAGAGCGTCTTGCCGGTGTCGACACGCCCCAGCTCCGCGGCCAGCTTGATGCGCTGCGCCTCGCCGCCGGACAGGGTCGTGGAAGGCTGGCCGAGCGGCAGGTAGCCCAGCCCCACGTCGTCCAGTGCCTGCAGCAGCCGCGCAATGCCCACGAAGTTCTCAAAGAACTTCACCGATTCCGAGATGCTCATGTTCAGCACATCGGCGATCGACAGACCACGATAGCGGACGCGCAGCGTCTGGCGGTTGAACCGCGCGCCGTGGCACTCATGGCAGGTCACATACAGATCCGGCAGGAAGTGCATCTCAATCTTCTGCACGCCCTGGCCCTGGCACGCTTCGCACCGGCCGCCGGCGACGTTGAAGCTGAAGCGGCCCGAGGTAAAACCCAGCTGCTTGGCTTCGCGCGTCTCGGCGAATACCTTGCGAATCTCATCGAACACGCCGATGTACGTCGCCGGATTGCTGCGCGGCGTGCGGCCGATCGGCGACTGGTCGATCTGGATGACCTTGTCGATCTGCGAGACGCCGCGAAGATGCGAATGCCGACCCGGCTTGGGCGCCAGCCCTCCCAGCCGCCGCGTGACGGCCGGCGCCAGCGTCTCATTGATCAGCGAACTCTTGCCCGATCCGCTCACGCCCGTCACGCAGACGAGCACTCCCAGCGGAAACCGCACGTCGATGTGGCGCAGGTTGTTGGCGGCGACGCCTTCCAGCGAGAGGGAGCGTGTCTTGGCGGCACGGCGTCGTTGCGCGGGCCAGGTGATCGCCTTGCGGCCGGACAGGTAAGCTCCCGTCTCGGAATCGGCGTGCAGGCTGACTTCCTGCGGGGTGCCCTGCGCGACGATGCGGCCGCCGCCTTCGCCGGCCGACGGTCCCATGTCGATCAACTGGTCGGCTTGGCGCATCATCGCCTCGTCATGCTCCACCACCAGCACCGTGTTCCCCAGCAACTGCAGCTCGCGCAGCGATTCGATCAGCCGCTGGTTGTCGCGCGGATGCAGACCAATCGAGGGCTCGTCCAGGATGTAGCAGACGCCGACGAGTCCGGAGCCGATGCTGGTGGCGAGTCGCACGCGCTGCATCTCGCCGCCGCTGAGCGTATCGGCGGCGCGGTCCAGCGTGAGGTAGCCGACGCCCACCTTGTCGAGAAACGCCAGCCGCTTGCGGATCTCCTGCACCAGCGGCCTCGCCACATCCTGCTGCGGCCCGGGAAACGCCAGCTCCTCGAAGAACCCCTGCGCGGCCCCCACCGACAGCGCCGTGATCTCGTGGATCGCCTTGCCATTCAACCGCACGTTCATCGCCTCGGGACGCAACCGCGAACCCTGGCAGGCCTGGCACCGGACCGTGCCGCGGTACGCTTCCAAGGCCGACACACGCTTCGGCTGTTGCGACGTCGAGAACTCCTTCTCCAGCAGGATCAGCAACCCGGACGACTTCTTCTCATCGCCCAGCAGCAGCGCCTGACGCGCCTCCGGCGACAGGTCCTTGATCGGCGTGTCGAGGTCACTGCCATGCGCCTGCAGCAGCGGCGCAACCTCCTCCAGCAGCTTCCGCTTCAACGCCGCGCCCAGCGGTTTCCAGGGATCGACCGCGTCGGCCGACAGCGACAGATCGGGATGCGGCAGCACGAGGTCCGGATCGAATTCCACCACCGTCCCCAAGCCTTCGCAGACCGGACACGCGCCGTACGGACTGTTGAAGCTGAACGTACGAGGCTCCAGCTCCTCGTAGCTGATCTGGCAGTTGGGGCACGAGTACTCGGTGCTGAAAAGCTCCTCGGTCCATTCCACCTGCCCGCCTCCCGCGGGTTCCATGTCGGGCGTCAGGTGGCAGACCAGCACCAGCCCCATGCTCTGCTGCACCGCCATCTGCACCGACTCACCCAGCCGCGATCGCACGCCGGACCGAATGATGACACGATCCACGACGGCGTCGACATGGTGCAGCTGGCGTGGATTGAGTTCGGGCACCTGGTCCAGGTCGTAGATCGCGTCGTCGACGCGGACCCGCACGAGCCCGGCCTTGCGAACCCGCGCGAACACCTCCTTGTGGCTTCCTTTGCGCCCGCGGATCAGCGGCGCCATCAGCATCACCTTCGTGCCTTCCGGGAACGCCATCAGCCGGTCCTGGATCTGCTCCACCGACTGCTGCCGGATCTCCTGTCCGCAGCGATAGCAGTGCGCGTATCCCAGACGCGCCATCATCAGGCGCAGGTAGTCGTAGATCTCGGTGACCGTCGCCACCGTGCTGCGGCGGTTCAGCTGCCCGGCGTGCTGGTCGATGCACAGCGTGGGCTGCAGACCCTCGATCAGGTCCACGTCGGGCCGCTGCATCTGGTCGAAGAACTGCCGCGCGTACACCGACAGGCTCTCGACATACTGCCGCTGCCCCTCGGCGTAGAGCGTGTCGAAGGCCAGCGAACTCTTGCCCGAACCGCTGGGACCCGTGATGACCACAAACTGGTCGCGCGGCAGGTCGACGTCGAGGTTCTTGAGGTTGTGCACCCGTGCGCCGCGCACCCGCAGCAGTTCCGGCGCCGCTCCTCCCGCCAGGGATGGCTCCGCCGTGGACTTCTCTGCCTGCGTCGAGGGTGGATTCATGCCGGCTCCAGCGAAATCGGTGAAGACGAGTACCTGTCCGCGGAGTGCCACCCGGGTGTCACTTGTCCGCTTGCCCCCGGAGTCCCATGGCCAAGACCGCCGCTGGTCCTGCGACGGTCGCTCCCCAGTCGACGCCCCCCGGGCGGCGCGCATTCCCTGATTCTACACTACTCGCCGCGCTGGCGAGAGTCGCGGGGACCATGAGAGCCACCGGAGCCCGCCCGCGATCGCGGCCGATGTGCAGCCACCTGAACACGGCTCCCAGCCGGCTTCCCGGCGAGTCGCCGGGCAGGACGTCCCCGCCTCCGACCGGCGGTCGATATAATGCGCGGCGTTCTGCGGGCGAAATCGCCGCCAGACCGGCCTGAAGCAAGCCACGCCTCGGGTTTCCGCCCGAACCTCCGAATCGCCCTACTCCTTGGCGGGAGACCCCCTATCGGGATCACCCATGACGGGAGACGTCCATGACGGGAGACATTGTGTCCTCACACACCGAGTCCTCACAGGCCGACTCCACGCCTCCCCGCAGCCGTCCGCTCGCTCCCTACGCCATGCGTGACGCCGACTCCACCGGGCGCGAGCATCCGGAATCCGAGCACTCCTATCGTGGCGCTTTCCAGCGCGACCGCGACCGCGTCCTGCACTCGGCCGCCTTTCGGCGTCTGAGCGGCAAGACGCAGGTCTTCACCGGTGCCATGGGCGACTACCATCGCACGCGACTGACCCACACCATGGAGGTCGCGTCGATCGCCCGCACCATGGGCCGCGCCCTGGAGCTGAACGAGGACCTCGTCGAAGCCCTCGCGCTCCTCCACGATATCGGACACCCGCCCTTCGGCCACTCCGGCGAAGACGCCCTGGCCGAATGCCTCGCCGACCACGGCGGCTTCTCCCACAACCAGTTCGCGCTCACCCTCGTCCGTGAACTCGAACGCCCCTACCCGCACTATGAAGGCCTCAACCTCACGCGCGAGGTTCTGCAAAGCCAGCAGAGTCGCGTCGACAAGAAGGCCCGCGAGTACCGGGCGCTGCTCGAAGCCCAGGTGGTCGATGTCGCCGACAGCATCACCTACGACGCCCACGATGTCGATGACGCAGTCAAGCTCGGGCTCCTTG
>JBIIEC010000071.1:0-17957 GCA_044238045.1 Pirellulaceae bacterium | reverse complement strand
GGACCGGGCGCGGCTGGCTGACGGGGACAGGGGAACGGAGTCGGGGCGAGCAGGACTTTGCAATCTTACGGGTGCTGAGTGAGGCGCTCGACGTCGGGCAGCCGCGTGCGAATACGCGGCCAACGGACGAAACGATGCTTCAGGCGAATAACGAGGCTGAGAGTTGTCATGAACATGGACAAGTTGGTGTCGCTGTGCAAGCGTCGCGGCTTTCTCTTTCAATCCAGCGAAATCTATGGCGGCCTCAACGGCTTCTGGGACTACGGCCCCTTGGGCGTCGAGTTGAAGCGCAACGTGCGGGAGGCCTGGTGGCGCGACATGGTCTCGGCGCACGATGACCTGACCGTTTCCGAGGGAGCTCCCGGGGAGTTCGAGATGACGGGCTTGGACTGCACGATCATCATGCATCCCCAGGTCTGGAAGTGCTCGGGGCACTACGACCTGTTCCACGATTTCATGGTCGACTGCCGTGAATCGAAGCGTCGCTATCGACATGACCAGGTCTGTGGTCGCTGGTTGACCACGCCCCAGAAGCGGGTATTCGTCTCGGTGGAAGAAACCGAGGATGCGGCGGACACGGTGGTCAAGAAGGCGTTGAAGTTCCTGAATCTGCGAGCGAAGGACGCCGAGCAACTGTCGTGGGACGGGCCCCTGGTCTCCTTGACGACAGTGGAGGATTTCGAGTCGGTGCTGGGGCCGGACGCGAAGGAGTTGGGCACGCTGACTCCGCCGCGCGAGTTCAACCTGATGTTCAAGACCTATGTGGGCGCACTGTCCGGCGAGGAGGGCGCGGCGTTCCTCCGTCCAGAAACGGCCCAGGGCATCTTCGTGAACTTCAAGAATGTGCTGGACAGCACGCGCGTGCGCGTACCGTTCGGCATCGCGCAGATCGGCAAGAGTTTCCGCAACGAGATCACGCCCCGGAACTTCACCTTCCGCTCCCGGGAGTTCGAGCAGATGGAGATCGAATTCTTCTGCCATCCGGAAAGCTCCCGGGCCTGGTACCAGTTCTGGAGGGACCGCCGTTTTCGCTGGTACCTGCAGCTGGGATTGTCGAGCGACAAGCTTCGGCTGCGTGACCACGATCCTGATGAGTTGAGCCATTACTCCACCGGCACCGCGGACATCGAATATGCGTTTCCGTTCCTGCCGCCGGGTGCTTTTGGGGAACTGGAAGGCATTGCCCACCGCGGGGACTTCGACCTGCGCAGTCACATGGAGGGCAAGCTGGATCCGAGCACTCGTCCGCTGGAAGTCGAGCGGGATGCGAATGGACAGCCGAAGTGGCGCGGCAGCGGGAAGGATTTAAGCTACCGCGATGACCTGACCGGCGAACGATTCGTGCCGCATGTCATCGAACCCTCGGCTGGAGCCGACCGTGCGACCCTGGCGTTCCTCTGCGAAGCCTACAGCGAAGACGAGGCTCCCGACGAGAATGGGCAGATGCAGTCCCGGGTCGTGATGCGGCTGCACCCTCGGCTTGCTCCCCTGAAGGCTGCGGTATTCCCGCTCGTCAAGAAAGATGGGATGCCCGAAGTCGCCCGGGACATCTACCGGGCCCTGAAGCGGGAGTTCCCGGTCTTCTACGATGAGAAGGGTGCGGTCGGACGTCGTTATCGCAGGCAGGACGAGGCGGGTACGCCGTTCTGCATCACCGTCGATGGCCAGACGCTGCAGGACCGGACGGTCACGGTGCGGCATCGCGACACGCTGGAGCAGTGGCGAGTGAAGGCGGACGATATCGTGGAGGAGATCCGGAAAGGCGTGACCCAGTCTTGATCGCGACGAGCGTTCCGGCGACAAGCGGGGGGCTTCCCCCGGGGGTGGTTTGATGATTCCGACGTTGAGTCAGGTGTGTTCCCTGCATGCGGCCTTCGGCACGGATATCGAGGACTACGCGGCGGGGCAGTGCCGGAGTGTGGAGCTATGGTTCACCAAGCTGGAGGACTATCTCGAAGGTCACTCGGTCGAGGACGTCCGGCAGTTGCTGGATGCCCTCTCCGTGCGTGCTTCCGTGGCAGGCTTGCAGGGTGGTCTTCTGGACAGCGAAGCGGCCGCGCGGGATGAAGCTTGGAAGCTGTTTCGGTCGCGGTTGCAGTTGAGTCGCGAACTGGGCATTGAGACCATTGTCGTGGCCTGTGACGTGTCCGGGCCACTGACTCGGTTGACCATCGACCGAGTCCGCGGGTCGCTCGTGGAACTGGCGGCCGCCGCCGGCGACGCCAGCGTTCGCGTGGCCCTGGAGTTCCAGGGACGGGCTGCTCTCGGGAATAACCTGCAGACGGCGGTGGCGCTGATTGAAGAAGTTGGCAGTCCGTCGCTGGGCCTCTGCCTGGATACCTTTCATTTCGAGATAGGTCCGAGCAAGTGGGCGGACCTCGGTTTGCTGCACGCGGGAAACCTTTTCCATGTGCAACTGTCGGACTTCGCCGACGTGCCGCGGGAATTGGCCAGCGACAGCGATCGCATCCTGCCCGGGGATGGCATGCTGGCGTTCGAACCGCTGCTGGAGCGTTTGCGGGAGATTGATTACGGCGGTTGCGTCTCCTTGGAACTGATGAATCCGCGGATCTGGCTGGTGCCTCCACGGCAGTTCGGCGAGATCGCCATGACCTCGCTGCGAAAGCTGCTGGGACTGGCCAGCATGACCTGAAGACGCATGATGCGAGTGGCGGCCGTCGCGTCCTGGGGGGGGCTCTAGTAGAGAGCCATGGCCAGTTGGCGGCGATAGGTCGAAACGAGTTCCGATTCGTCCGGCAGGACGCGAAAGATATCGACCATCAACTGCTTCGCCCGTTGTCGAAGCGGTCCCCGGTCTTTGCGGACCACTTCCAGCCCCGTCTGCAGCGCCTCTTCGTAACGGCCCTCCGCAGCCATCGCCATGGCAAGTTCGAGTTGCAGTTCCCGGTCGTCGGGTTGGGAGGCGGCGCGTCGGGCCAGGTCCGAGTACGCGCCCGCTTCGCGGCCTAGGTCGTAAAGTTCGAGGGCTGCCTTGGTCTTTTGAGCTTGCGGTTCGAGATAGCCGCGGCCTTCGAGTTCCCCGACGAGGGCCCGGCACTCCTCGATGCGTTTTTGCTCAAGGAAGAGTTCCGCCATGGCAATGCGAGCCGCGTCGCAGCGTGGGTCGAGTTCCCTCGCTTCACGGAGAAGACGCTCCGCTTCCGCGGGAGCGGAGACGAGTCGCAGCTGCGCGGCCTCGACCTTCTGTTCTGCTGCGGTCGGCAGCAGACGCTCCAGCCAGCGGCGGATCTCCGGTTCGGGCATGGCGCCCAGGAAGCCGTCGACGACATGACCGAGTCGCAATCCGTACACGGCCGGAATCGACTGGACATGGTACTCGGCGGCCGCCATCGCATTCTGCTCGGTGTTGGCCTTCACGAGTTCGAACCGACCTTCGAACTCAACGGCCAAACGTTCCAGGACGGGCCCGAGCAGACGGCAGGGCTGGCACCAGTCGGCCCAGAAATCGACGACGATGGGGACCTGCCAGGAACGCTCCGTGACGTCCTCGGCGAAGGAGGCGTCTGTCGTATCGCGAATCCACGGCGAATTGGTGGGGGAGGAGTTCATGCCGGGAATCTAAGCGAAGGTTCTCCAACAATGCAACCGGGGAGCGGTGAATCGCGTGGCTTGTAAATCGACCGGGGCTCTGGTAGCAAAGGTGCAGGTTGGGCGGACCGGCGGTGCCCGACCTCGTGGGGATCAAGGGCCGGTGGGAGAAAATGGACGTGGGAATTTCGGAGCGATTCGGTGCACGCCTTGCCAAACTGCGCGGCCTTCTGAAGAAGCAGGGCAGCGACTCCATGCTCGTGACCAAACGCGTCAACGTCACCTACCTGACTGGCTTCACGGGGGATGACAGTTACCTGCTGGTGACTCCCCGCCATGCCGTGGTGCTCAGCGACTTCCGGTTCATCGAGCAACTGGAGGAGGAGTGTCCGGGGTTTGAGGCCATCATTCGTCGCCAGGGGGCGACCATGCTGCAGACGGTGGCCGAACAGGTGGGGGAGCGTTCGTTGAAGACGATCGGTTTCGAGGCCGAGTCGATTTCGGTAAGCCTCTACCACCAGCTCACGGCACTCCTTGGCAACGCCCAGCTGGTTCCTTCCAGTGGGCTTGTCGAAACGTTGCGGGAGATCAAGGATCGTTTTGAAATCGACGAGATCCGGCGGTCCATCCACATCGCCCAGAAGGCATTTGGCGTGATCCGAGCTTCCTTGCGAAGCGACCAGACGGAGAAGGCCGTGGCGCGGGATATCGAATACCAGATCCGCTGTTTCGGCGGCAGTGGTTGCAGTTTCTCGCCGATTGTGGGAGTCGGCGCCCGAGCAGCTCTTCCCCATGCGGTCCCTACCGATCGGCGCATCGGTGACAGCGATTTCGTGCTTGTGGATTGGGGAGCTCGCGGTGGCCTGTATGCGAGCGACTTGACGCGTGTTTTAGTGACCGGTAAAATCTCGCCCAAACTCGAACGCGTGTACGGAGTTGTGTTAAACGCGCAGCGGCGCGCAATCGAGGCGATTCGGCCCGGCGCCATCATGAGCGATGTGGATGCCGCCGCCCGTGGATTCATCGCCAAGGCTGGGTTCGGTGAGCACTTCGGTCACGGCCTGGGGCATGGTATCGGGCTGGAGATCCACGAGGCTCCGCGGTTGGCGGTGAACCACCATCAGCCCCTGAAAGCGGGCATGGTCATCACCGTCGAGCCGGGTATCTACCTGCCCGGTTGGGGAGGTGTACGGATCGAGGACGATATCTTGGTGACCCGGGACGGTCATGAGGTCCTGACTTCCGTGCCGAAGAGTCTGGAAGAGTGCGTGGTCCGCTAGGAGCGTGGCCAGTTTCGGGACAGTGGGTGCAATCTGGACGGTTTGGCCGTCCTCGGAGACAGCAGGTCATGACGGACTCAGCGCCTTCGGATGAGGTGTTCGATATCGGTCGAATCCGCCAGTTGGTGGAACTCATGGAGCAGCATGGGTTGGCCGAAGTGGATTTGCGAAGGGACAAGAACCGGATTCGCCTTCGTCGCCAGATGGAGGAGCCGTTGGTGGTTCCAGCCGCCATTGCGCGGCCTGCAACTGCGCCGGCCGGAACCGCGACTCCCGTGGTCGAATCGGGCCAGCGGGCTGACGACGATCGCAACCTGGTGATCATCAAGAGCCCGATGGTGGGAACGTACTACGGGCGGGCGAATCCCAAGGCGGAGCCCTTCGTGAAGGTAGGGTCCCGTGTGAATGCGGACACGACGGTCTGCATCATTGAGGCCATGAAGGTCTTTAACGAGATCCCGGCCGATGTTTCCGGCACCATCGTCGCCATCCTCGTCGATGAGGAGGAAGGTGTCGAATTCGGCAAGCCGCTCTTCAAAGTGGACACAGGAAAGTAGCGGACGCTCCCTATGTATTCACGCATCCTGGTGGCCAATCGTGGCGAAATCGCTCTGCGGGTCATACGAGCATGCCGCGAGATGGGCATCGAGACGGTGGCCATCTTCAGCGAGGCGGATCGCGGCAGCGCCTACCTTGAACTTGCCGATGAGGCCATCTGCGTCGGGCCGCCGAAATCCTCGGACAGCTATCTCAAGATCGCCAACGTCATCAGCGCGGCGGAGGTCGGCAACGTCGACGCGATCCATCCCGGGTACGGCTTCCTTGCCGAGAACGCGCACTTCAATGAGGTGTGTCGCAGCTGCAATATCGACTTCATCGGACCCACGCCGCAGGCCATGGAGCAGCTCGGGGACAAGAACCAGGCGCGGGAACTGGCAAGGCGCGCCGGAGTGCCCGTGGTGCCCGGGTCGGCCGGCTTGATCGAGGATGAGCAGGAGGCGATTCGGACCGCCGGTGAGATCGGGTTTCCGGTGCTCATCAAGGCCACGGCCGGTGGGGGCGGCAAGGGCATGCGCGTGGCTGCCAATGAGCTGTCACTCAAGACGGCCCTGCAGCAGGCACGGAAGGAAGCGGAAGCAGCGTTCGGGAACGCCGGAGTGTACTTGGAAAAGTACGTAGAAAACCCCCGCCATGTCGAAGTGCAGGTGCTCGCCGACTTGCATGGAAACGTCGTGCACCTCTGGGAACGCGACTGTTCGACGCAGAGGAGGCACCAGAAGCTCATCGAGGAAAGCCCGGCTCCGAACCTGCCTGCCGATGTTCGCCAGGCAATGTGCGACGCGGCCGTGCGCCTGATTCGCGGGGCGAACTACACGAACGCGGGCACGGTGGAGTTCATCGTCGACCGGGAACACCGCTTCTACTTCATCGAGGTGAACGCCCGCATTCAGGTGGAGCATCCGGTCTCCGAAATGATCACGGGTATCGATCTGATCAAGTCGCAGATCCTGGTTGCCTCCGGCGCGCCGCTGGGATTCGCCCAAGCCGATATCGTGCCGCGCGGCGTGGCCATGGAGTGCCGGATCAACGCGGAGAACAGTGCGAAGAACTTCCAGCCCTGCGCGGGAACGATCCAACGCATGATCGCCCCAGGCGGGCTGGGGGTGCGGTTCGACTCCCATGCCCACGCGGGTTACACCGTGCCGCCCTACTACGATTCGATGATCGGGAAGTTGATTGTGCACCAGCCCACGCGGTCGGAGGCGATTGCCTGCATGTCCCGCGCCTTGCGAGAGCTCCGAATCGAAGGGATCGAGACGACGATTCCCTTCCACCAGCGACTCCTACGCGACCCGATGTTCGTCGAAGGGCTGATGGATACGACCTACGTCGAACGGACCATCCTGGGCTAGCCGCGCCGGAGATCGCGCCCGGGGGCATCCGGGCCACTCCGGCGGGGCGGATGAAATCTTGGGCATGTAACCCCGGGCTTCGGCTGACTTTCTCAAGGCGAATCAGGGCAGGGGCGTCCTTGGCGAAAACCGGACGCGCCACTAAAATCTGGCCGAATGGGCCGGGAAGATACACGCTGTCGCTCGTGTCATGGACCGAGCCGGCGCCGAGTCCCGGGTTGTGCTGTTCCATCTCTTCTGTCTGCTTATGTCCCTAGGGTGGCCGCGTGCCCCAGTGAGGTAGTTTGTTTCTATGAATTCTCCTGCTCATGCATCGCCCGGGAACGATTCCATTCGACGCGTCGCGATCCTCTTCGCGGGGGGCCCGGCGCCGGCAGCGAATGCGGTCATCTCCACGGCCGCGGCCTCGTTCCTGCGACACGGCATCCACGTCACAGGCGTGCTTCACGGGTACTCGAACCTCGTGACCTACGGGCCTGACAACCCGATGCAACCCGGCGTGCACTACAAGATCCTCGACTCGCACGCACTGAAGCGGACCAGGAACTCCCAAGGGATCATGATCGGGACGGCTCGTACCAATCCCGGCAAGGATGTCACCTCTCCGGCGCACCTCGAAGACCCCGTCCGGTCGGCTCCACTGAAGCGGACCTACGAGGCCCTGCGGTCCATGGAAGTGGATGCGTTGATTTCGATCGGCGGCGATGACACCCTGAAAACGGCCAACAAGTTCAAGATGTTCCAGGATCGCCTGCCTGCGGAGATGCCCAGGATCCCCGTGGTGCACCTGCCCAAGACGATTGACAACGACTACATGGGTATCGACTTCACCTTCGGCTACTTCACGGCGGTCGAGTTCCTCGCCAGTGAAATCAGGAACCTCCTGTTCGACGCCGAAGCGGGGCGAGCCTACTTCCTCTGCGAGACCATGGGAAGAAGCGCCGGATGGCTGTCCTACGGAGCGGCGATCGCCGGTGAGGCAAGCCTGGTGCTGAGCGTCGAGGACATCGTGGGCGAATTCGAATCCTCGGAGACCTACACTGATACACATGGCAAGACCCACACGCGTCGCGTCATGAATGTGCCACGAGTCATCGAGCACATGGTTCGTGTGATGCTCGCCCGTGAGAAGGAAGGCAAGTACTTCGGCGTGTTCGTGGTCGCCGAGGGATTGGCGGAGCTGCTGCCATTCTCGCACCTTGAGGGGATCAATCGCGACGACCACGGCCATATCTCGATCGCGGACGTCAGCCTCGGACCGATGTTCGCCAAGCAGTTGATGGCGGCCTACAAGAAGGCGACGGGGGGCTCCCGGAAGGTCACCGGGGTCCAGTTGGGTTATGAATCCCGCTGTGCCAAACCTCATGCCTTCGA
Source organism: Pirellulaceae bacterium (assembly GCA_044238045.1). Taxonomy (GTDB): domain Bacteria; phylum Planctomycetota; class Planctomycetia; order Pirellulales; family Pirellulaceae; genus CAZUJM01. The sequence goes on along the minus strand of JBIIEC010000071.1, from coordinate 9,841 downwards.
TGTGATGCTGGGAAGCCAACTCGGCGTGGGCGCGTTCCGGGCGCTGGTCGAGGAGAAACTGAACGGCGTGATGGTGTCCGTGTCCGGGCAACTCGACCTGCACTACGTTCCGTTCGACGACCTGATCAATCCCGAGACGCTCGTCACCGTGGTGCGATACATCCAGCCGAAGAGCGACTTCCACCGGCTGGCGAGGTTCATGGAAACCTACGTCAACGTGTAACCGCGTTGATGCTGCCTGCTTGGACACCGTCTGGCTCGGGCGATGCAATCGCCCGAGCAGGTGTCGGGCATCGCGACAGGCAGGCGGCAGGCTGAGCGGGGAGGCTTAGCGGGGATGCTTAAAAGTTCCCGCACAACGCCTGTGCGGGGACCGCTGTCCTCCGCGGGCCGGGCTCAGTGCGTGGGGCGACTCCGGTCATTCCGTCAGGGTTCCCTTGGTGCTGGGGATGCCCGTCTGCCGCGGGTCGGGCTCGATGGCCTGTCGGATCGCCCGGGCCAGTCCCTTGAAGATGGCTTCGCTGATGTGATGGCTGTTGAAGCCATGGTGCAGTAGCACGTGGATGTTCGACAGGCTGTTCCCCGAGAAGGCCTGCCAAAACTCTCGCACCAGTTCCGTGTCGAAGGTGCCAATCTTGCTGGACGGGAAGCTGGCGTGGAACGCCAGGAAGGTGCGGCCGCCGAAGTCCACGGCCGCCGTGACCAGCGTCTCCTCCATGGGCAGGATGCAGTGCCCGTAGCGGCGGATGCCCGCTTTGCTGCCCAGTGCCTGCCGCATGGCCTGGCCAAGTCCGATGCCGACGTCTTCGACCGTGTGGTGATGGTCCACATGGAGGTCTCCTTCGGCACGCACATTCAGGTCGATTGCGCTGTGGCGGGACAGGAGGGTCAGCATGTGGTCCAAGAACCCGACTCCGGTCTGGATATCCGATTGACCGGTGCCGTCGAGATGGAGGTCCAGGCGAACGTGGGTTTCCGCCGTGCGGCGGTCGATCGCGGCGATGCGGTTCATGGAAGTTCCTAGCCGAAGAGCGGGAGACGCCGGAAGTAGGGCGGGGGAAGTCGAGGTCGTTAGAGAATGGCTGCCAGCGCTGCCAGGCAAGCATCCGTCTGGTCATCGGTGCCGACCGTGATCCGCAGCCCGTCTCCCCACCCAGGATAGTCCATGTATCGGACAAGGATCTGGCGGCCTTTCAGGGCCTCGTACAGCGGCCGCAGGGGGCGATCCCGCCGGGTGCACCAGACGAAGTTGGCCTGGGACGGTTGTACGGAAAAGCCAAGCTCCGATACGCCCTTCTCCAGACGCTGGCGGGTCGCCAGGATCAAGTCGCGCGTCTCCCGAAGCCACTCCTGGTCGTCAAGGGCCGCGGTGGCTCCGGCAATCGCCAGGGCGTCGCAGTTGTAAGAATCCTTCACCTTGACCAGCTGCTCGATCACCTGCGGTTGGGCAACGAGATAGCCGAATCGGAGGCCTGCGAGTGAGTAGGCTTTGCTGAGGCTGCGGGAGACCATGATCTTGTCTGATTGGCGCACGAGGTCAACGCAGCAGGTGTCGGCGAAATCCGCGTAGGCTTCGTCGATCAGCAAGGGGCAGGGAAGTTTTTCCGCGAGAGCCAGCAGGTCCGCAGGGGGGATGACGGAGCCCGAGGGGCTGTTCGGGTTCGGCACGAAGACGAGACGAAGGTCTTGTTCGGGCGGGGCGGCAGCGAAGGTCTCCGGCAGACTCCAGTCAGGACGAAAGTGGATCTCGTCACTCGACGCTCCCTGGAGCTGGGCCAGTGTCCGGTAGAGGATGTAGCTTGGGTATGGCAGCCGCAGACGCTGGCCACTGCCCACGAAAGCTCGGGTGACGATGGTCAGGATGTCATCACTGCCGTTTCCGCAGAGAATCCAGTCCTTGGACAGTCCCCAGAGCTGGCCGGCCCGGATTCGAAAGGCATCGCCCATCGGGTCCGGGTAACGAAGCAGGCCGGATCCCGCCGCGCTGATGATGGCTCGGATGGCCTTCTCCGACGGCGGATAGGGGTTTTCATTGGTGTTCAGCTTGATGAACTTGCCCGCTTGTGGCTGTTCTCCGGGAACGTAGCCAGCCATCTGACGGATTTCTTGGCGAAAGTAGTCCTGGGATTGCATCTTTTCCCTCGGAGTGGAGCTGCGGGACCCGGCGGCCGAACAGACGCTGGCCTGGGACCGCGTGTTGGCCTGCTACTGCAATCGGAGTTCAACGCTTTCGCGATGAGCAGTCAGGCCTTCTTTGTTGGCGATGACGGCCAGATCCGCAGACACCTCCTGCAGGGCCGGACGATCGTACTCAATCACGCTGGAAGACCTTAGGAAGTGGTTGGCGGTGAGTCCGCTGGCCCAACGTGCCGTTCCCCCGGTAGGCAAGACGTGGGAGGGGCCGGCGATGTAGTCGCCCACGGCGACCGGGGCGTAGTATCCGACAAAGGTGGCTCCGGCGTTCCGCATACGAGGAACGAGGGAGGCGGCGTCGGCGGTTGCGATATGGAGGTGCTCCGGGGCAAAGAGGTCCGCAAGTTCGCAGGCATCCGCCACCGTCGCCACGCGGATGAGCGCGCCGAAGTCTTCCAGACTGTGGATGGTGACGTCACGGCGTTCCAGGCGGGCCACTTGGCTGGCAAGAGCCGACGCCACGGACTCCAGCACTCCATCCTCCCAGGCAATCAGCACGCTGGCTCCCGGCGCGTGTTCCGCCTGGGCAAGCATGTCTGCCGCGATGTGACGCGGGTCGGCACCCTGGTCTGCCAGCACCACGACCTCGCTGGGACCCGCGATGGAGTCGATGTCGACCTGCCCATAGACCTGACGCTTGGCCAGCGCCACGAAGAGGTTGCCGGGGCCGACGATCTTGTCGACGGATGGAAGTCCCTCAACTCCATAGGCCAGGGCGGCGACTGCCTGGGCACCGCCGGCCCGGTAGACCTCGCGAATGCCAATCTCATGGCAGGTCGCGAGCAGGTCGGTGTTGTAGGAGCCGAACGCGGTCGGGGGAGCCACCAGGGCGATTTCGGGGACGCCAGCCGCTTGGGCCAGTACGGAGGTCATCAACACGGTCGACGGATACGCGGCGGCTCCGCCCGGCACGCAAACGCCGACTCGTCGCAGGGGCAGGTAACGCTGCCGAAGAACGGCTCCCGAACTTCGCCTTACCTCCACATCTCGATGCAGGATCGCCTGCTGGAATTCGAGGATGTTCTCCCGGGCACGGCGAATGGCCCGGATGAACTCGGGCGCAGCCGAGCGGTGGGCTTGGGCGAGTTCTTCCTCGGAGACTCGCAGGGTTTCCGGCGTGATTTCCGCTCGGTCCAGAAGCCGCGAGTAACGCAGGAGCGCTTCCAAGCCCTGGCCTCGCACCTCCTCGCAGATACGCTCCACCACTTCCTGGGGACTCAGGGGGGCTCCAAACACGTCGATGGTTCGCTGTCGCCCTGCCGAACTCACCACGTTACCGCGAGGGCTGAGACGCTCCCGGAGTTCGTCGAGGGCGGGCTGGATCGACTCCAAGCGGGCGTCGATCTGTCGGATCTGGAGTCGAGGAAGACTGGCCATCGAGCTGCGGTCTCCGGAGGGTCATCAGGTCCGTCCACAATCGTCCATCAAAACAGACGCTGGAAGGGGTGTCCAGATGACGGAGGCCCATTTTGCTTCTGGACGCCCAGGGCGTCCCGCTGTCCGGCCGGAGTGCGTTTTCTGCGTGCGGGACGCCGTGGCGTCCCTTGGTCGCTTCTATTCTGGTTCGAGCATCGCTCGTTTATAATCCGAGCTGCCCTGAATCGCGATTTCCTGTCGTGGTTCGCCCCGAGCGTTCGATCGCACTTTCGACACGCCCAACACCTGGAAAACTGCTTGCGAGGCCCCCATGAAGAAGATCCCAGTGGACCTGCGGAGTGACACGGTCACTCGACCCACCGCTGCCATGCGGATGGCCATGGCCGAGGCGGAAGTGGGGGATGATGTTCTGGGGGATGATCCGACGACGCAGCTACTGGAACACAGGGTCGCGGAACTGTTGGACAAGGAGGCGGCCGTCTTCATGCCTTCGGGGACCATGGCCAACCAGGTGGCCGTCCGGTTGCACTGTCGCCCCGGCGACGAACTCCTGTGCGAGGCCGATTGCCATATCTTCACGCATGAGCAGGGCGGCTCCGCCCAACTTAGCGGCGTGGTGGCGAGGCCGGTCGCGGGGACTCGAGGTGTTTTTGGGGAAGCCCAGGTCGCGGAGCTGCCACGGCCCTGCGACGACCATTTCACCCAGACTCGTCTGGTCTGCGTTGAAAACACACACAACCGCGGGGGAGGAAAGGTCTGGCCCGAAGCGATCCTCCGCGAGCTTCTGCAGTGGGCGCGTTCCGCACGCCTCCGCACGCATCTGGATGGAGCTCGCTTGTTCAATGCGTCCGTGGCTTCCGGCATGGAGGCGGCTCGCTGGGCCGAGGGCTTCGACACGGTGAGCGTCTGTTTCAGCAAGGGGCTGGGGGCTCCGGTTGGCAGTGCGCTGGCGGGGCCGCTTGAACTGATGACGACCGCCAGGCGGCACCGGAAGCTGTTTGGTGGAGGCATGAGGCAAAGTGGCATGCTGGCGGCTGCCGCCCTCTTCGCGCTGGAAAATCATGTCGAGCGGCTTCGGGAAGACCACGCCAACGCAGGTCTCTTCGCCGACCTGCTCCAGGAGGCGGCCGGTTGCAGCCTGACTTATCCTGACTGCCAGACCAACATTGTCTTTTTCGACATCGATCCGGAGGTCGGGTCCGCTGCGGAAGTAGTGGCCGGGCTGCGCGACCGGGGCGTTCTCGTGCTCGCCGAGTCCTCGCAGCGAATACGTGCCCTCACGCACCTGGATGTGAGCGAGCAGCAGGTGCGAGCTGCTGGCGAGGCGTTGCAGATCGTGTGCGATCAACTGTTCGCGCGGAATCATCGGGCACAGTCGCGGCAGATGACATGAGGTTGTCAGGCCGAATCGTCAGCGCGCCCGGTCGGATTCCTCCGTTCACCGCTTGTCAATTCGCAGAGCCCCAAAGGTTTTTCGTGAGGGATCTTTCAGGTGCTTCTGGTTGCACCGGCCGTCTTGGTAGGTGCCCTCCTGGCACTCGGCGGGTGAAGCAACGCGTACTTGCATCGAGCCGTCATCACTGAGCACGAGCAATTGGGGCCGGTTACCCAGCAGGACCAGGGCTTCCGGTGCGAAATCCTTCTGCTCAAGTACTGCGGTGGTGGAGCGGAGCAGTTGGGGGCGTTCGCCGGGAAGTCCTCCCCAGGAATAGATCGCGAAAATAGCCCGTGTGTTACTCGGGCCGGCAGCGATAAAGTACTTTTGATCCGCCGGGCTGTATTCGATGCTGCGGATTCCCAACGCGTATTCTTCGCCTCGCAGGCGAACGTGAAGCTGTAATTGGATGGGGGCACCGAATTCCGGCGTTTGACCTGCGGCGACCACCGCCTGCGGGTTTCGCAGCGGGATCAGCAGGGCCTTGCCCTGGGGAAGTGGATTGCGAAAACCCAGGAGCACTCCTTGGCCGTCCTTGTCGACCGTCAGGCCTTCAATGTTCAAACCTTCGTCTTTCGGAGCCAGTTCGTCCTCGCTCTCGTGGGGAGGTCCGAGAGCTTCGGCGAGTCCCAGGCCGGCGAGGGCGGGCGAATCGGCGAGGTCGATGGCGAGGCGGTTGTAGGCAGTTCCCACCGGTCGCGCCGTGAACTGCCCCTCCTGTTTCACGACCTGGACGGCGAAGAATTGATGTCGGTTGGTTCGCCATTTGCCTTCCAGGTTGCGGCCATGCGACGTGACCCAAAAGAGCGTATCGCCCAGTCGCGTGCCACCCTCGATATCCGCTTCGGGATGTTTGAGGTCGCGGTCGCTGATCAGGAATGCGTCCCACGGGATCGCCGAGATTTCAGGACCGGCCGTCTCGGTCGCATAGACGCGAAACGTATTCACTTCATCGTCGGCTACGATGAAATGCTGGTCGTCCAGTGGAACCGCGGCGGAAGCGTCGCACATCCCCGGATAGCGTTCCACGGCAGGGGAGGGCAGTTCTGTTGCGAGTAGCGAACTCGCTAAAATGACCCACGGGAGGATGAACCAAGGGCGGTTGAGGCTCATGAAGGCGGTTCCCTTGAAGCCGGGGACGAACTCATGGATCCATCCAGAAGAACGACTGGATTATATCGCAACGAACGAGGTACCAAGGAGCATGGCGAGGAATGTGTCCCCCGAGTTGTTGTGAAGCGGGCGGGGAGATGTGTCAACGCCGGAGACTTGAAGGCACGGAGGCGGCAGGAAGGCCGCTGAACCCCTAGAATGGGACAGGGCGACTCCGGGTGGAAGAGAAGGTTACAGCTTGAAGGGGGTGGCATGGAGACGGACGCGGAGGACATCTGCAGGCTGGCCCTCGGCGTTGGGCTCTGGGGCGAAGCCAAGACGCTGTCCCTGCTGCAGAAGTACCGCGAACAGGTACCTGCTGACGGGAAAGAAACGGGCAAACAGTTCCTGGAGTTCCTCGTCCAGGAACGCCATCTGACTCGTTACCAGGCCGGCTGTCTCCAGCAGGGAGGCAGGGGCCTGCGGCACGCGGTGCATTTCTTGATTTCGGCACCCCGCGGGGAGACTCAGGTTTGGGGAAGACGCTGGGATGCCGTCCACCAGCAGTCGTCTCACCCGGTGGTGCTGTTCGTATTCAAGCCGGAGTTTCGCCGTGTGGCCCGCTCGCTGCTCGTCGATCCCATGGCGACCGATCCCGGATGTGCGCGGATTTACGGGGTCTGGTCCGGGGGACAAGGGGAGACATGGGTGGAAGAACATCCACCCGGAGTACCACTCGCGCGGCTGCTGCGAACCAGTGGACGTATTCCCGTGGATCGCGCCTGTTCGATTGCTCTGGATATCGCCAACACCCTGGTACCCCTGCACACGCGGGGGTGCAGCCATGGAGGCGTTGTGCCGGAGGAGATTCTCATCCAGAAAACAGGCCGAACGGTCCTGCTCTCTGGGCTTTGGCGAAAAGCCTGCACCGCATCGGCCGACTGCGGGGCAGCCGGGAAAGAAAACCGATCCGTCGACGCGGCCGCGCCTTCCTTGGCGGGTGATGTCGCCGAGGATGTGCGTGCCTTGGGGAGCTTGCTGCATACGATGCTGGCAGGTCGACCGCCATCTCCCCATCCGTCGGGCCCCCAGGCGGGAAAACTCGAGGCGACCTCTTCCGGCGTTTCGTTGGAGGAGATTGCGGACGCTCCTGAAAAACTCAAGGCTCTCGTCGAGCGAATGTTGGCGAGCCGTCGGAAACGTCCCGACATGGAGGCCGTCGCGCGCGAACTACTCGGCTTCATGCCGCCAGGCTGGTGCCCGCAACCACGCATGATAAATACCTCGGAGGATGCCTTCCTGGCGTCTGCCTCCGGGTCTCTGTCGTTCGGCTGGGATGGCTCCACCCGGGAATCGGGGGGAAACTCCACGGCAAGTGTCCTGCCCGACGAGGCAGCGCGTGTTCGCACCGTGACGTCAGTGCGTCCCCCTGAGACGCCGCCTGTGCCCGGCCTCGCCCCAGCCGCATCCGCATCGCCGGACCACTCCGCCGAATCCGTTCGCGTGTCCGTGGGACCGCGGTCAACGGTTCATGAACGAGGGGCCGTCCGCTCCAAGGCGTTTTCACTTCCCGCATCGTCTCTCCTCGTCCCTCTGCTGTTGACCGCTGCCGTCGGTCTCGTGGCGTATCGGTTCGGCCCATCCAGGACCAACGCACGGGTGGCATCCAAGAGTCCGGTTGCTCGCTCCCAGCCGTTGGCTGAAGCTGGGCCGCCCCGGACGGATGCCGCTGGTGCTCCACCCACCAAGAGCTTGCTTGAAAAAGACCCGGAGTCCCCACCTGCCCGCGACGCTGGATTGGACACCAGACGCGATACGTCCTTGCTTTGGGAGTCGCCCACTCAAGGGAAGCCCATTGCCTTCCTGCGAATTCCGAATGGAGCCCAAGGAATGCTGTGGCTCAGGCCCGCAAGCATTCAGGCGGAGCCGAATGCTCGGTCGACGCTGGAGGCGCTGGGGCCGGAGGTGAAGGAACGCTTGGCCGCCTTACTGGCGTCACTCCAACTGAGCGTTGAGGAGACGGCGGAACTGCTCATTGCCTTCACGCCCCGTGACGCGGAGACGCCCGAAATCAGTCTCAATCTTCGTGTCACGGATGCAGCTCGCGAGAGGGCCAAGTCGTTCGTGAAGAACGCGCAAGTGAACGAACGGGGCTTGCAGGGGACGTCAGGGAGCTGGAGCGTTTGGTTTCCTAAGGAAGCCAGTTCATGGCTCATCGCGGCTTCCGACGCCACCCTGACGCAGCTGGTAGAGGAGGACCACCGTCCCATTCTCCGCAGGCAACTCGAAGTCCTTCGCCGTGTGAGTGATGATCAATGGCTGCTGTACGGTTTCTTCACGCCCAACTTTCTGGCCGCGGACGGCGATGCACTCTGGACCGGAGGCCTAAGAAAGCTGCGCGATCCATTCCTGAAATTCTGTGGCGATTCGGCGCAGGCGGTCAGCGTGGGATGTTTTGTGGGGCCGAAAGTCTTTTTCCTCGAAGCCAGGCTCGTTTATTCGGGCAGTGAGAGCGTTGCGACCAAAGTCCTGGAGGTCCCCGGTCGACTGGATGGGGTCCTGGAGGACGCGAAGCGTGCGCTCTCGGGCAACGCCAGAGCGGACTTCTGGCAGCCGCTGGCCGATCGCTTTCCCATGATGCTCGATGCGTTACGCCGATGGACTCGAGTGGGCAGCGATGAGGCGGGGTTGGTGATCAACGTGGCTCTGCCCCCAGTCGCTGCCCAGAATCTTTTTCTGGCGACGGAACTAGCTCTGCTGGACTTCACGACAAGTCCCACTCGGCCTGAGGCGGCAACGGTTGGAACTGGGGAGGCGTTGGAGGCCGGTGGCCTGCTGGAACGGTCGATCTCCCTGGTGGTCCGGCAGCAATCCCTGGAGGCTGTGATGCAGGAAGTCGCCGCGGCGGTGCGGGACAAGCATGGGGTAAGCCAGTTCGAAATCGAGTTGCGGGGCCAGGACCTGCAGTTGGACGGCATCACTCGAAACCAGCAACTGCGCGGAATCCGGCTGGAGGACCGACCTTTGCGTGAGGTTTTGACCGAAGTCGTGCGTCGTGCGAATCCCCAGATCGTCGAGAGTGTTCAAATGGCTGAACAAAAGCTGGTTTGGGTCATCGCGCCGCCAGGGGCAGCGGCCACGAAGTCGAAGGTGATCATCACCACTCGGGACTCCGCCCAGAAGAATGGCTGGAAGCTGCCGGCGGAGTTTCTCGGAAAGGTTCCCTGAGTTTCTGGAGTTGCCCGGGGGTTTCTGGAGCTGGAGAGCACCCACACGCTAAAATCAAGAGTGGCCTGAAGAGAAGGTCGTGGGAGAGGGAGTAACGCACTTGGAACCGATTGCCGTCGTCTGTACCACCTGCAAGGCTCGGCTGAGGGTCCGCGACCAGCGGCTGCTGGGACAGATACTTCCCTGTCCTCGATGCGGCGGCATGATTCTGGTCAAGGCGGATGATGTCGCCAAGACGCCCCTCGCGCCCTCCGCGACTCATCCGGGGCAGGCGGAAGCGACGGGACCGCGCCGCCATGCGGGCGCGATGCCCTCGGATTCTTTCGACAATATCGACCAGCTCCTCGATGGACCGATCGCCGTGCGGTCGTCGCGGCCGGCTGGTAACTCGGACACCCGCGGCGATCGTTGGCGGACCGCCTCGGAGAGCGCAGCGGAGGTCTCGCCGCAGGAGACGAAGGCCGGGGCCTCGACTCAGCGTGGCATTTCCGATGTGAATGCGAAGTCGGTCGACCG
>JBIIEC010000070.1:0-17971 GCA_044238045.1 Pirellulaceae bacterium | reverse complement strand
ACAACGAAGCCCGCTATCTGGCATGGCAGGCGCTGCGAGCGATGGGCGCGCGGGCGATTCCCGGCGTCAAGGCCATGGCCGAGGATGGCAATCCCGTCTACCGCGCGCGGGCGCTGTGGCTGATGGGCAACCTGCCTGGCCAGGAAGCCGCCGCCGTCGAAACGGCTGCGGCGGATCGCGATGCACGCATCCGCTGCCAAGCCATTCGCCTTGCCAAGGAACTCAACGCCGGGCAGCTCGCCGGCATCGACGCGATCGCCTGGGCCGAACGGCTCGCCGACGATACCTCCCCCGCCGTGCGTCGCGAGTGCGCGTTGGCGCTGCGGCATGTGCAGGATCCACGCGTGCCCGCGATCTGGGCCCGACTCGCGCGAGCCTACGACGGTCGCGATCGGTGGTATCTGGAAGCGTTGGGCATTGGAGCGGATCAGCAGTGGGATGCGTGCCTGGCGGCCTGGATGCAGGGTCAGTCCACGAAGCCGTGGACGACTGCTGCCGGCCGCGACCTCCTGTGGCGTTCGCGAGCGCAGGCCACGCCCGACCTGCTGCGCCAGGTCCTGCTCGATCCTGCGACCACCGCCGAGGATGCTCCACGCTACCTCCGGGCGCTCGACTTCCTCGCGGAGCAGCGTCGCCAGGAAGTGGTACGCGACCTCGCTTTCCAGGCACCGAGCGAAGATGCCAAGGGGCAGATGATCCTCGCTGAATCCTTGGCTCGCCTGGACGCCGACTGGCTTCGCGCGCATCCGGACGATCGGGAAGCGGTCGACCGGCTCGTCGGTTCCGTCGACGACTCGACGCGCCGCATCGCGCTGATCGGTCGCCTGGGCCTCGAAGGTCGCTACCAGGAAGTCGTCGCGCTGGCGTGTAGCCAGCCGGATTCGGCCGAAGGTGTCGAAGCTGTGCGATTGCTGCTGGCCGCGAACCAACAGGATCGCTTAAGTGAAGTGTTTCACGCCGGCGACGCCGCGACCGATGACGCGGGCCCGATGGAGTGGACGGACGCGCAGCGCAACCTGCTGCGCGTCCTGAAGAATTCCGCCGACAACCGAGCCGTCCCCGTGCTGGTGGGCCTGCTGGGCAACGACCGGTATTCGAGCGAGCAGCGGCGTGAGGTTCTCGACGCGCTGGCGAACATCCGCGGTGGGGCCGAGTATCTGGTAGAGCGTGCGGAGAAGAAGGAGATTCCGGCCGAATCGCTGCAGGCCGTGGCCGCCGCGCTGCAGCTGGTTCCCTGGAACGACCTGCGCGATCGAGCCTCCGGCCTGCTGCCTGTGATGGCCTCCGCTCGCGCGGATCGCCTGCTGCCCGGGTTGAAGACGCTGGCCGAGCGGCGCGGAGACGCCGAGAACGGCGCCCTGGTGTTCCGCACGACGGGCACCTGCGCGAAATGCCATGTGGTGCGGCAGGAAGGCAAGGCGGTGGGCCCCGAGCTGTCCGAGATCGGCAAGAAGCTGAGCCGCGAGGCGATGTTCGAATCGATCCTCTACCCGAGTGCCGGCATCAGCCACAGTTTCGAAACGTATACGGCGGAACTGAACGACGGCAACGTCGTGACGGGCATCCTGGTCAGCCAGTCGACGGAGGCGGTGGAGATCAAGAACGCCGAGGGGCTGTCGCGTCGCATCCCGCGGTCGGAGATCGAACAGCTGGTGAAGCAGCCGATCTCCATGATGCCCGCCGACCTGTATCGGAATCTGACCGAGGAGGAACTGGTCGACCTCGTCGAATACCTGGGCACGCTGAAGTAGCCGCGCGGCTCGCCTCGCGCGACACCGGGGTCCCCGGGTGAGCAGGGAGGACGGGCGAGCAGGGAGGACGGGTGAGCAAGAGATCGCGCCGGGGGTTGGCCGACACGAGGTAGAGGAGCGGGAAGGCGCGATGTTCGTGGCAGGTCTGCTGACGCTGGTGGTCGTTCTGGCGTTTTCGCGCTGGGCTTACGAGCATCCGGGCGAGGCGTTGGTTCGCAACACCGTGCGGCTTTCGCTGGCGTGGTACCTGGCCGCCCTGTGCGTTCGCTGGCGAACGCCGCCGCGGGTCTGGCAGACGCCCGCCCCGGATTCCGCGGGTTCGGCGGACGCTTCGGCAGTCGACGCGGAGCGGTCAGCTTCACGGCTGCGCCTGGCGCGCGGCTTTTGGACCTGGGCCGTGGTCGTCTTCCTGGTCCATCTGGCCATGGCGTTTCACTTCTACCACGGCTGGTCGCACGCGCGGGCGTTTGAACGCACTCGCCAGATGAGCGGCTACGGGGAAGGCGTCTATGTGTCGTACCTGTTTACACTGGCCTGGTGCGCGGATGCCTTCTGGTGGTGGTGGAACGCTCGGTCCTACGGCCGGCGGCCTGCCTGGGTGGACGCGGTGCTGCACGCGTTCATGCTGTTCATCGTGTTCAACGGCACCGTGGTCTACGAGACGGGGCCGATCCGCTGGGCCGGCCTGACGGGATTCCTGCTGCTGGCGGGCGTCTGGTGGGGGCGGGCGCGAAGGATCGCCTGAGGCCGAGCGGCCAACGTCTGTTGGTGACACGCCGTTTACCCGTGACACGCTGTTGGCACACTGGCCGTAACGCCGGGTGACGACCAGTGGGTGCGCCGGTTACCTTCCGGGTGCGTCAGCCTCTGGGACCGCGCGGACGCCGGACAGCGGGCAGCAGCAGCGTGCCCAGCATCGCCAGGCCCAGCGCCGAGGGTTCGGGCACGACGCGCCACGCCACGTCCTCGATGGCTCCGCCGCCCAGCCACGCGCCGGACACCGTGATGTCGGACTGCAGGTCGAGCAGCAATGCGTCGCGTGGAAACAGGGCCCCGAGGTCCTGGTCCGAAAAACCGTGGACATCCATGTGGAACCATTGGTCCTCGCGGCGCAGGTCGAACGGACCGTCGGCCGTCTCCAGCAGGGGGCGGAGTTGGCGGGAGGTGGAGGTGAACTGGAGGGCCGTGAGCTTGTCGCCGTTGGTATGGACGGAGACTTTTCCGGAGACGGGATCGTAGGCGACTTCGAGGGGACCCGAAGGATCGGACAGTTGCGTGGTGAAGTCGGTATCGGCGCTGGCGACGGCGGTCGGCGGCAGTTCGTAGGTGCCCGTCTGCAGGGCGGCGATCAGATCGCTGCTGTCGAACATCGCGTTGTCATCCCAATCGCCCTCCGACCAAGCGGCGAGACGTTCGGTTTCGTAGCGTCCGCCCTGGAACACGGCCAGCAGGTCCCCGGAATCGAACGCGCGGTCGCGATTGGCGTCGCCCGGCAAGGCATCTTCCCAGCCGAGGTCGCGCAGCACGGCGCGGTCCAGGGCCGTCACGAACGCGCGACGGCCGGGGAAAATTCCGGGAGCCAGCAGGGCTTCCTGCACCTTGCCGTTCCAAGTGCTCTTCGTGCCCGACTTCCAGTGGGCTTCGGTGGCATCCAGTTCCAGATTGGGGTTGGTCGGACTTCCCACCAGCCGGGCCGCGGGACCGGTGAATTGGCGCACGTCGTTCACCTGGTCGTTCCACGACACGGAGATGCCGACACCCAGCAGGTGCAGGATTTCGTGCATCGCGACGGTGATGAAGTCAAACTCCTTCGACTCGAGGCCGGTGGTCGAGTCGCTGAAGTGCCACTGGAACTCGCTGGGGTCATCATTGAACGTGATGGTGCCTCCCATGGGGCCGAAGTCGGTGGCGGGGCGGAGGGCCGCGCCCGGTTCACCTCGATAGGAAACGATGGCCTTCCATTCGGGGGAACCAAAGCCGACGGGGGCCGTATCAATGGCCTGGGCCAGTCGGCCGTCGATGTCGGCACCGCCGACGAAGATCTGCATCGTGTCGGCCGGAACCTCCAGGTTGCTGAGGATGATCGACGAACTGTTGTCGGGGGGCGTGAAGAACGAGGACCAGGTGTTGGTTGGAGGCGAGGGGATGATGGCCTCGAGGGAGTCCACGTAGCGATTGACCATCCGCCCGGCGGTCTCCAGGGCCTCGCGACGTTCCGGCGCGTTGAAGAAGCCGCGGGAGTCGTAACGGTAATCGAACTGGAACTGCAGTCCAGCCCAGGCGGTCCCGTGCCAGGAAAGGACCGACCACGCCGCCCACGCGAGGCGAGAGACGGAGGAACGCGGAAATCGCAGCATCGGAGGCCCCGCCTGGAAAGCGCTTCAGGGGAAGAACATCTACCCGCCATTCTATTCGTGGCGGCCCGCGGGCAAAGAGAAGCGGTGCAAAGGACAGGGGTGGGGCGATGGACGAGCGTCGAGCGGCCAGGGCGATTGGCCGCGTTTCGACCGCCCTGGAGAGAAACAGCTGGAAGGCCGTCGATTTTTGCCGTGGAGAAACGAAAACGGGGAGCCGCAAGCGACTCCCCGTTCCCGGTAAAGCAAGCAAGGAAGAAGCCAGACTGGAGACTACTTGCGGCGAACGCCGAGCAGGCCCAGGCAGCTCAGGCCGACGAGCACCAGGCTCGACGGTTCCGGAACCGTGTACAGGTACGGGCCGCCACCGCCACCGCTGGACAGGTTGCCCGACGGCAGGATGGCACCGTTGATGTCCAGGTCGGCGATGACCTTGGCCGAGTTCAGGCCAACCGGCAGCACCTTGCCCAGGCTCAGCGAACCGAAGCCCGACGGTTCCAGCTTGAACAGCTTGGCCGACGTCTTCACGTCGAACAGGCCGCCCAGGTTGGTCGCGTTGGCGGAAATGAAGTTGCTGCCCTTCGACTTGATTTCGAGGGCCGAGATGTTGAGGCCACCACCATTGGCCGACAGGCTTCCGTCGGCGGGGTCATAGGTGAGCACAACGGCGTTGCTGACCACCCCGCTGGTGGCCGAACCCGGCGTAACAGCGAAGGCGCTGGCACCGGCGAAGCAGACGGACAGGGCTGCCAGGACGGCAGCGAACCGACGGGCGATTTTCATCAGTTTCTCTCCACACCAAAGTTGAAAAATCCGAGCAATGAATTGCGAACAAGCCAGCCGACAGAACGCTCGTGTTCACGAACCCGAGGTATGTCGCTTCGCCAGGGCGAAGTGACGGAATCATGAACACGAGTGCGATCGACTCACGTGGATCGCTGCGAACCTCCGAACCGCGCGGTCGGTGCCGGTTGGTCTGGATGTTTGCTTTGAAGAGGTCCTGTCCGCAACGGCGACCAGTGACCACGACAGAATTCACGATAATGAGAGTCTTTCCAGTGTCAACGCACGGTGGATCGATTTTGTCGATAAATCCGATTCGTTGGTGGAAATCAGATTCGATCGTCCGTGCGAGATGTCACACGCATGGTTCGTTCGAGCGATGTTGCATCATGGAGTTAACGAGATGTCTCATTGCCTGAAGCAAGTGGCGTCGTCTTGAAAGTTGATCACGGACTGCCGTGGCCGCGTGCAGTAGCGAAGAAGTGCGTTTTTTAGGCCGAAAAAGCGGGTTTTTGACATGGTGTCCAGAAGCAGAGGCGCGCGATGAAACAGTTTCTTGTCACGGGCGGTGCGGGGTTCATCGGATCACACATCGCCGAAGCGCTCGTGCGTCGCGGCGATGCGGTGCGCATCCTGGACAACCTCAGCACGGGAAGGCGGAGCAACCTGGATGACTTTGCCGATCGCGTCGAGTTTATTGAAGGCGACATTACGGATGCGGCGGTAGTTGCGCAAGCCATGGAAGGTGTTGACTGCGTCTTCCACCAAGCGGCGCTCGCGTCCGTACCGCGCAGCGTCGAGCGGCCTATGGACACCAACTTCGCTTGTGTCACCGGCACCTTGAACGTGCTCGACCAGGCTCGCCGCGCGGGAGTGCGACGCGTGGTCTACGCCGCTTCCAGCAGCGCGTACGGCGACCAGCCGTTTAGTTCCAAGCGCGAGACCGATATTCCCAGTCCGCTGTCGCCCTACGCAGTGGCGAAGCTGGCCGGTGAATACTACTGCCATGCGTTCTATCGAACCTACGGACTCGAAACGGTCTGCATCCGCTACTTCAATGTGTTCGGTCCTCGCCAGGATCCCAACAGTCCATACTCGGCCGTCATTCCGCTCTTCATCACCGCGCTGCTGCAGGGCAAGTCGCCGGTGATCTATGGCGATGGCCAGCAGAGCCGCGACTTCACCTACGTGGCGAACGTGGTGCATGGCAACCTGCTGGCCTCGGAGGCCGCAGGGGTGGCGGGCCGGACCATCAATGTGGCCAACGGCCGCAGCACCAGCCTGCTCCGCCTGCTCGAACTGCTCCAGCAGTTCCTTGGCACCGAGGTCGCTCCCGATTTCAAGCCAGCCCGCCGTGGCGACGTGCGAAACAGCCTCGCCGACATCAGCCTGGCCGAACGCCTGCTGGAATACAGTCCGCCGGTGGAGTTCGAGGAGGGCCTGCGGCGTTCGGTGGACTACTACCGCAGCGTGGCCGAGGCTACGGGCCTCCTGAAGAACGGTCCCGCGACGGCGGGCAGCGTCAAGGCGGGTGCGTGATGGATGACCTGCTGGACATTCTGGTCGTGGCTCCCCACCCGGACGACGCCGAACTGGGGATGGGTGGAGCGATCATGCGGTTCCTGGCCGAGGGACTGCGGGTGGGCGTGCTGGACCTGACCAGCGGGGAACCGACGCCGCATGGGACGCCGGAGATCCGTGCGGCCGAGACGGCGGCCGCGTCGCGCGTGCTGGGCCTCACCTGGCGCGAAAACCTGGGCCTGCCCAACCGCAAGCTGGAGGCCACGCTGGAGGCGCGCCACCAACTGGCCGCCGTCATTCGTCGCACCAAGCCGCGCTGGTTGTTCGCTCCCTACTGGGTCGACGCACACCCGGACCATGTCGCCGCCACGGAACTGGTCGAAGCCGCTCGCTTCTGGGCCAAGCTCACCAAGAGCGACATTCCCGGCGAGCCGCATCATCCGGAGCGGATCTACCACTACTATTGCGTGCACCTGCGCATGGCACTGCAGCCGTCGTTCATCCTCGACATCAGCCCGTTCTGGGAACGCAAGGTGGCGGCGCTGCAGAGCTACCATAGCCAGTTGGTGAAGGGCCGCGAACACATGAACCCGCCCTTGCTGGAACAGCTGCAGCACGAGGCAGGATACTGGGGACGCATCATCGGTCGGCCGTATGGCGAACCGTTCACGAGCCGCGAGCCGTTGGCGCTGGAGAGCATGCGCTTCGTGATCTGAACGATGCACGCGCACCCGCCGTGCATCGCACCCGCGGGGTGCGACGGGAAGTTCAGTGGATGAGCTGTCGTTCGAGCAGCTCGAGGATCCGCGCCGCGACTTCAGGCTTGCTGCCAGCCGTCGCGAGCAGCACTTCGCCCATGCGGTTGATCACTTCGACCGAAGTATCCACCGCCTGGATCGCCGAGGCGCCGTTGACCACGATCAGGTCGCACGACTTTTGTTCGAGTTTCCGCAGGGCGCGAAAGCGATGGTCGTCGGTTTCGAGTGCGAAGGCGACAACCCACTGGTCGGGCCGCTTGTGCTGGCCCAGTTCGGCGATCACATCGGGCGTCTCGACCAGATGCAGGACCAGCGGTTCGCCTGTCTTGGCGATCTTGCGTGATTCGACGCGCTGCGGGCGGTAGTCGCAGGGCGCCGCCACGCCGATGGCACCGTCGCAGTGGGGAAAGAGCCGCCTTGCCGCCTCCAGCATCTCGTCGGTCGTCGTCACCCACACCACTTCGGCCGCCGCCGGATACTGCACTTCCACCGGACCGCTGATGATGGTCACGCGATGGCCAGCTCGCAACGCGGACTCGCTGAGCGCCTGTCCCATGCGGCCGCTGGAGGCGTTACTCAGGAAACGGACCGGATCGAGATACTGGCGTGTCGGTCCAGAAGTGATCAGCAGATGGGCCATGCGACGCTCGCGGAACGGCTCTCCGCCCGGCTCCTCACTTGGTCTTCCCCAGGATCGACTCCAGCTCCGCGCGGATCACCTCGGGTTCGGCCATGCGGCCCACGCCCGACGCCCGGCAGCTCAGCCAGCCCGCCTGCGGCGCGACCAGATGCACGCCGTCCTCCTGCAGCCGCGCCACGTTGCGCTGGACGGCGCGGTGGTTCCACATCTGGTCGTTCATGGCCGGAGCCACCACCACGGGGCCGGTGAAGCCCAGGTAGAGCGTGGAGAGCAGGTCGTCGGCCAGTCCCTGGGCCATCCGCGCCAGGAAGTCGGCCGTGGCGGGCGCGATGCAGAGCAGGTCGTGGGACTGGGCCAGCTGGATGTGCGCGCCGAGCGGGTACTGCGGATCGAAGACTTCGGTGGCCACGGCACGTCCGGTCAAGGCGGCGAACGTCGCCGGCCCCACGAACTGCTGGGCCGCCGCCGTCATCACCGCCGTCACCTCCAGCCCGTTCTGCACCAGCTGGCTGACCAACGCCGCCGCCTTGTAACAGGCGATGCCACCCGTCACTCCGACAACTACCCGCCGACTGGTCATAGATCCATCGAACCCAGGTCCGGCAGGCCCTGGCTGCCGTCCGATTCGCCCGTGATCCGCACCTCATTGGAGGTGTCGAGGTAGATCTTGTCCTGCAGGATCTCCTGCAGCACGATCTCCATCTTGTTCTCCGTGTTGGCGTGAACCAGAGGGCGGCTGCCCGCGTTCAGGGCCACCAGGCGTTTCTGGATGAGCGTCGAGAGCTTGAAACGCCCGCCGACCTTGTTCACGATGCCCTCTTCCTTCAACGCTTCAAGCATGGATGGTCTCCGACTTCAGCAGGTCACAAATGTTCGAGACAGTTTGCTCGATGGTTTCATTGACGACGTCGTAACGATAGTGGTCGCGGAACTGCCACTCATGGCGGGCGACCGACAGGCGGCGCTGGATCGTCTCTTCCGTCTCCGTGCCGCGGCCCCGGAGGCGACTTTCCAGTTCCTCCAGGCTGGGGGGACGCACAAATAGCGAAATCGCCTGTGGAAATCGCTGGACCACCGACTGCATCCCCTGGACGTCAATCTCTAAGATTACCCATTTCCCTTGGGCGAGGCTAGAGGCGACCGTTTCCGCCAGCGTGCCATACCAGCACCCGCGGCCGTAAACTTCGAAGCACTCCAGGAACTCCCCCCGGCTCCGTCGCTGCTGGAACTCCTCGTCCGACAGGAACCAGTAGTCGACCCCATGCACCTCCCCCGGCCGGGGTGGACGCGTGGTGGCCGAGACGCTCAGGACCAGCGGCAGCTCACACGCTTCCAGCAGTCGCTTCACGATCGTGGTTTTTCCGGCCCCCGAGGGGCCCGACACGATCACGACTTTTCCGGGAGGTAACACCGTCACGACGCTCTTTCTATTCTCGCTGATCTCTTTTACTCGACGTTCTGGATCATCTCCCGCAGCCGTTCCAGGTGCGTTTTGATCTGCACCACATGGGCCGCGATGCGGGCGTCGTTGGCCTTGGAGCCGATCGTGTTCGTCTCTCGCAGCAGTTCCTGGGTCAGGAAGTCCAGCTTCCGGCCCGGAGCCGCTTCCGTTTCCATGATCCGCTCGAACTGCTGCAGGTGGCTGCCCAGCCGGACAATTTCTTCGGCGATATCCACTCGATCGGCGTACAGCCCAACCTCCCGCACGATCATCGTCGGCTCGGCCGCGACGTCATGCTGGGCCAGCAGCTGGTTTAGCCGTTCCAACAGCCGGTTTTGGTACGACTCCACCACGGCCGGCACCAGCCCGCGGATGGACTCCAGCTCCTGGCGGATCGTGCGGCAGTTCTCCAGCAGGTCGCTGGCCATCGCGGCGCCTTCGCGGTGCCGCATTTCGCCCAGGGAACCCAGGGACTGCTGAATGGCCTGTTCCACGGCCGGCCACTCGTCCTCCAACTGGTCGCTGGTTCGGCTCGCCTCATGCACCACGCCGGGCAGGTGCAGCAGAGAGGCCAGCGGAATCTCGGACGTGTTGTGCAGCTTCGCCCCCAGGCCGGTCAGCTGCTGGTGGTAACGCGTCAGGACGTGTTCGTTGATGCGGTAGTCGTCCAGGCCAAACTGGTGGTCGATGTGCAGCGTCAGGTAGACGGTACCGCGGCGCACCTGGTCGCGGACCAGGCTTTCGATGCGGGACTCAAAAGTGGCATAGCCCTCCGGCAGCCGACAGTTCAGCTTGAAATGCCGGTTGTTGACCGAGCGAACCTCCGCGCGGACACTCAGCCCTCCGGCTTGCAATTGAGCTTCACCGTAACCCGTCATACTCGTCAACACGGCGGCTGTCCTTCGCGTTTGGAGGTTCGTGCCGGAGTGGCTTGGTCTCGGATGGCGTCGAGTCCGGTGCCGTCGAGCATGGGGCTGTCGGTCGCCTGGAGAACCGCCTGGCCGGCCCTTCGCGAGGCTTCTCGCGTACTGGACGCCCGGCTGTCAGGCCCGCAGGATCCGCCAGGGAACGTGCGAGCCGGGGAGCGTCGAGGTCCGGTTAAGGCTGGGTGGCAGGTGCGGCCGCATCGGTCGCTGCGGGCGCTTCAGCGGCCGGGGCCGCCGGAGTCTCCGCTGCCGGAGCGGCTGGCGTCTCCGCCGCGGGAGCGGAGGCGGCTGGTGCCGCCGGCTCGGTCGTCGCCGGGGCAGCCGGGGTAGCCGGGGTAGCCGGCGTGCCAGGCAGGGAGAGCGGGTCGCTGGCGGGGCCGGGGGCGGGCACCAGCGACGGGGAGCCGGGCGTGACCGCTTTGCCGAAGGAGCCGGTGGTGGAGGAAAGGAACTTCACCGAGGCCACGCAGACCAGAATCCAGGCGATGGCTGCGACGATGGTGATACGGGTGAACGTGTCGCCGGCCTTGGTGCCGAACGCACTCTGGCCGCCCATGCCGCCGAACGCCCCCGCCAGTCCGCCGCCGCGGCCGCGCTGGACCAGGATCAGCAGGATCAGGAAGATGGCCACGACGGACATCAGGATGCCAAAGAAATAGTGCACGAAGGCGGCCAGCGGCAGGAACGGCAGTCCGCTGGTGGCCAGGGCGGCGGAGCCCGAGGCCAGCGACGCAGCGGCGGTGAAGCAGGATTCGAGAACCATGAAACTCAACTCCCTGAGAGAAATGGATCCTGAGATAAATGAATGCGATCGGTCCGAGCGGCAGGCCCCGGTGTCGATCAGGCTGGGTAGTCGATTAGGCTGGGCGTACGGAATCGGCGGCGCCTTGCACGATGCCCCAGAAGCTGTCCGCCTTCAAGGACGCTCCGCCCACCAACGCTCCGTCAATGTTCGGTTGCGACATGAGTTCCGCGGCGTTGTCCGGTTTGACGCTGCCGCCATACTGGATTCGCACCTGGGCGGCGACCTCCGCGTTGAAGTGGCTGTGGAGCATCCCGCGCACGGCGGCGTGGACTTCCTCGGCCTGCGCGGGAGTGGCCACCTGACCGGTGCCGATCGCCCACACCGGTTCGTAGGCAATCACGCACTTTGCCATCGCTTCGGCGGTCAATCCGGCCAGCGACCCCTCGAACTGGTCGCTGATCACTTCCAGCGTGCGTCCGTCCTTGCGTTCCTCCAGCAGTTCACCCACGCAGACAATGGGCATCAGGCCAGCGGCCAGCGAGGCGTGGACCTTGCGATTCACATCCTCATCGGTTTCATGCAGGACGTGCCGCCGCTCGCTGTGACCCAGGATGACGTAGGTGCAGCCGAGGTCGCGGAGCATGCCGGGGCTGACTTCGCCCGTGAACGCGCCGGAGCCTTCGTGGTAGACATTCTGGGCACCCCAGCCGATGGGACTGCCCTGGAGCACTCCTCGGACCGTGTCGATGTAGACGAACGGCGGGCAGACCGCCACCTCCACCGACAGGCCGGCGGGAACTCCGGCGAGGAGCGCCGCGGCCAGTTGCTTGGACTCGGCCTGCGACAGGTTCATTTTCCAATTGCCGGCGACAAACGGTCGTCTCACGAGAATCTGCCTTTCTGGGAAGCTTGCGGGGGATGCCTCGGGCGGGTGGGGTCGAGTCCAGGTTCGGGGAAGCTCGAAGGTCCGTCGGGCGAAATCAGTTGGAAAGGAATGGCCGGGTGCGCTGAACGTCGCGGGGCGGGTTAGGCGTCGCGGGGGCGGGTGGAGTTCTGGGACTGCCCGCCGCGTCGCGCGTCAGGTCGGGCCACATCAGCCGAACTGCTTGCCGAACAGTTCGGCCAGCTTCCGCATCTGGGCCACCAGTTCGGCATATTGCGGCGGACGCAGGCACTGGGCTCCGTCCGACTTGGCCTTCTCCGGGCAGTCGTGGACTTCGATGTGCACGCCGTCCGCTCCGGCCGCGATGCCAGCCAGGGCACAGGCGGGGATCAGGTCGACGCGACCGGTGGCATGGCTGGGATCGACGATGATCGGCAGGTGCGACAGCGACTTGACCGCCGGAACGGCTGCCACGTCGTATAGGTTGCGGGTGATTTTGTCGAAGCCGCGGACGCCGCGTTCGCAGAGGATCACTTGCGAGTTGCCTTGCGAGAGGATGTACTCGGCGCTCATGAGCAGGTCCTCGATGCTGGCGCTCATGCCGCGTTTCAGCAGGACCGGTTTCCCCGCTTGGCCGACTTCGGTCAGCAGGGTGAAGTTCTGCATGTTGCGGGCGCCGATCTGCACGAGGTCCGCATACTGGGCCACGACTTCGACGCGCCGCGGGTCCATGACTTCCGTGACGATCGGCATGTCGAACTGGTCGCCCGCTTCGCGGAGGATCTTCAGGCCTTCGACGCCCAGGCCCTGGAACGAGTAGGGGCTGGTGCGGGGCTTGAAGGCACCGCCGCGGAGGATGTTGGCTCCGGCCGCCTTGACGGCTCCGGCAATAGCCACCATCCGCTCGGGCTCCTCCACCGCACAAGGGCCGGCGATCATCGCCAGGTGCGGGCCGCCCACCTTCACCTTGCCCACCTCCACGACGCTCGGCTTCGGATGCGCTTCAAGGCTAGCCAGTTTGTACGCCGGAAGCACGGGCACCACCTCGGCCACGCCCGGGATGGCCCGCAGCGGTTCGGCCTGCAATTTGGACTCGTCGCCAATCACCCCCACGATGGTGCGGTAGGTGCCGCGACTCAGGTGCGCCTGCAGTCCCAGGGACTCGACGCGGTTGACGACGCTTTGGATCTGGTCTTCGGTGACGCCGGAACGAAGGATGATGATCACGGCCGGGTAGCCTCTGAGCTAGGGAACGGACTCGGAGCCAGGGAATGGGAACCCCGCGAAAACGGAGGCCCATCAGGCGAGAAGGAATCCGGTAGTCTATCAAACCCGACGGACGCTCGTCGATAGCCGTTTCCCCTTTGAACCGCCCCGAACGGGCGGGAGAGTCGCCACGGAACTCGCGGTTCCGGCGGGGAGCGGCCGGGCAGGGAGCCGATCGGCCCGGCCGAGGCGAGCAGTCGAGCGTTCGAGGGGCCGGGCGGGGCCCTGCATGCTGACCCCAGGCTTACCGGGGACCTGTGCGTCTCCGGGACCAGGCCGTCGCCGGGCCGTGGCAAGCGGCGAGGCGCGCGGTGAGGCGCGCGGCGGGGGCGAGGTCCGTTTTTGGGTCGAGATGGTTGCTTGCGCGACGCTACGACCGTCACGAACGGGATGGACGTTTCCTTCGGCTGGAGAATATGGGGTTTTTGGCCTGGGATTGTCGGCGAGTTAATTTGCGTCGTGTGGGTCGACGATAGCTATGCCAGACCTGAGTAGCGTTGCTCAGCTGTCACGTCAGTTGCTGGTTCGCGTGTCGTCGCACTCTAACTTGAAGTCGTAAGCGAGACCCGAACACTGCCGAGGCAGGGTGTCACCCAGGAGTTACGGGAAGAATACTGAAGGAGCCCTCCCATGAAATTGCGTTTTGTCGCGCCGGCTCTGCTCGCCGCCGTTTTGGCGTTTGCTGGTAGCAGTGCTCAGGCCGGTCTGTTTGGTCACGATGGATGTAGCAGCTGCGAGCCGACCTGCGGCGCGCCGGCTGTGGTCGTTGAGGATTGTGGCTGCGATGTCGGCCCCTCGTGCGGCTCGTGCCGTCCGGGCCTGCTCTCTCGCCTGCACAACCACCTGAAGGCGAAGATGGCCGCCCATGCGGCTTGCAACGCTTGCGGCGCTGCCGAGCCCGCTTGCGGTGCGCCGGCCGAGCCCGCTTGCGGCGCGGCTGCTGAGCCCGCCTGCGGTGCGGCTTCCGAGCCGGCTTGCGGTGCGGCTGCTGCCTGCGATCCCTGCGCTTCGGCTGCTCCCAAGTGCCGTAAGCACCACCTGCGTGGCCTTCTGAATCGTCTGAAGGCCCACAAGAGCCGCCTGTGCGCTTCGAGCTGCGAAGCCTCTTGCGGCGCCGAAGCTTCTTGCGGCGCCACGGCGGAAGCCTCTTGCGGTGCGGCCGAGCCCACCTGCGGCTGCAACTAACTCGATGCCCGCCTTCTGAGGGCGGGTGTGCGAGGTCTGGAAACTCGAACCCCTGGCTTCCGTTGTAGGGATGCCAGGGGTTTTTTCGTGGGCCGAGACCTCGTCCGCTTCCTGGCTCGCGACCCAGGCTCTTTCATGCGGGTTCTGCCCCAACCGGGCTTCGCGAACTCAGGGCTCTACGAACCCTTCTCGCCCTTCTCGCAGCGGCCGGGCGGACCAAGAACTGACCTAGAAGGCCCCACCGCATTCCAGTAGACTCCCGCCCGCCCAGGACCCAGGCAGGTGACGCGAGTCGCGGAGCCGGGCCACGCGGAGCGCACGACGTTCGAGGCAGAATGTCGTGGGAAGCAGAACAACGTAGAGCAGATCGTGGTGCAGGAGTCGAACGGATGTCGAACGTTTCCTATCGCTGCATGGTTTCCGGTGCCTTGCTCGGAGTGCTGCTGTTGGCAGTGCCAGGTTGGTCCAAGTCGCCGTGGCAGTGGGTCAGCTTCCGTTCCAGTGGGCAGGCCGAAAAGACAGGCCACACGCTGACCGATGACTCCGGCCCCTGGCTGGTGTTCGCGGCTTCCTTCGCCGGCGAAGGCGCGCAGGCGGAAGCGACCCAGCTGGCCAACGAACTGCAGGAACGGCTGAAGGTTGCGACCTACGTCCACAGCCAGCGGTTCAACTTCACGGAGTCGGTGCAGGGTATCGGAGTCAATCCGGACCTGACACCCAAGAAGATGCGCTACGACAAGGCGGGCGTCTTCGATGAGTTCGCGGTGCTGGTCGGCGACTTCGATTCCGTCGACGATCCCGATCTGAAGGACGCGCTGCAGAAGGTGAAGTACTATCGGCCGGAGTGTTTCGCGAAGAGCGGCGAGAAGACGACGCGCCGCTTCGCCGGACTGCGGGAGTTGAACAAACGGATCAACGGCGACGCGACGAAGCAGAAGAAGGGGCCGCTGGGCGCCGCCTTCGCCACGCCCAATCCGATGATTCCGCGTGAGTTCTTCGCGCCCAAGGGCGTCGACACGTTCGTCGTGGGCATGAACGAGGGCGTGGAGCACAGCCTGCTGACCTGCCCGGGACCTTATACGGTGCGCGTCGCAACCTTCCGTGGCAACGTCGTGATTGACCAGCGCGAAGTGGCCGAGATCGAGAACTCCGAGAAGTCGATGAAGAGTACCTTGGGGCAGGCGGCGCTCAACGCCCACAAGCTGACCGAGGCGTTGCGAAAGAAGGGTGTGGAGGCCTACGAGTTCCACGACCGGCATGAGAGCTTCGTGACCGTGGGCACTTACGAGTGGGTCGGCCGGCCCCGCGCGGATGGCAAGCAGGAGATGAATCCTGCCATCGTCGCCACCATCCAGCGGTTCTCACCGACGCAGCAGCCGCTGCCCGGTTCGCAGGGCCAGAGCGTCGCGGGACTCCAGCCTCGCACACTCGACGGCATCGCCTTCGATGTCCAGCCGTGGCCCGTGGAGGTTCCCAAGCGATCGGTCGCCACCGACTACGCCCCTCGTTAACCCAGGCGACGAGCGACACGCTTCACGCGGCGGGAAATCGCCAGCGTCCATTGGAAAGGCTCCCGACTCGCGGGAGCCTTTTTTGTTGCGCGGATGGCGGCGGCGAAGGCGGCCGGCTCGCGTGGGGCGACTTTGCTTGTTTCGTAGAAGTTGTCGATTGGGGCGCAGGCGTTTTCGATCGAGGGCCGCGTACACGGCTCCGCCATCGCGTGCGGGAGCGATCCCTCGGGAATCGACGGAGGACGCCTTCGCGTGCCTTGCGTTTCCCAGATGCCGCGCTTACAACGCAAGTCGCGAGTGGACAGGCATCCTGGGATCGGCCGCGACAGGACTCCGGCGTGATAGGACTTCAGCGTGATACGCCGCGCCGGGTGACACGGAAAGCCGGCCAAGACCAGTGCGCAATCCGCAGTCAAATGGCGAACACTCCGCGAACGGTCCGGTGCGACGCGCGGTGCGGCCTTGATTTGGAATCTGTTGGAGCCCTGGGAGGGGATTGGCATGATTGTCCTGGGAACTCACAACCGCAAGAAGTTGCTGGAGATGCAGGAACTGTTCGCGCCGCATGCGGTGGAGGTGCGGTCGCTGGCGGAGTTTCCCCAGGCGCTGGAAGTGGTGGAGGACGGCGATTCGTTCGCCGCCAACGCGCGGCTCAAGGCGATCCAGCAAGCGCAACACCTGGGGCACTGGGTCGTGGGCGAAGACAGTGGCTTGTGCGTCGACTCGCTCGACGGCGCACCCGGCATCTACTCCGCGCGATTCTCCGGTGAGGGCGCCACCGATGAACGCAACAACCGGCTGCTGCTGGAGCGGTTGGAGGGGGTGCCTGACGAGCGGCGCGGGGCGCACTACGTCTGCTACGCGGTGTTGTCGGATCCGCAGGGAGTCGTGCGAGCCGAGAGTTCCGGCATCTGTCGCGGCCGGATCCGCCGCGAACCTTCGGGAACGGGAGGCTTCGGCTATGACCCGCTGTTCGAGATCCCGGAATACCACCTGACCTTCGGCGACCTCCGCGGCGCACTCAAGTCGGTGCTCAGCCACCGCGCTCGCTCCATGCGTCGCTTCATCCCGCAGGTGCTGCGCGCGATCGCGGAACCGCGCGAATAGGTCGCTCGTCACGCGATGTCGGCCGGGATCTCGCCCCGAGTCTCGCAGTCGCACGCCCTCGGCTTCTTGCGATCTGCAGGGGCCCATTTGAGCGTGGCCTCGAGAGTGGGTTGCACGCAGGTTTGTTTTTTTTCCGCGGTTGGCGTGAAATGCCCTGCGTGCGGCGATGAGCGGCCGGCGGGCAGGTCGCGGGCGATGGCCAGCGTCTCGGTTCGTCAGGTGGTTGCATGCGAGTCGCTACTGGCCATGAAGGGCCGTGTGACGCCCTTTCGTTCGCGGCGTGATCTCCCCCGCGCCGCTCCCGCCGCACCGTGACTTGTCGCTGGAGCGACAGGCTGGGGTGAAGACCTGACAGCGAGGGAGGGTTGAGCATGAGCGTGTCATGGAATGGATGGCAGGGAGGCTGGACCGTGGGGACGGCGGGTCCTGCGGGGAACGTGGGGGGAGCTCGGAAAGCCACCGCGTGCGAGGCACAGCAGCGGAAAGCACAGCTGCGGGAGGCACAGCAGCACGGAAACCTGAGTCTGGGGACCGCAGGTTCGCGCGTCGTCTCGCGGTTGCTCGCGCGGGCACTGGCGATCGTCGGCCTGGCGATGGCGTCGGGCCAGGAGGGGACTTCCTCGGCGTGGGCGGCGACGATCGTGGGGTATGACGCCGCCAATTCGACGACGTCGAGCGTGGCGACGGAGTGGATCAGTGGAGTGACGCCGCTGGCGCTTTCGCGCGGCAGTGGGCTGGTCGCGGGCTCCGGCGCCACCTTCAACTCCTCGGGTTGGACCGGCGAGGCCACGGACTACCTGGAGTGGGGATGGTCGGCGTCGCCTGCCATGGACCTGCGGGATCTGAGCGTGCGGTATGACCGATCGACTTCCGGGCCGGCCATCGTGACCCTCTGGCTGGCCGTCAACGGCGGGCCGTTCCAGTCGGTCTACCAGGATGCGGACGTCGATGTGAATGGCGAGGAACTGGTGGACCTGAGCTTGGCCAGTTTCACGAACGTGACGAGCGCCACGTTTCGCCTGACGGGTGCCAATGCATCCGGCAGCACGGGGACGCTGGACATCGAGCCGCTGGCGGGGGTGACTCCGGCTCGGGGCATT
>JBIIEC010000426.1:0-5170 GCA_044238045.1 Pirellulaceae bacterium | reverse complement strand
AACGTGCCGGTGGTCCAGCAAGCGGCATGCAGAGCCGCGAGCCGATCCAGTCCCGCATGCAGCGTCCCCTGGTACAGATGACGACGGACCAGTTCACCATCCGAGCGGACAAAGTCGGCGAGGTTCCCGAACAGCACGCCCTTCTGACGCCACTTGTCCGACAGGCTGAAGTCGCGGCTGGCGCCGTTCACCGTCTTCACCGCTCCCCCCAACTGCACTCCTTCGCTGAGCAGTTCCGCGGCGGCGGAGCACTCCGATTCGGCGGCGGGCAGCGAGAACTCATCAAGCTTCAGCGGACGGATGTCGGTCCGCATCCACTCCTCTTCGTTCCGCGTCGGCATGGGCATTTCCTGAAACATCCGCCACGCTTCGCAACGAAGCGATCGCAGCCAGTCCGGTTCGCCGCGCGTGTCCATCAAGGCGTCGAAAGCCTCCTGGGTGAATCCTCGCGTCATCGCAGTTGCGTCACTCATGCGTTCGCCTTCTCACAACGCCCGGTCCGTGATCGACGGAAAGGCGTGACCATCTGGTAATCCCAACCGGCAGCCAACGGTGGGTGCCTGCCGCCGCGAAAGAGCACGCGAGACGATGCTTCGGGGAAATCCACGCGAAGCGTCCCGCGCTGTGCTGATGCCACTCAGACGCGACCCTGCGTCTCGACTACACGCGAACCGAATCAAGTCCGCGTCAGCCGACGGAGCCTTCCATCTGCAGCTGGATCAGCCGGTTCATCTCCACCGCGTACTCCATCGGAAGCTCTTTCACCAGCGGCTCGATGAACCCGTTGACGATCATCGTGCTTGCTTCCGACTCGGTAAGACCGCGGCTCATCAGATAGAACAGCTGCTCCTCGCCAATCCGCGACACGCTCGCTTCGTGGCCGATCGACACGTCCTGCTCGGCAATCTCGATGTAGGGGTACGTGTCACTGCGGCTCTGCGGGTCGAGAATCAGCGCGTCGCACACCACGTTCGACTTCGAGTGGTGCGCCCCTTTTTCGACCTTCACCAGTCCGCGGTAGCTGCTGCGGCCGCCCCCCTTGGAGATCGACTTGGAGACAATCTGGCCCGTGGTGTGCGGGGCACAGTGTACCAGTTTCGCGCCCGCGTCCTGGTGCTGCCCCTTCGAGGCAAAGGCGATGGAGAGGATCTCGCCGCGAGCACCCGGCTCCATCATGTAGACGGCAGGATACTTCATGGTCAACCGACTGCCCAGGTTCCCATCGACCCACTCCATGGTGGCGTCGCGGTAAGCCATGGCCCGCTTGGTGACCAGGTTGTAGATGTTGTTCGCCCAGTTCTGGATCGTCGTGTACCGGCAACGTCCACCCCGCTTCACGATGATCTCCACCACGGCGGAGTGCAGGCTTTCGCTGCTGTACATCGGAGCGGTACAACCCTCGACGTAGTGCACCTTGGCTCCCTCGTCCACGATGATCAGCGTCCGCTCGAACTGCCCCATGTTTTCCGCGTTGATGCGGAAGTAGGCCTGTAGCGGAAACTCAATCGTGACTCCGGGCGGGATGTAGATGAATGAACCACCCGACCAGACGGCCGAGTTGAGCGCCGCGAACTTGTTGTCCGAGGGAGGAATGATCGTGCCGAAGTACTCGCGCAGCAGATCCGAATGCTCCCGCACCGCCGTGTCCGTGTCGGTGAAGATCACGCCCTTCTTCGCGAGATCCTCCTGAAGCGAACCGTAGACCACTTCGCTCTCGAACTGAGCCTTGACCCCGGCGAGAAACTTCTTCTCGGCTTCCGGAATCCCCAGTTTGTCGAACGTCTCCTTGATCTCCTGGGGCACATCATCCCAGGTGCGGCCCTGGCCGGTCGTCGGCTTCAGGTAGTAGTAGATATCCTGGAAGTCGATACCGATGTCGCCACCCCAGTTGGGCATCGGCTTGGACTCAAAGATCTCCAGGCTATGGAGCCGGAATTCGCGCATCCATTCCGGCTCGTTCTTCATCTCCGAGATCTGCTGGACGATCTCCGCGTTCAGACCCTTGCGGGCCTTGAAGACGGCGTTCGTCTCCGTGCGGAAATCATACTTATTGATTTCCCCGATGCCACCAGCCGGATTTTCGGTCAGGTCAGTTGCCATGTTTCCGTTATTCCTCAGACCGTTTTCACTGAACCCGCTACTTCGTGATGCGACTTAAACCGCGCAGACGTTGTCGTCGCCGGGGTATCGTTCGGGAGATCAAACCTCCGTCGAACCCACCGCCTCTTCCTCTTCCAGCATGGCTTCGTTCGCCGCATTCGCATCGGGATACTTCTGGCGAATCCGATCGTACCCCTTCGAATAGAGCTCCGCGGCCAACTCCACTCCGCCAGTCTCGACGATGCGTCCACCCAACATCACGTGCGTGAAGTCAGGCGGATTGTGCTCCAGCAGTTTGTCGTGATGGGTGATAATGAGCAGACCGATCTGCTTCCGTCCAATCTCCGCAATACTCTGGCTCGCGAGCAGCACCGCATCCGCATCCAGGCCGCTATCGGTCTCGTCGAGCACGGCGAACTTCGGCTGCAACATGGCCAGTTGAAGGATTTCCGCGCGCTTCATCTCACCGCCCGAGAAGCCATCGTTGACGTACCGCCGAGCAAACTCGGGGTCGATCCGCAACTGCTCCATCTTCTCGCGGATCTCCTTGCGGAACTCACGCATGGGAATCAAGTCTTCCCCTTCCTTGCGGTCGGGGTTGCGAACGTTGGTGGTGGCGTGCCGGAGAAAATCGGCCAGCTTCACGCCCGGAATGGCGACCGGACGCTGGAAGGCCATGAAGATGCCGGCACGGGCGCGTTCATCCGCCTCCATGCCCAGGACATCCTGGCCGTTCAGCTCGATCGACCCGGCCGTCACCTCGTAGTTGGGATGCCCCATGATCGCCAGGCCCAGCGTACTCTTGCCGGAGCCGTTCGGCCCCATCAACGCATGCGTCTCGCCTCGCCGGACCGTCAGGTTGACTCCCTTGAGGATGGGCTTACCCTCCACGGAGACATGCAGGTCGGTAATCTTCAGCGTATCCATCGTCCACACCTCTCCCCTGACTCGAAACTCGCCTGCGGAGCCAACCTCCCGGCGTCACGCGACAGACGTTTCACCACCATCGACCTCGAGCCGTCCTGTCGTCGGCAGCTCGAGTGCGGCACCCGGCTTAGCCGGTGATCTTCTGGTGGTCCACCAGCGGCTGCTGGTCCCGCGGGGCAGCCACGAAACCGCTGTGATGCGGCAACGGCAACTCGTCCTCCACCTTCACTCCCAGCTCCCCGAACCCCTGGGACCCGGCCGTGCTCTGGCGAGCGATCCGGTGCCCGTTGATCTTGTCCTGGATCCGCATCAAGCCTTCCAGCAACGCCTCCGGACGCGGGGGGCAGCCGGGCACGTAGACGTCCACCGGCACCACCAGATCGACGCCTTTGACCACATGGTAGCCCCACTTGAAGTACGGGCCGCCGCCCACCGTGCAGGCCCCCATGGCGATCACGAACTTCGGATCGGGCATGAGGTTGTAGAGTCGTCGCACGCGGCTGGCCATCTT
The DNA here is from genome assembly GCA_044238045.1 of Pirellulaceae bacterium. Classification (GTDB taxonomy): domain Bacteria; phylum Planctomycetota; class Planctomycetia; order Pirellulales; family Pirellulaceae; genus CAZUJM01. Next base: position 1,632 of record JBIIEC010000426.1, on the reverse strand, counting down.
GTAGGTGACCGTGCCGGCCACGATCATCAGGTCGGCCTGCCGCGGCGTGGCGCGGAAGGCGCCCGCGCCGAAACGATCCATGTCGTAGCGGCTAGCGCCCGCAGCCATCATCTCAATGGCACAGCAAGCCAGACCGAACGTCATCGGCCAGATGCTCGACTGACGGGCCCAGTTGATCGCCTGCTCCACCGTGGTCGTCACCACGCCCTCTTCGAACCGGCCTTCAATCCATGGTTGAGTCATATCCGACCCCTGTCTAACGCCTGAAAGTGTGATTTCCTAAGCTCTTGGCAGGCCCTGCGGCCCGAGCATCTCCAGCGATCATCTTGGCACTTCGGCGTGCTCTTGACTACCCGCGGTGCGCTCGTCTGCCCTAAATTCGCTTGAACCCGCGTGTCCGCCATACAAGGTCCTGCCAATGCAGGCCCGCCCTCGCCCTGACGTCTCGACCTTCTCGGCCCGGCAGACGACCGTTCGAAGCCTGCACCGCGACTCAGTGTAGCCCCGCTGGGATCTTTAGTAGCCCCGTTGGGATTCCTAGTACCCCCGCAGGCTATGTACCGAGATCCAACCGGCCTCTTCACCCCCGACTCTGCCGACCGTTCCTTCGCTACCCTTTTCCTTTCGCCCGCGACCCGGACGGCATGGCCCACCCCGCAGTTCAATCGCTTGAACTTGCCACCGTCTCGCTGACGGAGAACGTGCAGCAGGGGGCTCCGTCAAGACGGCATTGCTCCAACTGCAGGCCCTGCCCCACCAAGGCCGAGAAGAGCATTCGCTCCATCGCACAGACCCCGCGGTCCTGCTCAGCCAGCTGGGGATAAGGACAAGCCAACGCGTTCAGGACCGGCAACTGCCCCTCTTCCTCTCGCACTTCGAACGGGATCTGCCGTTCCCCCAGCAGCCCCGCCACGCTCCGCATGCGATCTCCCAGCGATTCACCACGGATCTCTTCCGCGTAGTGATCGGCGAGCCTTTCCGCCAGTCGCTGCAGCAACCCACGTCGCACGCCAGCGTCCTGAACCGCGCGGATTTCCGCCCACAGCACCAGGGCCAGATCGGTGAAGTTCGAGCCCGTATTCCGCCGACCCGCGTCGGTCAGCTCATACCGATGACTCGGACGCCCTCGGCCACCGCCGGCGGAGTCGAGCCGCCGCTGAATGAGGCCCTGGGCCAGCAGTCGGCCCAGCCGCTGCCGGACGGCCGTGGCCGTCACCCCTAAAGCCGCTTCAAACTCGGCCACCGTCATGAGCTCACGACGCCTGAGCAGGTCGAGCACCGAGCGGTCGGAGGGCACCGAATCGTTCATGTCCGCCCTTTCGAAAACTCGCCTGCCCGATCTTGCGAACAGCCAAGCCCGCCGCTTTCGGGAGAGCTCCCGAAACCATGCGGGTGTGCGAAACGCCTAGAGGCTTTTCCCAACGAGGCGACCAAATTCGCCTCGACCGATGACATGATATGAGTTTCCGCATTTTTGACAATGGGATATTCGAAAAACACCCTGCAACTGCTCACCGCAGCTGTAACCGATTGACCGGCAACAGCTTATCCGATACAAGACCGCAACCGGGCTCGCCCCCTCAACCGGTTTTGCCCCCGAGATCCGTTGCCCGCAAGACCATCAACGGCCGG
>JBIIEC010000425.1:0-5174 GCA_044238045.1 Pirellulaceae bacterium | reverse complement strand
CAACTGCTGTCCGGCATTCTGGTGATGACGGCCCTGTATTCGATCAACCTGCACATCATGGGCGCCGCGAACCGGCCGCTGCGCGGCGCGACGACGCTGGACACGCTGGTGACGCGGGGCAGCGAAGCCGTGTTGGGTGCCGAGCAGGTGATGATCGGTGGCTCAAGCGTCTCGTCCCGCGACCTGGGATTCTTGGTCGCCGCGCTGGCGATCGTGAGTGTCATCGCGGCGCTGCTGTATGTGTTCCTGCTGACGGATTTCGGCGCGGCGTTCCGTGCGACCGGCGACAATTCACAGATGATCCGCGCCCTGGGAACGAATGTGGAATGGATGACCATCCTGGGGCTGTCGATCGCCAATGGCCTCGCGGCGCTGGCCGGCGCGGTCTTTGCCCAGTACCAGGGTTTCTCCGACGTGCAGATGGGGATCGGCATGCTGGTCTGGGGACTGGCGAGCGTCATCATTGGCGAGACGCTGTCGGGTACCCGCTCGCTGGGCGTCCTCATCACGGCCACCGTGATGGGCTCCGTCGTGTTCCGGCTGCTTGTCGCCACAGCCCTGCGCTGGGGCCTCAATCCGAACGACCTGAAGCTGACGACGGCCGCGTTCGTGCTTGCCGCCCTGATCCTGCCCAAGCTCCTGGACCAATACAAGGCAAAGAAAACGGTGCCCCATGCTCCAGATCCAAAAAATCCATAAGACCTTCTTTCCGAATACGCCGAACGAGGTGTACGCGCTGAAGGGGATCGACCTGGAGATCGAGGACGGTTCGTTCACGATCGTGATCGGCACGAACGGTTCGGGCAAGAGCACGCTGCTGAACGCGGTGGCCGGCACGTTCCTGGTCGACAGTGGTTCGATCCGCCTCGCGGGGCAGGACATCACGCACTGGCCGGAGCACCGGCGCGCGAAGTATATCGGGCGGGTCTTCCAGAATCCGTTCAGCGGCACCGCGCCGACCATGACGATCGCCGAGAACCTGGCGCTGGCGACGCGACGCGGCATGGGACGCACGCTGAACTGGGCCCTGGGGCGATCGACGCGGGATACGATCCGCGAGCGCATTTCCGAACTGCGGATGGGGCTGGAGGACCGGATCGACAATCCGATCGGTACGCTCTCGGGCGGCCAGCGGCAGGCGCTGACGCTGCTGATGGCCAGTTGGAAGCGGCCGGACCTGCTGCTGCTGGACGAACACACGGCGGCACTCGATCCACGCAGCGCCGACCAGGTCATCCAACTGACCGACGCCGTCATTGGCCGCGAAAAACTCACGGCCCTCATGGTCACGCATTCCATGCAGCAGGCCGTCAACCTCGGCGATCGACTCATCATGGTCCATCGCGGACGCATCATCCATGACTTCCGCGGCAGCGAGAAACGGCGTCTCAAGCCTGAGGAACTGCTCAATCGGTTCGAAGTCGTGCAGAACGAGGAACGCCTTGACGGTTCCGCCGCCGAACTGCTGGCGCGGACCTATGTCTGATCGAAGGACTTGGAGAGCACGCGCGTGCGGGAACCTGTCCACGACACCGAAGCTTCCGGGCAGCTCTTTCGACAGTGGCAACTCTATCGCAAGGTGATCGCCTGCGACTACATGTGCCATCGCGTCATCCATGCGGCGTTGCGGCAGTGCGTGGAACGGCGGATGAAGGAGCCGTTTCGCCTGCTGGACCTTGGCTGCGGCGACGCGAGCGGCATTCGCGAGACGTTCCGGGGCACGCAACTGCGCGACTACATCGGCGTCGACCTTTCGGACCAGGCGCTGATGCACGCGCGGACGTTTCTCGCGGAAGCTCCCTTCACGGTGGAACTGGTGGCGGAAGACTTCTTCCGCTACCTGGAGCGTACGACGGCAGGGTCGCTGGATGCGGTACTGATTGGCCATTCGCTGCATCATCTGCATTCGGGCGAGAAGCGCGAGCTTCTCCGGCAGGGCCAGCGTGTGCTGCGGCCGGGGGGCTTGCTGCTGGTCTACGACCTGTTCCGGCTGCCCGGCCAGGATCGCCAGCTGTGGCTGGTGGAGGTGCGGGACTTGGTGCGGCGCGAGTGGACCGAATGCACGGCGGAGGAAGTCGCCATGCTGCAGCAGCATGTGACCGAATGCGACTTCCCTGAAGCGACGGACGATTTCCTGGCGATGGCCCGCGATGCCGGTTTCCAGACGGGCGTCGCCCCTCTTTTCCAGTCGCCGAACGGCTACTTTGCCTGCTACGGTCTGGAACGGTAGCTGTCGGCGGCCGCATTCGCATCGCCAGAACGCCGGGTGTTGGTGAACTGCGTTCCGCGCCGGACGGCCGCTCAAGGAATAGTCCCCGACTCTGTCTCTTGTTGCGCAAAGCGCAAGTGCGGGGAATGATTGAGGGCGTGACCGGGAGCTGGACTTTCGAGTGCGCGTGTCCTTGATCCGGGGGCTGGGTGAAATGGCGAAGCGCGGCGGGCACACTCCGTTGGGGATGGTACGGAGTGAGCGTGTGTGCCGTTTTGCGCGCTCTTTCTTCGCGGTCTTGGGCAGAGTGGGCGGGCAGGGACAGGACGACACGAAGTCAAGCGAAATTGGCTCGTGCGGGCAGTGCCGAAGCGACCACTTGTCTCGGCTTGTGCTTGAGTGCGACCGTGGCTTTCGCGCGCAAACGAAGTTTGACAGGCAAAGGTCGAGCGAGAGGAGGTGGGGAGGACCGGCCATGGGCGTGTGGCGAGTTGGCCGCCGTCAAGGTTTCCTTCGCGTTGTACCTGGGGGCCTTTGTTTCTAAAATCGGGAGTGCGGGAAATCGCCGCCTGATTGCCATCCATGACGACACGGGCTGTCCAGGGCGACTGAAGCGAAGCGGGCGAACTGGCCGGGCGGTGAAGCGAAGGAAATAGAATATGCGCCGAGAGGGAAATCAGCCGCATCGAAGAGTTCGCGGGCGTCGCGGCGCGGGAGGTGGCCGGCGGCGGGAGCGGCGATTGGGCTGTGAGCGGCTGGAGGTGCGTTGGGTTTTTTCGCACACCGGCGGGAACCTGACGGGGCCGAACGACGAGTTTGTGCTGGACCCGGCGTTGGCGGAGATCGAGAGCAGTCCGCCGGGTCCGGGGACGGGGCCGACTCCCGTGGCCTTTGCCAGTTACACGACCTTGGCCAACGGTCTGCCGGTGTTGAGCAGCTATCCGGCGGCTCCGACTTCGATCTACTTGGACTTTGACGGGGACCGCAGCCTGTCGAATCCCTATGGCGACCGCACGGTGGCTCCCTTTTCCGAGGACGCGGACGGCACCACCTTCAATGTGTCGGAGCAGCGGACCATCTACGAGACGTGGCGGCAGCTCACGACCTATTTTTCGATGTTCGACGTGGATGTGACGACGGTGCCGCCACCTTCGAGCAAGCCGAAGGCCTGGCTGGCCGTGGGCAACAACATCTCGGGCGGCTACAGCTACGTCGACGTCTTTCCGAACGCCGCGCCGCTTTCTTGGAACTCGAGTTCCCATGCGCCGTCGCGCGTCTCGGGCATCGCGCATGAGTTGGGGCATAATTTCGGGCTGCAGCATCAGGCCAGCTACGATGCGTGGGGCACGCGGACGGCCGAGTATGCGGCGGCGACGGGCCCGCTGTATGGCGCGATCATGGGCGTCGACTTTGGTGGGGTCGTGCACAAGTTCATCCTGGGCCGCAACAGCACTTCGACGGGCGTGACGACGCTGCAGGACGACGTGGCGATGATCGCGGCCAAGATCCAAGCGCATCAGCCGGCGGGCGGGGACGGATTCCGGCCGGACGATTTCGGAAACACCATCAGCGTCGCGGCGCCGTTGCCGGCAACGGGCGGCAGCCAGTGGACGGCGGGGATTATTGAGCGGCTGGCGGATGTGGATGCCTTTACGTTCACCACGACGGGAGGCGTCTACGGCATTTCGGCCGCTCCGGATGCCCCGTCCGGCGTGGACCTCAAGCTGGAGATCTATTCGGCGGACGGGAACCTGCTGGCGGTGAGCGACAGCGAGAACAACGTCCAGCAGTTGACGATGGATCTGGCGGCGGGGAACTACTATGCGCTGGTGTCGGGCCGACAGAACTACGGGGACCTGGGGCCTTATTTTCTGTCGGTGGGTCCCCTGCCAACGGGGTGGCAGACGAAGGAGGTGGGGCTGGGAGTCACGGGGTACACGGTGTACGACGAAGTGGCCGGGCGTTTCAGTGCGGTGGGGACGGGGTTGGGCCTGACCGGAACCGCGGACGGCTTCCAGATGGCCTACCAGACGTTGCAGGGCGACGGGTCGATTACGGCGCGCGTGGCGAACCTGGACAACACGAGTACCAACGCGCTGGTGGCCTTGACGATGCGTGACAGTCTGGCGGCGAACGCGCGTCAGGTTTCGGTGGGGAGCACTTATGGCAATGGGTTGCGGCAGTACCATCGCGCGGCGGCGGGCCAGGGTACGTCGATTCGGACGGCTTCGGCGGCGAGCGCGGGCCACACCTGGCTGCGGCTTTCGCGGGCCGGAAACCTGTTCACCACGCTGACTTCGGCCGATGGGACCAGTTGGACCACGCTGGGAACGTTGACGTTGACGCTGCCCGAGAGCCTGATGGTCGGGTTGCTGACGGCGTCGGCCAACGGGCACTCGATGAACGTCGGACAGTTCGACAACGTGACGGTGACCGGTACGCTGGGCGAGCCCGCGTCCGGCACGAACGGGCTGCTGTCTCCCGCGGATGTCAGCGTCGTGTTGGGAACGGGATCGGGTTTGGATATCGGCTGGTCGGCGGTATCCGGGGCGACGGGGTATTCGGTGGAGCGGTCGAGCAACGGGGTGCAGTTCGTGTCGGTCGGCACGACGAGCGGCACGAGCTATTCGGATCCGTCGTTGCTGGGCTCGCAGCGTTACTTCTATCGAGTTTCCGCGCTGGACGCTGCGGGCGCGTCGGCGCCGTCGTCGGTGGTGAGCTTGGTGAACCGGCCGAGTGCCGTGACGGGCCTGCGGATCATCTCTCCCTCGCGGTCGCAGCTGGTGCTGGACTGGCGCGAGACGACGGGCGAGACGGGCTACCTGGTGCAGCGATCGACGGATGGAGGCGCGAGTTTCACGACGGTGGGCACGGTGGCCGCCAATGTCGTGGGCTTCACCGATAACGGGCTGTTGGGGGGCTTCACCTACACCTACCGCATCGTACCGACCAGTCCGCTGGGCGA
>JBIIEC010000424.1:0-5182 GCA_044238045.1 Pirellulaceae bacterium | reverse complement strand
CCAGCAGCCCGTCTGCTCGTTCGATGACTCGCACATTATGCACGACGAACGCGTTGTCGAACACGACGGCGCAGTAGGCACGCAAGCGATCTTCTTCGTTCGCGCAGAGGTTGACTTGAACGTCGGTGACTTCCACAGAGACCCCGCCAGGTCGATCGCCGGACTTGGAGCAGCAAAGAAAACTCGCTGCTGCCCCGGACTATCGCTTTTTGTTAGATTAGTCGGCCCCTGGGCCGAACAGAAGATGGCTGGGGCCTGCAAGGTGGTGGGAATGCGGTTGAACGCTTGTGACATTGTCTCGAACGGTTGGCGTATCGGCTTCCCGACACGCTCGCGAAGGTTGCGGTCTCCCGAAAAGAAACTGGTGAAACCCTTGGTGCGAGCGGCCTCCCCTGGGGGCTCGGGAAGCCAGGGCCGCGGAGGAACATGATGGCGATTCGAATCGTGGTGCTGGATGGAATCACGTTGAACCCGGGCGACAACCCTTGGACGGAAGTCGAGAGCTTGGGGGAGCTGACAATCCATGATCGGACTCCCCCGGAGCAGGTAGTGGAGCGATCGCGAGGCGCTGACGTGCTGGTCGTGAACAAGGTGCGTCTCGGGGAAGCTGAACTGGCTGAGTTGCCGGGGTTGCGTCTGGTTACGGTGACCGCCACGGGGCACGACTGCGTGGACGGCAAGGCGGCGCGTGCCCGTGGAATTCCCGTGACGAACGTTCCCGTCTATGGCACCGATTCCGTGGCTCAGCACATCATGGCGTTGCTGCTGCATGGGATCCACCGAATCGACCTGCACGACCAGGCGATTCGCGCGGGCGAATGGACGCGACGCGGCGACTTCAGTTTCTGGCTGACGCCGCTGACGGAGCTTTCCGGGAAGACACTGGGAGTCGTCGGCTTTGGCCGGATCGGACAGCGGGTCGCGGAACTCGCGCACGCCTTCGGCATGCGGGTGCTCTCCTGCACCCGGTCGGTTCGCCCGCATCCGGGGCTGGAGCGATTTGCCTGGGTCGATCTGCCGACCCTGGCCCGCGACTCCGATTACATCACGCTCAACTGTCCCCTGACACCGGAGACGCGGGGTTTGGTGAATCGCCAGTGGTTGTCGCTGCTGAAGCCCACGGCCGTGCTGATCAACGCGAGTCGTGGGCCGTTGGTGGTGGAGCAGGACCTGGCCGAGGCTTTGAATGCCGGGCGGCTGGCGAGCGCGGCGCTGGATGTGGTGAGTGTGGAGCCGATGCACGCGGACAATCCGCTGTTGACCGCTCGCAACTGCCTGCTGACGCCCCATCTGGCGTGGGCAGCTCGCGAGGCGCGACAGCGGTTGATGCAGACCACGGCGGAAAACATCCGCCACTTCCTGGCGGGAACTCCCCAGAACGTCGTCAACGGTTGACGCCACCAAGGGCCCTGCCTGTCGGGGCGTTCGGGTTTGCAGGACGCTGCTTGTCGGGCAGCGCGGGGCTGGACCGTGGCCGGGCACCTCGCGGGTCAGGTGCCCGGTTCCCAGTCGAGAGCCACATCGAGGCAGCGGGCCGAGTGTGTCAAGGCGCCGACGCTGATCCGTTCGACGCCCGACTTCGCGATGTCGAGAATGGTCTCCAGATGAACTCCGCCTGACGCTTCCAGTTGGACTTCCGGTGCCCGGCGGTCGCGCCGCTCCACCGCTTCACGCATCCCTTCCGGACGCATGTTGTCCAGCAGGATGATGTCCGGAGCGGCCTGGAGCGCGTCGTCGAACTGCTCCAGCGAGTCGACTTCGATTTCGATAATCATCTGACCTGCGCGGTCGGGCAGGGTGGCGGCCAGGAACGATCGGGCTTCTTCCACGGCGATGCGTGGGGAGAACCGGTCGCGCTGGTCGGTCGCTCCGAACGCCAGGTGGTTGTCCTTGATCAGGATTCCGTCGAAGAGTCCCGTGCGATGATTGCGACCGCCGCCGCAGCGTACCGCGTATTTCTCCAGTCGGCGGTAGCCCGGGCACGTTTTGCGAGTGTCGTAGACGTGGGCGGAGGTGCCGGCGATGCGGTCGACATACTGCCGGGTCAGCGAGGCGATTCCGGAGAGACGCCCGACGAGATTCAGGATCAGACGCTCCGATGTCAGCAGGTCCCGGGCCAGGCCTCGCAGGACTCCCAGGCGTTGGCCGGGTTCGACGGCGGCGCCGTCCGGGCAGTCCGGGGTCCATTCCACGACGGCGTCGATCTCCTCCAGGATCAGCGGGATGGCGGCGAGTCCGGCGATCACGCCGCGTTCTCGCGCGACCAGCGTGGCCGACCCGCGCCCGTCGGCTGGGACCAGGGCGACGGTGGTCCAGTCATATCCCTGGTCCAAGTCCTCCCGCATGGCGAGCCTCACCAGATGGCGACAGTCGTCGGCCACATGCTCGTCCCAGCAGGTCTGGTGGAACTCTTTCCGCATGGTCTACTCCACGATCGGGGTGCAGGGGATTTCTGGAGGGCGAGCCGGGCCTCGCCACTGCAAGGGTTTTGCTAAACTGGGGCTCCCGGAAGCCGCCTTGGACCCCCATGGATCGGAATGCCGACCGCCGTTGACGGCAGGGATGGCCTGCGGGCAGGGGGCCTTGCGGCGGCTTGCCACGGTGATGTCGTCCGAGGTCGGAGCGGCGAAGGGCGGGAGTGGCTGGCGATCAGGTGTGGGAACGACGGAGAGATTCATGGAGCCGACAGCGCCGATTCTGCTGGGGAACAATCCCAGGGTCGCTCGACTGATCCTTGCCGGGCTGGCTCTGCCCGTGGCGATCGGGTTCGCTTGCGTCCTCGGGGGCTGGTGGTTCTCGCGGCCGATTATAGCCGCGGTGGGAGCCGCTGTGGGGCTGCTGGCCGCCACGAACCTGGTGCTCTGGCAATCCTGGTGGCGGACCCCTCGGGTATCGCTGGCTTCCGATGCCGTGGTCGTTTACCTGCGGCGCGGGAAGCCTTGGCGGATTCCGCTGGAGGTGGTGGAGTGCTTCTTCCTCGGACAGGCTCCCAGCACGATGCGCGACGCCGAGGGGCGCGAGGTGGAGACTCGCAATGTGGTGATCCGACTGGCGGAACGCAGCGTGGAATGGCACCAGAAGCCCGGAAGCGAGCCGTCGCTCGGCCGTTGGTGCGATGGCTATATCACGGTCTATGGAAGCTACTGCGAGCCGCTGGACCGTGCGGTGGTGGATCGGATGAATCATCAACTGGCGGAGTGGAAGCGGAGCCTCAAGAACGCACAGGTTTCGGGGACGACTGCGGCCGGAGCGAAGTCGGGAGCCGCCTCGCCATGATGCAGCTGCTGGTGAGTGTCCGTTCCGCGGCCGAGTGCCGGCAGGTCGTGGAGGCGGGCGTGGATGTGATCGATCTCAAGGAACCTTTGCGAGGTTCGCTGGGGGCGCCCGACTCGCAGGTGCTGCGCGACGTGGCAGAGGTCGTGGCCGGCCGTTGCCCGCTGAGTGTCGCTCTGGGAGAGGTCCTGGACGAGGAAGTCGATGGGCAGTCGAGGGGCGAGGATCTGCCGCCGTCTGTCGGCTACGCGAAGTTTGGGCTCTCGGGTTCGGAGTCGCATTCGACCTGGCGTGAGGCATGGGCGGCCGCCTGGGAACGACTGCCGGCTTCCGTGTGTCGCGTGGCGGTCGCCTACGTGGATCAGGGGCCTGCGCGGTGCGCGCCCTGGCGGTCGATACTTGCCGAGGGCACGGGCCTCGGCTGCCGCGTGTTGCTGCTGGACACCTTCGACAAAAGCCAGGGCGGGCTGAGATTCTGGATGACGGACAAGGAACTGCTGGCGGTGCGGGAGGCGACGGCGGACAGGGGCGTGAAGCTGGCCCTGGCGGGATCGTTGCAGGCAGCCGATCTGTCCGCCTTGAGAGCCATTCATCCGGATTTGGTGGCCGTTCGTTCGGCGGTTTGCGAGGGCGGCCGCACCGGCCCCTTGAGCCTCCGGCGCCTCGCCGAGGTCCGCGAACAACTTCGCGTGTGCGGAGTGGCTTGACGGCTGGCGAACGGGAACGCAGGTCCGGCGGACGCTGGGCGGTGCTTTTTACCGCGCGAGAATCCTGCGAGAGAATCCTGCGCGGGCCGTCGGCGTTGGAGTTTCAGGGCTCCGTCGCCGGGGGCCGTCGCGGCCGCGGACGGGCTGGCTGACCTACAATTCGGTACCTCACTTCCTTAGCTCGTTACCCTCAATCTGTTTCTCGCGTTTGCCGCGAGGTTCCCCGGGAGGATCCCCTATGCCCTCGTTCTCCGTCGAAGTCCCCCACCAGCTCGGCAAGCAGGGGGCCCGCGCCCGTTTGGAAAACTTCCTGCAGACCATTGGTGAAAAGTACAAGGGCCAGATCGGGCATCTGGAGGGCAACTGGCAGAACGACACGCTGCAGTTCAATCTCTCCACCTTCGGCATTCGGATCGACGGTTCGATCGCGGTGGAGGAAGAACGGGTCGTCCTTCAAGGCGAGCTGCCTTTTTCCGCCCTCATGTTCAAGGGCAAGATCTCGGGCGGCATCCAGGAGGCGCTGGCCAAGGCCTTGGCTCCCGCCGCTACCTAGTGCCTTGCGTCAGGGCCGCAGGTCCACGCGCACTCGCTCGCCTTCAACTTGGCCCTCGACGGGAAGCCCCTGGAAGAGTTCTGCCAGCAGTTCCTCGAGGGACGCGTTCTGAACGGAGACGCTGCGAAGCGTGTCGGCCCAGCGAGCTTCTTCGGCGTCCCACTGAAGACCCAGGCCGGTCTCGCGGGAAATCGTCTTGAGGATGGCTCCGAGCGGCTGGTTCTTGACGGTCAGCGTGAATCGCTGCGTGGAGCGGGTATCGCGAGTTCGTGGCGGGGTGGGGTTGGCCGTGGAGCCGCGACGCGGTCGTCGCGCAGGCTTGCCGCGAACGGTTTCCTCGAAAACTCGATGGAATTCCAGCGGTGCGGTCACGGTCCACTGACGCCGCGACTCGTCGATGGTGACCCCCGGAGCGTCCCGTCCGTCGACCTCCGGTAGTGCCGACCGCGGGGAAGTTCGTGGGTAGGTCCGGGTGATCCGCAAGTCCTCGGGCATCGGCACGATGCGGACGTGGCCGGAGGAGGGATCGACTTCGGGAGCGAGGTCGAAGCCTGCCAGCAGGATGACCAACTGCTCCAGGAGAGGCATGTCGGGCAGGGTGGTTTCCGCCCAAAGGTCGTGCGGAATCCGCGCGATCTCCTCGACCTCG
>JBIIEC010000423.1:0-5185 GCA_044238045.1 Pirellulaceae bacterium | reverse complement strand
CATACGACGACAATATCGACGGCGGCCAGCGGCAGGTTGAGCAGGACAAACTGGATCGGGGGGAATGCTACGTTCGTCAGCAGGTTGATGGCGAACGGCACAATGACCAGCAAGGGAATGCGGCCAAGGTACGCTTGGTAGAACACATAGCCGAACGATATCAGGATGATCGGATAGAGGATCTGCCAGATCGTTCCGATGGTGGACGGCGCGGGCGTCCACTGCGGTTTCACCAGGCTGTTGTACCACTCCATCCATTCCATGATTGTGGGTCCTTGTAGTCGGCAAACTCCGTGTGCCGAAGTGTTGAGCTTGTATCGGGCTTGCGGTTGCCCTCGATGCCACCTTTCCGGCACGCGGCGGTGCCGGCTACGTCAGGCGTCTTCCAGTTTCCAGGGGTCGCGGTAGGGCCGCGAGCGCATCGCGTCCGCTTCGGCATCGTCGACGATCACTTCGCGATCGGGGTCCCATTTCAGTCGTTCGCGTCCGAGGCGCATGGCGATGTTGCCCAGGTGGCAGATGGTGATCGAGCGGTGGGCCACTTCGACCGGTGCGGCCGTGGGCTGCCGCGAGATGACGCAGTCGATGAAGTTGCGGAAGTGGTTGTCGCTCTTGTAGAGGTGGATCTCGTTCTCGAGGATCTGCGAGTCCTTCAGCGTCGGCGGATCGGTTTCCAGTGCGCCGCGGTTTGCCCATACCTTGCCTTCGGTTCCTTCCCAGGTCACGCCGGAACGCTCGGTGTTCGAAACCACCATCGTCACGCCATTGGCGTAGACGGCTTCGAAGTGGTATTCGGTCGCCGTGTTGTAGAGTCGATCTTGCGGAAAGAGGCCGCGGGCATTGCGGATTTCCACGGGGCCCGTGTGTTCGGTGCCCAGTCCCCACTGGGCGCAGTCGGGATGGTGTCCGCCCCAGTCGGTGACTTGTCCGCCGGAGTAGTCGTGGATCCAGCGGAAGTTCACACCGACGCGGGCCGGGCAGTAGTACGCTTCGGGGGCCGGGCCGAGCCAGAAGTTGAAGTCGAATCCGTCCGGCACTTGCTCGGGTTCCTTGCGATCGGCTGTCTTGCCATAGTCGGGCCAGCCGGAGGGCATGCCGACTCGCACCGTCTTCACCTCGCCGATGCGGCCATTGCGCACCAGTTCGCAGGCGCGGCGGAAGTTCGCGTCGCTGCGCTGCTGGCTGCCTGTCTGGAAGACGACGCCGTGCTTCTTCACCGCATTGGACATCGCACGACCCTCCTGGATGGTCAGCGCAAGCGGTTTCTGGCAGTAGATGTCCTTCTTCGCCTTGGCGGCCGCGATCACACCCAGCGCGTGCCAGTGGTCGGGTGTGCAGATTTCGACGGCGTCCACGTCCTGGCGCCCGAGCACTTCACGATAGTCGGCGTACGCATCGCAGCCCCGATACGTGCCGGCGGCCTTCTGCTGCGCGTACGTTTCGTTTACCAAACGCAGGGCCGGTTCGCGTCCCGCGATGCCGCCACTCCAGTAGCCCGGACCTTCGCGGTTGACGTCGCAGACGGCGATCACCTGCACGCGCTCATCCTTGAGGAAGTCGCGGAGGTCGTTCAGGCCCTGGTTGCCGGTGCCGATCATCGCCAGCGTGATTCGCTCGCTGGGAGCGGGCCGGTCGTCGCGTCCGAGGGCCGAAGCGGGAATGAAGTAGGGCGCGGCGAAAGCCGTCGAACTGAGCGCGGCCAGGCGTTTCAGGAATCGTCGACGCGAAGCGGTTGCGGCGGGCGTGCGGGAAGCCATCGTCGGATCCTCGTGGAGTTCGGTGCGCGGGAACCTGCCATGCGACCGCAGGGCCACTGGCAGCGGCCGGCGCGTTTCATCGCATGTGCGCCAAGCGGCCATTGCCGGGCGCGGCAGCCTCAGGATAGCCGAGCCCCCGGGCCGTTCCTAGAGATCCTTGGCCGTGTGCCGACTACAACGACCCACGCGACCCAATCCGTAGCCGGTACACCCCGTGTGCCGGGGACGTGGCATCCAACGCAACGGCAAGCTCCAAAGAAGCTCCCGTTTCGATACACGGCGTGCGCCGACTCCATCAAGTCGGCAGCGGTGACGCCGCCGGCGCGAACTGGTATCGGCGGAGAGGATGCACTAAGCTGGCCGACTGTCGGCGGATGGGGAACCGGAGCATGGGGCGGGAGAGGATCGCGATGGTCGAGAACGTTGGGATTGTCACAAGAGGCGCCGTCCGACTGCCGGTCGCGGTGGTGCTGGCCACGATGATGCTGTCCACGGCGATGCTGGCCTGCGTGGGCCTCGCGGTGGGCGCCGAACCGCTGGAAGCGCAACTGAAACGCGAATCGGCTGCGCATTGGGCGACCGAGGCACGGGCGTCCGGCGATGCGGCGCGAGGGGCGATTGTCTTCTGGCAGCCCCACCTCGCCTGCTCGCGCTGCCACGATCCGGACGGCTCCGAGCCCGGCCTCGGGCCCAACCTGGCCCAGGTGCCGCGCGACACGACGGATGCGTACCTGGTGGAGGCGATCCTTGAGCCGTCACGCGCGATCCGGCCGGAGTACCGCACGCTGCAACTGGAACTTCGCGACGGCCGCACGCTGCAAGGCCTCGCCGCCACTTCCGACGCTCCCGCTGATGCCGATGTCGTGCTGCTGCGCGACGCCGCGCGCTATGGCCAGCTGACCCGCGTGCCTCGCGCGGAGATCGAGGAGCAGTCGTATGCGGCACTGTCGCTGATGCCCGCCGGGCAGGTCAACCAGCTGGCCAGCGTGCAGCAGTTCCTCGACCTCGTGCGATATGTGATGGAACTGCGGGATGGTGGCGTGGAGCGTGCTCGCGCGCTGCGGCCGGCGGCATCGCTGCTGGCTGGAGCGGCTTTGCCGGAATACGAAACGCACCTTGATCATCGTCGTTTGATCGCCGAGAGCGACGACCAGGCATCCCAGCGGGGAGAGGCGATCTATCGGCGCGTCTGCGCGAACTGTCATGGCACGCACGACCAGGCCGGATCGCTGCCCACGTCGCTGCGTTTCGCCGAGGGACGCTTCAAGAACGGCGCCGATCCCTACGCCATGTACCAGACGATCACTCGCGGCTTCGGTTTCATGGTTCCGCAGAACTGGATGGTGCCGCGCCAGAAGTACGATGTGATCCATTACATCCGCGAAGCGTACCTCAAGCCGCACAATGGCTCCCAGTGGACCGTCGTCGACGATGCCTACCTGGCGAGCCTGCCAGCGGGCGACACGGTGGGGCCGGAGCCGTCGAATGTCGAGGTCTGGGCGGCGATGGACTACGGCCGTTGCCTGATGAACACCTATGAGGTGCCCGAGATCGCGGGATCGTCCTCACCGCACGGACCGAACATCGCGCAGAAAGGCATCGCCGTGCGGCTCGATCCGGGGCCGGGTGGAGTGTCGCGAGGTCGTCAGTGGATGGTGCTCGACCACGATACGCTGCGCTTGGCGGGAGCGTGGAGCGGCGGCGGCTTCATCGACTGGCATGGAATCCATTTCGATGGTTCGCACGGCTCGCATCCCCGGCTGGTCGGCGACGTGGCGGTCGCCAATGACGTTGGCCCCGGCTGGGCCCGTCCGGTGGATGGTTCCTGGGACGATCCGCGCCTCGTGGGGCGCGATGGTCGCCGCTACGGTCCCCTGCCCCGCGACTGGGCGCGATATCGAGGCCGTTACCAGTTCGCCGACCAGACGATCGTCTCGTACCTCGTGGGCGAGACGCCGATCCTGGAACGGCCGGAATGGCTTCCGCTGGAAGTGATCGCCGCCGATACGACCAAGGGCGGCGATGCCGTATCTGCCGATAGAGCGTCCGTCGATGAAGCGACCGGCGTCTTCTGGCGGTCCTTCCACATCGGACCCCGCACGCGGCCCCTGAATCTGCGCGTCGCGACGCAGGCGAGTGGACGCATCCTGGAGCGGCAGGCCGCGACGGTTGTGTTCGGCGCGGAGGGTTCGACACCGCTGGCGGCCGGCAGCGTCGCCGCGTCGTTGACGGGCGAGCCGCTGGCGCCACAGGGCGGCTGGCGCGCAGATGAGGCCGGACGCCTGGTGCTGGAGATCCCGGCGGGCGAAGAACCGCTGCTCCTCGGCGTCTGGTTCGCGCCGCTCTCCAAGCACGAACGGCTCGCGCGCCGAGTGGAACGCGTTGCCTCCGTCGGACGTCTTGAGGACCTGCAGCGTTTGACGCGCGGGGGACCCTCGCAATGGCCGGAACGCGTGGTGACGGAGATCAAGACACGGGCGGGCGATGGGCCGCTGGTCGTCGAGGACCTGTCGGCGCCGGAAGTGAATCCGTGGCTCGCGCAGACCCGCCTCACGGGACTCGACTTCCTGCCCGCCGACTCCCGGGACGGCGGCGCGGACGAAGCGGCCGTCTGCTCGTGGGACGGCGACGTGTGGATCGTCAGCGGCCTGAGCGGCGCGGCGGGATCCGGCAAGCTCACCTGGCAGCGGATCGCCACCGGACTCTTCCAGCCCCTGGGCCTCAAGGTGATCGACGGACAGATCTTTGTCACCTGTCGCGACCAGATCGTAATCCTCCGCGACCTGAATGGCGATCGCGAGACGGACTACTACGAATGCTTCAACAACGACCACCAGGTGACGGAGCACTTCCATGAGTTCGCGATGGGACTGCAGGTCGACGAGGAAGGCAACCTCTACTATGCCAAGTCGGGTCGGCACGCGCTGACGGCGGTGGTGCCCCATCATGGGACGCTGCTTCGCGTCAGCAAGGATGGCAGCACGACCGAGATCCTGGCCAACGGTTTCCGCGCGGCGAACGGCGTCTGCCTGAACCCCGATGGCTCGTTCATCGTGACCGACCAGGAAGGATTCTGGAACCCGAAGAATCGCATCAACTGGGTGACCGTGCAGCCCGGCGGGCCGCCAAAGTTCTATGGCAACCTGTTCGGCTACCACCAGGAGACGGACGAGTCGGATCGGTCGATGCACCAGCCGTTGTGCTGGATCACGAACGAATTCGATCGTTCGCCCGCGGAACTGCTCTGGATTCCGCCCGGCTCGTGGGGCCCCTTGGGCGGCTCGCTGCTGAATCTCTCCTACGGATACGGCCGCGTGTTCGTGGTGCCGCACGAGCGTGTGCCGGCAGCGTCGACGAAAGAGGCGACGCAAGTTGCGCCCGCAGGCAACGCCGTGCACTTCGATGCGTCGATGGACGATCGGCTGACG
>JBIIEC010000422.1:0-5190 GCA_044238045.1 Pirellulaceae bacterium | reverse complement strand
GTCCTGGGACCAATCCAGCTCGCTCCGCCCCCGGCGTTCACGGTGGAAATCGCCGCCGCCGATGGCCAGCAGACGGCGGAGGGAGTTCCCCTCATCGAGCTCAAGGCCGGCAGCACGGGGACCGTGCGGGCGCGGATCCATCGCGGCCAGTTCACCGACCGCGTCAGCTTCGGTGCCGAAGAAGCGTTCCGCGGCGCGCCGCACGGCGTGTTCGTCGCCAATGCGGGGCTCAATGGAGTCCTCATCACCGAGGCCGAATCGGAACGCGAAGTCTTTATCCGGGTCGAACCTTGGGTTGAACCCGGCGAATACCTCGTGCATCTGCAGGCGGGAGCCGACAGCCAACCCACCACCGCGCCCGCCATCCTGCGGATCGTGCGCTAGGCGAGTCACAAGCGCCGTGGCCAGTCACGGCGGAGGACATGCCTACGCCGTGGTCACGCAACCGTTCGCCTCGTGGGTCCGTTCGCTTAATGGCCCGCGTTGGATTCCGCAGCGTTGGCCGCAGCCGGAGCTCCCGCCGTGGGCGCTGGCTTCGCATGGCCCTTCGGAGCGGCCATCATCACGATCGAAGCCCCGACCGCCACAATGATCACTCCCGCCAGAAACAGGGGCGAGAGGCTGCGAAGGGTGTTTCCACTGAGGAAGTTCGACGTCAGCACGTTGACGATCGGAGCACAACCGAACACGAGCGGCATGACGTAGAGCGGCTTGCCGCCATTGGAGAGGGCAAGAATGATGCCGAGGGCACCCACCGCGCCGGCCACGCCGCCACCCAGGCTCCAGACAATCCCCCAGAAGTTCCAGCCGCCCTGCAGCTTGCCCTGCGCCGCGAGGACCATCGTGGGCACGAGGATCGCGATCAGGAAGTAGGCCAGGCCGACGCAGATCAGCGGCTTGAGGCGATCCATGCCCATGCCTGCCTGTCCCTTGTGCAGCACCGGGCCGTAGGCTCCCCAGCAGAGGATTGTGAGCAGAATACCCGGTAGGGCGGCGAGGACTTCTTTCATCGTTGGTTTCTCCGGAAGACGGTTGCGGGGCCAGGCTGGCTCGGCGGCGAGAAGTGGGCTCCATCACCACGACGGACCCACCCCGGCTTCCTCGCGATCCCGCCCTGCATGATCGTGAGGTCTCTGCGACTTGTGACCCCGACAGTCTATCAGGCTCGTCGCATCGTCCCAAGCTGGCTTGCCCGCCAGGCACCGCCCCGCAGGACCGCGAAGTGGTCCATCGCAGGCAGTCCTGCGGCCGAGACGTCAATCGCCGCGCAGGGCTGGGATGAGCGGCCGCTGGACGACCGATCCGAGAATCCACCGCCCGGTGCCGATGCCCACTAGGAAAATCGTCCCCAGGATGAGGGCAAGGATCCGCCAGGGTGGCTGCACTTCGGTGGTCCACGCCTGCGGCAACACCGTCAACACGGCGGCCAGCAGGCCGATTCCCAGTCCGCCGAGCAGCAGCAGGAGATGTTCGAGCAGTACGATGCGGGCAATGCGCTGACGCGCGAATCCGGTGGCCTGCATCAGGGCCAGTTCCGCTCGCCGCTCCAGTACGCTCCGCAACTGCACGGCGACCAGCCCCAGGGTTCCCAGCAGCAGGCCGAGACCTCCCAGACTCTGGAACGTCGACAGATAGGTGTTCTGCACGGCCAGCAGTTCGGCCAGCAGTTGCCGGGTATCGGTGGCTTCCAGTCCTTGATCACCATAGCGCTCCTCCAGCAGTTCCGCGGCTTGGCGGACCTTCGCTTCCGGCACATCGACCAGCAGCATTCGATAGCCGCTGACATCGGGGAAGTGCTTCACCAGCTGCGTTTCGCTGAGGAGGAGCGAGCCTTGGAGGATGCTGTTGGCCAGCAGGCCGACGACGCGGAAACGCAGCTTGCCGTCGGCGCCGTAGTCGAGTTCGAATTCCTGACCCGGTCCGCCGTACAGGTGCAGGCTGTACATCGCCGTGTTCTTGTCGAGGATGACGGGGATCGCCCCCGTGTCGGTCGGTGCGGCGCGGAGCAGCTTCCAGGGGTTGGCTTTTTCTTCCGCCGAGGCGGCGACGGAGCCGGCGAACTGGAAGCCTGGCCGTGCGGGCGTGGCCAGGGCATCGCCCAGCGAATCGGGCAGGCCGATCAGACGGGGCTGCTGCACCTGGTAGAGATTGCGACAGCTGGCGTCATCCCCGTCGCGAAGCCGTGCCATGCCGAGGGTGGCGTCGGCCAGCGTTTCCGCGCGGGGGCCGAGGAGTTCCTTGCGCAGGGCCGCGGATGTCAGGTCGTCGAAGAGGGGCTGGTCGGTCTGCGCGATCAGGTCGAAGCCTCCCGTGCCACGCTCCGTGGGGCTCAAGCGAAACGCGCTGATGGCCACGATCAGGAAGCAGGCGGTGGCGGTCAGTCCCAGTGTCAGCGCGCTGCGGCCCGGGTTGCGGGCCAAGTTGCGCGTGACGAAGCCGAGCACTCCGAACCCCTGGGAGGGCCGCGATCGCTGCTGGCCGGTCGCATGGAGCCAGCTGCGGACCTGCCAGAGCAGCGCGGCCAGCACGGCGACGCCGCTGCCGAAGAACGCTCCGGCCTGCGCTTCCCCCTGCAACCGCGTCGCCGCGGCGGCCAACGCACCCGCGACGCCCCACAGCGATTTGCGGGCCCGCGTCTCCCAGGGACGTGACGCTGCGATCCCACCGCCAGGCGCCTCCTGCAGGTTGCCGCCCAGCAGGTTGCGTGGAGCCAGATGCCGGATGCCTCGCAACGACAGATAGATGGTGGCCAAGCCGGTGGCCAGGCCGAGCAGCAGTCCCAACGCCAGGGAAAACGGATGAGCGTACAGGTGGATAAAAGGAGTCACGACGGCGTCGAGCCACCAGGTGCGCAGGCCGGCCAGCATGAGGGCCGCATAGCCGATCCCGAACAGCGTCCCGAGGATCGCTCCCACCGTCGACACCACGAGGCCTTCGGTAAGGAAGAGTCGCAGCAGGCGCCGGGGCGCGAAGCCGACGGCGGTGAGCAGTCCCAGTTCCCGGGCTCGCTGTTCCAAGTTGAGGCGAAAGAGCAGGGAAACGAGCATCAGGCTGGCGGCGATGAGAAACAGGCTGAAGCCCAGGAACAGGAACTGGAAGGGCGTCGTGCCGCGCGCCGCCAGCAGGCCCTGCTGCTTGACGGGCAGGATCGTGAACCCGAAGTCCTCCGGATGCTCGGCGATCGTCTTTTCCAGTCGCGACCGCAGCATCGCCTCGTCCGCAGCATTCGAAGACGCAGCATTCGGCGCGTCCGCTTCGCGGGCGATGCGGAACGAACTGGTACGCCCGAAACGACTGTTCCACAACCGCTGTCCGGCCTGCAGACTGATGAAGGCCTTCGGCGTGGTGCGGTGGTGGTTCCAGTAGTCATCGTCCTTGGGTTTGCGGATGCGGCCATAATCGAACGGAAAGGGCGGATCCCAGGAGTCGATCGAATCCTGGTCCGTGATGCCGGGCACCTCCGGTGTCAGGTCCGGATCGTTAGCCGGCGCCGGTCGCTCGACATACTTGGCAGGGTTCTTGCGACGAAAGGGCTCCGCCGGCTCGACCAGCGGCACGACGGCCTTGAGGCGGAAGTCGGCCGAGCGTTCCTCGGGATCGCCGTGCGTTGTCTCGGGAGCGAAGTACCGGATGCGGATCGTGTCCCCCACACGCGCTCCCAGGTCCTTCGCCGCCCACTCGTTCAGCGCAATCTCGTCGTCCGCCAACGCGATGCCGCCGCCACCGTCGGCGGATCGCAGCGGGCTGAGTGGTCCGGAGGTTTCCACGGCGGAGATGGTGGAGTAGGGGATGTCCACCGCGGACGCACCGTCGTCGTTCGCCTCCTCGGTCGGCGCGACGCGCGTGATCGAGTTGGCAAGGTAGGTGAAGGCCGTTTCGGCGGGCAGCCCCGCCAACGCCGTCTTCAGCCGCTCTTCCCGCTGCGGTGAGAACAGCATCGCATCGCTGGTCAGGTTCCAGTAGTCGAAGGCGATGCGGGGAGCGTCCTCGCCCAAGGGCTGGTACTGCGACTGGACGTGTTTCAAGCGAAGCCCGGCGTCGGCCAGCGAAGGCTTCAGACGCTGGCGGAGCAGGTCGAGCGTCTCGACCGGAGCGGAATGGTCGCCTTCGAGCGGCAGCGTATTGAAGCGGCGGGCGAACTCGCCCGCGTACCGCCGAGCTGCCGGATGCGGTTCCCCTGCGAGCAGGATCGCGTTGAATTTGCCAGAAAGATCGAGCGATTGCTGGATGGTTTCGAGTGGCACGAACGCGGTGCGGGGCACGGCCTGGTTCGCCTGGAGCGAGAAACGCCCCAGGCCTTCCGCGGCGATGATCTCAACCACTTCCAGCTCCGCGATGGCTTGCAGGCGGTCGGCCTTATGGGACATGGTGCTGTCACCGGCGATGCGTTCCTCCTTGGCCAGCCGAATGACCAGCTTGTCACCGACGCGCGCCTGCAACTCATCCGCCAACGGCCGATTCAGGATGATCTGCCGACCCGCCGGTTGCTTCTGCGGCCGCTGCTCGGGGCGGCCGAAGTCCCAGAACGCGGGTTCGCATCCAAGCACGGTCACCTGGCGGGCACGCTGCGCGCGACGATCTCCCGAGGCCGGATTCTCGACCGTGACCTGCGGCAGCAGAATCACGCCCGCCGCTTCCGCGAGCCCCGGCAGGCCCTGCACCCGCCGGAACCCGGTGTCGCTGCGCGTGTCGCCAGCGGTTGCTGTGTCGCCTCCTGCGACGGCTGTGCTGTCTCCTGCGAGGGCTGTGTCACCTCCTGCGAGGGCTGGCAGCATCGAGGCTTCAAAGAAGTGGTCCGCGAGCAGGAGGCAGTCGATGCGGCCGAGTCGTTCCAGGGTCAAGAGCTTCAGGCTGTTGCGGACGGAGTCGCCGACCAGGAGGGCACCGGTCAACACGGCCGTACCGACGAGTACTCCCAGGACCACGGCGGCGTGCGTCCGCCAGTAGTGCAGGCTGCTGTGTGCGACATAGCGGGCCGCGCTGAACGACGAGGTTTCGGATGCCATGGTTGCCGCCCTCCCATGATCGCGGCTGGAGGCGGGTCGGCGTCAGTCGCGAGGCCCCGCGGCGCCCTTGCGAAACCGGCCCGCGTCCAGTTCCAGACACCGCTGCATGCGATTCGCCAGGGCGGGGCTGTGCGTGACGACGACCAGCATGGGCGAAGGCGACAGTCGCTGCTGGAGTTCCAGC
>JBIIEC010000421.1:0-5195 GCA_044238045.1 Pirellulaceae bacterium | reverse complement strand
TGTGTTCTACCAAGCGTACCGTGGCCGCATTCCCTTGCTGGTCATTGTGCCGTTCGCCATCAACCTGCTGACGAACGTAGCATTCCCCCCGATCCAGTTTGTCCTGCTCAACCTGCCGCTGGCCGCCGTCGATATTGTCGTCGTATGGCTGACCATCATCTGGTCGATGGTGGCGATCTACGATCACGCGCGCTGGGTGGCCTGGGCCCAGGTGCCGTACCTGATCTGGGTTTCGCTGGCCACCGCGCTGCAGTTGTCGATCACGGCGAACAACTGGGGACGTTAGTCCCGACGTGACGGGTGGATGCGATGGCGGACGGCGAGCAACGCGGCGGCCGACGCCAGAAGACCCAGGGCGGAAGGCTCGGGGACCAGGGCCGCCTGCGGCGGGGACGCCCGCGGCGCGACGCAGCCGGTCTCATAGCACGAACGCTGCAGAGCCAGCACGAGGTCCCCGCTGTTGAAGCGACCATCGGCGTTCCAGTCGCCACTCATCCAGGTCGCCTGCTGCGGCATCTCATAGAAGCCGTGGAAGAAGGCTTGCACCAGATCACTGCTGTTGAACCGTCCGTCCAGGTTCGCATCGCCGATCGGCTTCTGCTGCACCTGCTCCATGTAGGCGATCAGGTCGCTCGTCTCAGTCCAACCGTCGCCATCCACGTCAAAGATGCTGCCTCGCTGCAATCCCTGGACCTCGGCCGACAGGCGATCGACGTCGTCGATGTCGAGCGTCCCATCGTAGTCGTAGTCGCCCGGTACGTCGGGCACGCGCAGGCAGAGCAGATCGAACAGCTGCGCGGTGCCGTCGACCGGCGTGCTGTCGGGTCCTCCCTGGAGCTTCAATTGCTGGTGGTCGCCGTCCGTGACCCACAGCGACAGCTTGGTCCACGGCAGCTCCACGGCCGCATACCATGCCTCACCCTGAGTCGACCGCACGAACGCATACTCGCGTTCCTCCAGCAGGTCGGCCAAGTCCTCGGCCGTCGGTACCTTGTTCCGCACGTCTTCGTTGCCGGTGAGCTCGAACCGAGCCGCGCCGTCGGCGATCGCGATACGAGTCGGCGACAGGTCGATCGCCAGCAGGCCATCCAGCAGGAACTCGCAGTGCTTCGAGTTTGGTTCGCACCCCGCGATGCCCGGCCCGCGACCGCCGATCAGGTACGAGAAGTGGCTGTCGAAGTGCGACAACTGGTAGCGAAGAGCCTCTCCAGCTGGCGCGGACCGGAGCGGTACCGCGAGCAACGCGGCGGCGACCAGCGTGAATTCCAGCAACCAACCTGAGCGTCGATGCACGTGAGGGTCCCCCGGGTCTGGGGACATCTTAACGCGCGGCAGCGCGATAGCGAAAGTTTTTGGCAGCGGACCACGGCGGAATCGAACGAATGGGCGTTCCGGCCTAGCGCTGGTCCAGCGGCACGACGTCGCGTTTCGGCGAACCCGTGTAGATCTGCCGCGGCCGCGCGATACGCTTGGTCGGAGAATGGTGCATCTCGGCCCAGTGCGCGATCCAGCCAGGCAGCCGACCCATCGCGAAGAGCACCGTGTACATCTGCACCGGGATGCCAATGGCCCGGTAGATCACGCCTGAATAGAAATCCACGTTCGGATAGAGCTTCCGCTCCACGAAGTACGGATCGTTCAGGGCCGCCTGCTCCAGCTTCTGCGCGACCTCGAACAGCGGGTCGTCGATGTGCCGCTTGGCGAGCAGCTGGTCGCAGGTCTTCTTGATGATCTTGGCCCGCGGATCATAGTTCTTGTAGACCCGGTGGCCGAAGCCCATCAGTCGGAAGTTGTTCTTCTTGTCCTTCGCCATGTCGATATACTTCTCGACATCCGCGTTATCCTTGAGGATCCGCTCCAGCATCAGGACCACGGCTTCGTTCGCCCCACCGTGCAGCGGCCCCCAGAGGGCGCAGATGCCGGCGGAGATCGAGGCGAACAGGTTGGCGTCGGACGAACCCACCATCCGCACCGTGCTCGTGCTGCAGTTCTGCTCGTGGTCGGCATGCACGATCAACAGCAGGTTCAGTGCTTTGACGAAGTCTGGGTCGATCTCATAGGGCTCGCTCGGCACGGAGAACATCATGCGGAGGAAGTTGTCGCAGTAGTCGAGGCCGTTATCCGGATAGACGAACGGCTGGCCAATCGACTTCTTGTAGCTGTAGGCGGCAATCGTCGGCAGCTTGGCGAGCAGGCGGTGGATCGACACCTCCACCTGGTCCGGATCGCGCGGGTCGAGCGAATCCTGATAGAACGTCGACAGGGCGCTGACGACCGAAGACAGGATCGCCATCGGATGGGCGTCTCGCGGGAAGCCGTTGTAGAACGACTTCATCTCCTCGTGCAGCATCGTGTGCCGACTGATGGCGGCCTGGAACCGCTCCAGCTGCTCGCGCGTCGGTAGCTCGCCGTAGATCAGCAGGTAGCAGCACTCCAGGAAGTCGCAGTGCTCGGCCAGCTGCTCAACCGGATAACCGCGGTACCGCAGGATGCCGACATCACCGTCGAGGAAGGTGATATCGCTGAGCGTCGAGCCGGTGTTGACGAAGCCTTCGTCGAGGGTCACGCAGCCGGTGTCGCGGAGCAGGTTGGACGTGTTGATCCCGCGCTCGCCCTCGGTACCCACCGTGATCGGCAGTTCCAGCTGTTTGCCATCGACCAGCAGCTGGGCGGCTTCGGTGGTGTTCTTGGGGTCGGACATCGGGGATCCTTTCTGCAGCCTGGGGATGCGGCGGGACCTGGGCGGGAGGTTCGCGGAGGCCGCATTTTAGAGAATTTCCGCCACCGGATGTAGCGGGGTCCCAGAAAAGCAGAAAGGGGACCTGCCCCATTTCCGGCGGGCGGTGTCGTTCAGCCCCCGCGCGACTTCTCTTCGAAGTAGTTCCAGACGTAGGTCTCGCGTTTCAGCCGCTCGAGGTAGGTCTTGACCTTCTCCTCCTGGCGCTGCTCCTTGATTTTGTCGCGGATTTCCACCTGGGCCTTGGTGAACGGCACCTTGCCGACCTCCTCGCGTTCCAGCACGCGAATAATATGGAACCCGGTCTCGTCCTCCAGGATGTCGCTCAACTCCTCCAGCGGCATCTGGAACAGCGATTCGTCAAGAACCGTCGACACGAGGCTCCCCTTGACGGTCCAGTCATAGAGGCCCCCGTCCTTGGCCGTCGGGCCCTGGGACTCCCGCTTCGCCACCTCGTCCAGCCGCGCCCCGTTCAACACCGCGTTTCCCATCTCCGCGATCGCCCGATAGGCTTCCCGCTTGGACGGATGCCGGTCGAACCGCACCGAAAGCTGCTCCCAGCGGACCCGCGCAGGCGTCAGGTACACGTCCGCATGCTCCTGATAGTACTCCAGCAGCTGGTCGTGCGTCACCTCTTGGTCGTCCTCCCCCTCGCGCAGCACCATCTCCCGGGCCGTGACCTGTTCGTAGAAGGACCGCCGCGTGTTCTCTAGAGAGGTCCCCAGCGAACGAAGACGCTCTTCCAAGTCCGTGGCCGTCTCCAGCTTCGCCTGCTCGATCAGCCGCGGCAACTGCTTCTGGTCAAACTGCTTGTACACGTTCGTGCGGATCGAGGAGAGCTTATCCTTCTCCATGCCGCGGGTGAAGTCGAGGTAGACGAGCTTGGATTCGATGGCGGAGGGCAGCAGTTTCTCGAGCAGCAGCCATCGCTGCTGGTCGAGCTGTTCCTCGGTGGCATTCTTGGCGTGGGGTTCCAGCATCTCGTTGATGCGGCCCAGCAGGTCGCCGGCCAGGATCGGCTCGGTGCCCACCATCGCGACAATCTGCGACGACTGGATGATCTCCCCGCGTGGGGAGACGCCGCGTCCATGCAGTCCACTCTCCGGATTCGCGATCTGCTTCTCGGGATCCTTCTGCCACCACTTGGAATCGTCGACGTCGGGCACACCAGCAGCTTCGGGAGTCGCTTCAGGATCGGCTTGCGCGGCCGCGTCGGCCGGGTATCGGCCCCCGGACTCGTCGCGTCGCGGCAGGTTGGCCACTCGCGCGGCAGCTTCCTCACTCGCTTCCGTTTCGTCCTCCGGCGCCTCCTCCGCAGCCTCCCGAGTCGGCTGGGCCTTCGCCTTGCCGCGCGCCGTCCGCTGCTCCCACGGCACTTCATCCGACCGCTTGCTGATGGGCTCCTGGCCGCCTACGGGCCCCGAGCCGAGCAGTACGATCGCAAGCGTACTCCAGCGCAGAAAGGCATCCAGCGACAGCTTTCGATCACGGAGCATGCGGCTTCTCATCGAACCACCTGGGCGCGAGACGAGTGACTGGGATCCGAGGCGCATTCCGAGAGCCCCGGGGCGGCGGGATTCTAGAGTCGCCTTCCCGCCACCGCAACGTCGATTTCAAAGCCCCGCTAGCTGTCGTCGCTGGCGCGTCGTAGCCCAAGCAACGCGTAGCCAGCACAAATCGTGGCCGACGCATGCCGTGTGCCGGAATGCAATCAACGCACACCGCCTCGCAGGTCGCGCATCACGCCAAGAATCGCGGCGCGAACCACACCAATTCGGCGCACGGAGAGGGCTGGCTATGAAGACGACTACGAGGCGTCGCGCTACGCATCTTTCTTGCGGCGTTTGGCCAGCAGCGGAGCGATCTGCGGGGCAGGGGGGGGAGCGGGCTTCGCGTTGGCGGCCGGAGGCGTGGGCTTGGTCGACAACGGCTTGACGGGCGTCGATGCCGGGCGACTGGCGTCGCGAAGCACTCGGATCACCGCTTGCAGCAGGTCGTCCGGGTCCTCCAGGTGCGGTGGCAGCGTCCAATAGAGCGAACGGCCATCCACGACCCGCAGCTTGCCGCCGCTGGCCTTCGCCAGCAGCTTCGCGCGACTCGCATCCTTGTACCCCAGCACCAGATAAGGACGCTCCAAGTGAATGTCGTCGATCTGCCAGATCGCGGCCTCCGTCTTCAGCCGCGCCAAGATCAGCAGCCGGGCGGCCGGCGTTGGCAGCGGGCCGAAGCGATCGAGGAACTCCTGCCGCATCTTCTCGATCTCTTCCTCGCCCAGGGTGCGCGCGAGGCGTCGATAGAGGTCGATCTTCGCGCGCATGTCGGGAACATACTCGCGCGGAATGTACGCCTGGCCCGGCAGCACGATATCAACTTCGGCATTCATCTTCGGCGGCAACTGCTTGAGCCGCCGCACAGCCGCCTCCAGCAACTGGCAGTACAGCTCGTACCCCACCAGCGC
>JBIIEC010000419.1:0-5198 GCA_044238045.1 Pirellulaceae bacterium | reverse complement strand
CGCCCCCCGTGGAATGCCCCGAAAGATAGACTCGATCCGAGTCGATGGAAAATCGCCGCAGGGCATCCCGCAGGCAGGATACCACCAGGGCGTGCTCCCGTCCCGAATAGTTGTATTGCTGCTGAAGCTCCCCCATCCAGGCGGGAGCGATGACGACGTATCCCTGGCGCGCTGCCTGCCCCAGGCGCACTTTGCGTTGGGCATCGTACGGTCCAGCCCACCAATCGACCTGCTCCGCTGCCGAGTGCCCGGTTCCGTGCAGGGCCACGATCGCGGGATACGCACGCTGCGGATCGTACTCATCCGGCAACTGCACTTCATACTCGAAGGCACCACCGCCCGCCTCCAGGCCGGGGACACTGATGCGGAAGTTCCCTGGAGGCCGATCGGCCTGCGGTTCGGTGACCAGCGGCGGCGACAGGCTCGCCAGTAGCTCGACGATCCGCTGCGGTGTACCACCTTCCTCCTGCCCCATCGCCTGCAGCAGTTCCCCCCGGCGCTTCGCGTCGGAACTCCGCAGGTAGTCGCGCACCAAGTCTCGCACCCTCAGGACGCTCGCCGCTTCCATCAGGTTCTGCGTGCTGTTCCCCACGCCCAGCACCCAGCCACTCATCACCAAAGCCAAACGACTCTCGGCTGACAATTGCGGGTCATCACGAAGCCGTTCGTAGTCGGCCAGGCGATCGTAGGAATTGAAATTCAAGGAGGCCGCCAGTTCCTGCTTCAACTGCTCGCCGGACTTCCTCGCGTTCGCATCCTTCTGCTCCTCCACCAGACGCGAAACCTCATATTGCAACGCCTCGAAGCGTCCGCTCTTGGTTTCGTAATCACGCAGCACCTCACGAACACGCAGCAGCGTCTCCGGTTCCACGCCCTCCGCGGGAAAATTCCTCAGCAGCTTCAGCACCCGACCGTGCTGGCCGGCCCGCGAACGCCTCTCGATCTCATCCACCACACGACGCGCGCTGAACTGCCGCAACTGCTCCAGCAGCTCCTGGAACGAGGCCAGTTCCGGAAACTCCCGCATGCCCTCCTCTAGTTCGATCCGCGCGTCATTGAATCGCTCCGCCTCGAACAGCAGACGCACGACCTGCAGACGCCCTTCGGAACCACCCGCGTCGACCTGGTTCCGCAACAGTCGACTGATGGTTTCGCGCTGCAGGGAACTCGTGGCGATCCGACTGTCCCACTGGACCGAGGGCGTTCCCGCCAGCCCTTCCAGTCGCGTATATCGAGGGGTGATCTCGGTGATCCCCTGGGTCACATCGAGCGGCCCCTTGGGCGTGAGGATCGTGAACGTACGGCGGCCCCACTCGTCAAACTCACCGACCTTCAACACGGCCGTCACCGACGCGATACGATGCCGGCCCCCCGCCGCCACCTTCTGGGGAATGCGCACTCGCTCCCCCTGGTTCGGATCGCTCTCCCGCAGATCCTCGACCTGCTGCATTCCCAGGTAGGTCCGCCGCAGGCCATCATCCAGAACCACGATCTGCTTGACGTCTTCCGTGGCCCCCGAGCCGTTCGAAGCCAGCGGGTTCTCGAAGACACTGGCGATGTACCCCAGCTTTCCCTCGAACTCCATCCGATTCTTCGCGACGATGGTCGCGGCCCGTACGCCCTGCCCCGCACCCAGGACCAATACGGCCACCAACGCCATGCAGCGTCCCGGCACCCCGGCCCACGAGAAGAGCCACGATCGCGCAGTCGGTTGGCCGCTCGCACGCACTCCCATTCCGCTCGCCTCCTCCGCTGGCTGAATTCGCGTCCCCATCGCCATCCTCCCGGGTCCAACGGCCCACCAAGCCTCGGCCCTCCAAGCCCATCCTCGTCGCGGTGAACTCCGCCGACTCCGGACAGCAGCGGCCCTCGCTGGCCTGACTCCTCATTCTGTCTCCAACGCGAACACCCCGTCAACGAACTCGCCTGCCCACCTCGGTCGCTTGACATCCTCATTCTACAGCCGCAGAATCGACGCCATCCGCAAACCAACTCCAGCAGGTATTTACTCGTGCCGTTCCGCTTCGTCCTCACCAAACTGCTGGCTGCCTTCGCAATTTCCTTCGCCATCACGATTGCAGGCAGCGTCGGCTGGACCCTCGCGGCTGCGGTAGGCGACCCAGCCGCTGCTCGACTGCTCGGATGGCTCGCCCTCTCCGTCCTCGTCCTGACCGGCCTCCTCGGTGCCGCCCTCCTGGCCACGATGACTCTCTGGATGCTCGCGGAACACCCGCAGGACGAAACACGGTCTCCTTCATCGGCCCCCCGGCCCGCCTCCGAGGCCACTCCTGCAACCTCCTCCCAGGAAGAAGCACGCAACGAGCGAGGAAGCCGTCCGTGAACTGAATCCTCTCGCCTCAGGAGCCATCTTCTCTCGATCGCCAGGCAGGAGACCACTTCGCACGGCGAGGGCATGGATCGCCGCAACCGCCATCGGTTGCCCCGCAGTCGTGGATCGAAGCCGATCTGGCGAGCGATCGAGGCGGTTCCACGAAGAACCGGCGCTCGGGATGACCTGTCATCGGGCAGACTGGGCCCACGCAGACTGGGCCCACGCAGACTGGGCCCACGCAGACTGGGCCCACGCAGACTGGGCCCACGCAGACTGGGCCTCAGGAAGATCGGCGACCGGAGAATTCCCGCTTCGTTCCCGCGTTCTCCGCCTTCGCCATCGGTTCGACCATCGCCTCGCCGGCAACCTCATCCCGGCTGGGAGGCCTGCACTGGGCGAGCAGATCCGCCACATCGAACCAGTAGGCTTCACCGGACTCCGCCGTCAGCACGTCGCGTGTCCCATCCTGGCTTTCCACCAGCTGCTGGCCGGCAGGCATCTCCCCGAACGCCTGGAGCACGTCGTAGGCATCGCTCGTGTAGAGCACGAGATACGGAGCCTCGGGCCGTCCTTCTCCCGATTCCAGCAGGGCTTCGAGGCAGACCTGCAGCCATTCGCGATGCTGGGCGGCCGAGAGCGGATCGCCCAGCTCCCAAGCGGTCACGCCCATCCAGAAGTGCCAACGCGGGCTGAGGCACGCCCACGGCTCCAGCGAGCAGGCGAGATCGCGAGCCTCGACGAATCGATCCGATGCGATCAAAGCGTCGACGCGCCGCCATGCCGCCCCGTACGGATCGTACTCATCCGAAGCCAGCACCCGCTCACGCAGCTCCAGCCACCGGACCGTTGTCGGTTCGGCAACGAACTGGTCGAACGACTCTTCGATCGTTAACGCTCTCATGTTTCCGCGGCAACTCCGAGGACCCAAGCAACCGCGGCCTGCCTCACGGCAAGTAGTCGCAGCGTCTCGAGACATCGTAACGCCCCGCGAAATCACAGGCAACAACTTCAGGTCATTTTTTCGCAAACCAACGTCAGCTTCATCGCATGCATGCGGGCCTCTTCGTCCGCATGCATCCTCGCTTCTCCGCGAAGCGACCTCAGCCGAGCACTTCGCGTTTGCGTTGGACGTAGTCCCACACGACGAACCGGTCGAGGTCCTTGCCGGCCGTGAAGAACACGCGTCCCTTGGTGCTGCCCGCCAGTCGCTGCGCGAACCGGATGTCTTCCTCCGACTGCGACCAACTGGGAATGACGAACAGATTGATGGTGATGCCATCCCGCGCGCAGAGAAGACCTTCGCGAAGCGTGGCCTGTTCCGTGCGGGGGTCGGGCGGATAGAGCATGTAGAGCCACTGATCCTCGCAGTGCGCGGTAGGTAGACCATCGGTGATCAGCACCACCTGGCGATTCGGCGTATCCTGCGTGGCCAGCAGTCGCCGGGCCATCTGAAGGCTCTGCTGGATGTTCGTGAAGTGCGGGGGCACCATCGATTCCACCCCGTCGGACTTGCTCAGGTCGGCCTTGAGCCGCACGACCGGATCGTGGACGGTCACGGGCTGCGGCAGCAGGTCGATGATGTCCCCGGGCAGGCACAGGCGGGCGAAGGTGTACATCTGGATAAACCGCAGAAAATCCCCCGGATATTCGCGGCGAATGAGGCCCTCCAGGGCCAGCGCCATGCGTTTGACGTTCATATACTGATCGGCGTACCGCATGGACCCGCTCATGTCCATGATGACGACCGTCGCCGCCTTGGGCCGATTCCTCGTGCGGTGGACCTCCAGGTCTTCCGAACGCAACCGCAACGGTCGCTCCGATCCCTGGCGGATCATCGCGTTGAGCAGCGATTGGGGCAGGTCGAGATTCGCCAGGGAGTCGCCAAACTCGTACTCCTTCGTCGACGGCATCTCCACCGCACCCTCGCCACTCACGTCGTTTGCATGGCGACCGGATCGCGATGCCTGCAGCTGGCTGAAAATGCGTTCCAGCAGCCGTCCCTGGAACATTCGGTAGGCCTCCGGACTCAGGGTGAACCCCTTTCCCTCCCGTTCCAATCCCTGACGTCGTGCCTCCTCGCGGAGGTAGTCGTCCAGTTGCTGACGCATCTTTTGCAGCTGCTCCATCGATTCCGAGTCCGCGTATTCGGACAACGCTTCCATGTCGATGATGCCGATCTGCGCATCCTTCTTGGCCTGCTCCAGCTGCTCGATCAGCCGGTCGATCTCCGCAAGCTCCTCTCCGATCTCGATGGCCTGCGGAATGGACAAGCGTTCTTGTCCATGGAACTCGTAGCGACCCGCCATCTCGTCGATCTCGTACTTGGCCCCCATCGCCTCCATGAGCTGCAGCAGCTGCCTGGCGAACGGCGAACCATCGTCCCCGGCCGCATACCAAAGTCGCTCCAGCTGATAAAGCTGCTGCTGGCGCACCGCCTGCTCAAAGAGGTCCCGGAACCGCTGGGGTGGCCGCACCTTGGAGGCGGCGTCCCCGACCTTTCGCGCCGCGTCGCGCGTCACTCGACGAGTCTCGTAGGTGGCCAGGATCCGCGCCTTCCGCTCCCGCAGCATGGCCAGCAGCGACTCCAAGCTCGGTCCCAAACCGGCGATCTGGCTGACATCCAGCCGGATTGCTCGAGCCAGTTCTTCCGGCGTCAGTGGCCTCTGTCCCCCGAATCGCAGCCAGTGCTCAAAGGCCGGCGAAACCAGGTCCGGCGGGGGTTCCGTCGGACTGGGAAATCGTTTGGGGTCGTACTTCTGGTAGACGTGGACTACGCCGCCCTGCGTCAACGATGCTGGATCAGGTTTCATAGGACACCCGCCCGTGATGCTGCGCCCGGGAAATGCGATCCAGCGAATAGAGCCCG
>JBIIEC010000420.1:0-5198 GCA_044238045.1 Pirellulaceae bacterium | reverse complement strand
CCTTGCGGACGATGTCGGCGATTTCGGCCAGGTAGAGATTGTCGAACAGGCCGTCGCTGCCCATGACCACGGTGTCCCGCTGGTTCATCAGGCGGCGCGCCCCGACTTCGGTGTGCGATTCGGGCGTTCCAATGACGTTGGAGACCAAGTGCCGGTCGGCATGGGAGATGGCTTCATCCTCATCCAGGATGCCGGCCTGGATGGCGTAGCCGACGGGCGAGTGGGAAACGGTCTGCATCTTGATGCGGCCGCGACTGCCGACCAGCAGGATGGCGGAATCGCCCACGTGGTAGGGGCGGATCATGTGACCGTCGATCTCCAGCACGGCCATCGTCGTGGCAGCTCCGCCGCTGAGGCCCTGGACGGCGTTGTTGGCGTTCTCAATGCCGTCCAGGATCGCGGGACGCATCGTGGGACTGGAGCCTTCGGCCGCCTCCACGGCATCCCGCAGCGATTCGATGGCCAGTCTCGACGCCTTGTCCCCCTTGGCCATCCCGCCACAGCCGTCGGCGATGGCGAGGATGCCCGATTGAGGCGTGACCGGAATCACGGCCAGCGAGTCTTCGTTGGCTGTCCGCAGGTCGGGGCAACGCTGCGAGAAGATCGCCACCTCACCGGCGGCGAATTCGAACAGTTGGGGAGCCGACAGGGTGGTATCGAACAGCAGGCGAGGCGCTGAAATGGGGTCCATCCTTCTTCTCCTCTTGCATATCGCATGGGCCATGGCGAGCTCCTCCCCGTGATCGTGGCGTCCTGCCGCCGAGTGGGAAGGCGTTCCGGCTGATCACCGGTCGCCGGCCGCTAGGGCTTGAGCCCTTGCGAGCACCAGGGGCAGTAACTCCAGAAGGAGGATACGACGCCCCAGCCGCATCGCTTGCAGCGTGTTCGGTTTCCGTCGATGTTCCACTTCTTCCGCACCCGGCGCCGACAGTCGGGACAGTAGCGGGAAAAAGGCATAATGCGTTTGCCCGAGCAGCGCGGGTTCTCGCAACGGTGGGTGTAACGCGGATCGTCCTGATGCTCGGTCTTGGCCGGCTGCCAGCCCGGCCCGAAGCACCAGACGCAATACTTCCAGTCCAGCTTGATCCCGCAGTGGCACCGCGAGCACTCGGCTGGGAACTTCGTCTGCTCTGGGCGCATTTTATGGGTTTTGCCGCACCAGGGACACCCGTGCATCGCCTCCGAGACCGGTCCCTCGCAATGGTCACAGCGGTACTGGGTGTCCAAAAGCGTGCCGTAACGCTGCTGGAATTCAGAAATCCGAACACGTTGCCACTCGGTGCGCGCCGGCTTGCGGGTCGTTCCGCCCGCACTGGCCGAACGCGGTTTTTGCCGACCCGAATGGCGGATTTTCGCCAGCGCCGCCTGCATATGCCGCGCATCCCGGAAGCGATTCCGGGCATCGACCTCCATGGCCTTGCGAATCCAGGCGATGAAATCCGGGCCTACCCGCCGCCTCAGCCGCAGGTATCCCTGCGGTGGCCAGTCAAATGGCCACTCCGGCAGATGACCGGTGAACATCCGATAGATCACCAGTCCCAGGGAAAACACATCCGACCGCAGCGAGGGATGTCCCATCGCCTGCTCGGGAGCAATGTAACCCACCGTTCCGGCCCCCGAACCCCGCAGCGTCCTCTGGGCGAAACGGGCAATCCCGAAGTCGGTAAGTCGCAGGCGATTGTCGGAGAAGAGCAGGAAATTGTCCGGCTTGATGTCGCAGTGGATAATCTGACGCTCGTGCGCGTGCGCCACACCCGCCAGCATCTGCTCCGTATAGTCCAGGGCCGTGTCCACCGACATGCGACGCTGGAAACGCTTCTCCAGCGTCATCAGCCCCTGGGCCGTCACGATCACAAACCGCCCCTCGATGAAGTCCGCATACTTCAGCGGCAGAATGTTGGGATGGTCCAGCTTCGATACCACCCGCACCTCGTTGCGGAACCACTCCAGCGAATGGCTTGTCATCAGATGCGGGTAGGGAACCTTCAGAGCCACCCGCACGCCCTCGATCGTGTCACGAGCCTGGTACACGACGGCGAAACCGCCCTCCCCCAACTTCTGCTCCACGACATATTTCCCGAAACGCTGCCGGGCGCGAAGCACCGCGGGCGTCCGAGCCGGACGCTTCACCAGCGGTTCGCTCTGCGTCGTGCGTTTCATGGGGTTCCCACTGGCGGATAAGCTCAGGTGCCAAGGCCACGGTCGCGAGAAATGTAGGCGAGGTGCGAATTCCAGACAAGAGAGGTCGTCCCAGCCGACCGCAGCAAAGCCCCTCGGGCGGTCCACGGATGTCCCCTGCCCTAGCCGCACTGCCACCGCTCGCTATTTTCCCACGAATGCGCCCGCAACCCAGCTTTACCGCCAAAAATGCGTTCCCGGACGCCTCGAACTGCCACCCTGGATCTGCGGAGACCTAACGGATCCGCAGAAACGCAAAGGCGACGCGGCCGCCGCCCGAGTCATCCGGCATCGAGGGGGGGAAACCACCCGGCTTCGCGAGTTGGCCGATTGGGGAGCGGACCGCGTCTCGATCTTCCAAGCCCGTTCGGAGACGATCAGTTGTTTGACGGAGCCAACGCCGAGATGGCTTTCGCTGGCGCCCCTTGATGCCCGTGCATCATGCTGCTCCGGAATGCCGGCCGATTCCCAAACGACTGGCCGGACCACGCCCCCAGCCGCTCAACGTCCTTACTTCGCTTCGCCGCCCCCTGACGGTGTCCGCAGCTTCTCCAGCACGCGTTCCGCAGACTCTTCCTGACGCCCCCCCAGATGCTCCGCAAAGAACTGCTCCAAGGCTCGGTAGACTTCGAAGCGGTTCTCCTCGTTTCGGAAGCCGTGCCCTTCGTTGTCTTTGACCAGATAAGGAACCTCGATCCCCCGTTTGCGCAACGCCTCGACCATCTGGTCCGACTCCGCTTTCTTCACGCGTGGGTCGTTCGCCCCCTGCGCGATCAGCAGCGGTGCCTTGATCTTGTCGACATGGAACACCGGCGACACGGCCATCATGGCGTCCTTTTCGGTGCTCGGGTCACCCATCATCTCGTACATCATCTTCCGCATCGGTTCCCAGTACGGCGGCAGCGACTCCAGCAGCGTCAACAAGTTGGCCACGCCCACGTAGTCCACGCCGCATGCGTACAGGTCGGGCGTGAACGCCAGGCCAGCCAGCACCACATAACCGCCATAGGAACCGCCGTAGATGCCGATACGTTTCGGATCGGCGATGCCGCGATCGATCAACCACTGGACGCCGTCCGTCACGTCATCCTGCATCGTGCGGCCCCACTGCTTGAAACTCATCTCCCAGAACTTGCGACCGAAGCCGGTGGAGCCGCGGAAATTCATCTGAAAGACGGCATAGCCACGGTTGGCGAGGAACTGCACGTCGGGCCGGAAGCCCCACGAGTCGCGCGACCAGGGTCCGCCGTGAGGCAGGATCACCGTGGGCAGGTTCTTGGGGTCGACGCCCACGGGCAGCGTCAGGTAACCATAGATCAGCACGCCGTCCCGCGACTGATACATGACCGGTTCCATCCGCGCCAGGTTCTCCGTCGGCAGCCACGGACTGATGTCGGTCAGATGCTGCAGGTCCTTGGTCTTGTGATCGTAGAAGTAGTACGCCCCCTGGGACCGATCGCTGTAGGTGCGAACCAGGAACTTGTCCTCGTCAAGGTTCGAGCCCGCCAGCGCGACCTCGATCCCCGGCAGTTTGCTCTCCAGATACTCCTGGATCTCGCGACGCTCCGCATCGAAGAAATGGTACCCTCGCTTAGCGGCCGTGAACGCGACGCCGGTGATCATCTTCCGCTTGTCGCTGCGCATCAGGCCACTCGCATCCACCTGGGGATGCTCGAAAATCACCTCTACCTCCTCGGCCTTCTCGGGGTCGAACACCACGATGGCGTCCTTGTCCCGTTTCAGGTTCGACGCCGCGTACAACCGCCGGTTGTCGTAGGTAAAGAAAAGCGGATTGACCGTCTCGCGGAAGTTCGTCGTCAGGATCGTTTTGAACTCGTCCTTGTCGGTGGCCCGGTAAAGAAGACTCGTATTGACGCCATCCGTCTGCGTGGCGATCCGCAAGTGCCCTTCGTGGTCGGCCACGAAGGAGGTGAGATTGCCCGGGTTTTGCAGCAACTGTTCCGCCGCGCCCGTGTTGACATTCACCTTGAAAACGTCGAAGGCCCGTTTATCCCGGTGGTTATGCTGAATCAGCATGTGGTCCGGGTCGTCGCGCAGGTCGTCCACCACCCCCGCCTTCGTCTCCGGGAAGGGAGTCAGGTCCAGCAGGTTGGAGCCGTCGCGGTTCACCGCGTAGAGGTGGAAGTTCTCGTCACCGCCCTGGTCCAGCAGGTAGACGATGCGATTGTCGTTGGCCCAGAAGAAACCGGGGATGTCGCGATCGGTGACCGAGGTGATGCGGACGGCTTCCTTCTCGCCGATCTTCTGCACGAAGACATTCATCCGCGACTCCCAGGGTCGCAGGAACCCCAGGTACTGTCCGTCCGGCGAGATCTCGTGCCCGGACTCCTCGGCGTTGCGGAAAAAATCCCGCAGCGGGATCAACGGCGGCAACTCGGCCCGCGCGACCGTCTCCAACCCCAGTCCCAGAAACACCAAGAGAAGGCATCCCAGCCAACCGGCTCCCCAACGCTTCATGACCAGTCTCCCCAGGCCCCGATCGGTGGCTCTTCCGTGAATATCTCGTCTTCGAATTCCGCCGCGACACCAGAGGCATACGCCCCGCGGCAGGCTGTCGGACGATCGCCTGCCGCGGCCCGAGGATAACAGAGTCCGCCCAGGCGACAAACTACCCCGGCGACCATTTTCCCCACACGCATCCGTCGTTTCGGCCCCCTCGTGCAGCGCGAACCCGCGGAAGCCCATCCCCGCAATTCTCGGCCCCGACGATTGGGTGATCCCACTCGCCGGTGACTTCCTCATCCCCCTCGTGCGTTGCCCCCACACCGGCGGACACCTGTCGCGCTGGGGCGGCTTGCTTCGGCACGCCCCAGCCCTACCGACCACCTCGGACGATCATGAAGTCGCGCCGACCAGGCTACCGATCTTCGTCGTCGTCGTCTTCTTCGTCGTCTTCTTCGTCGTCTTCGTCTTCGTCTTCCTCCTCCTCGTCCTCTTCATCTTCCTCCTCGTGCTCACCTTCGGCTTTGTCTTTCTTCTTCTCTTCTTTCTCGCCTTGT
>JBIIEC010000069.1:0-18162 GCA_044238045.1 Pirellulaceae bacterium | reverse complement strand
CGATGGGGCCGGCCTTGAGGACATCGGCGGCGAGGTTGGTGCCGGAGGCGAGTTCGTCGGCCGTGCGTTCCCCGACGCGGACTCCGTCGACTTTGACCTGGTAACGGCCTTCCGGCAGGCCGGTGATCTTCAGCAGGTACTGGTTCATGCTTTCGAGCAGCGGCGTCCATTCAAGGATGCTGGCCGCGTCTTCGGGGAAGAACGGCAAGGCGCGATCCAGTCGCTCGAAACGTAGGCTGTCCTCCGCATCGACCAGTTGGCCTACCTGGCAGTTCTGGGCGCGGAGCACGGGCGTGTTCTCGGTGAGGTCGATTTCGACCGACGAGACCAGGGTGGGGAAGCGAAGTCCCTTCAGGATGGAGGCGGCCATCAGGGCCTGGCCTGGCGGGCCGGGATGCACGGCATCGCCGTCGGTGATGCGACGATAGGGATTCTGGCGGGAACGAGCCAGATCGAGGACGGCGAGATACGGGTGGAACTGGTCGACGAAGAGGCCCTGGTTGCGTTCCGCGACCGACTTGACGCCCGCGGAGAATTTCTCGAGCGTCAGGTTGTAGCCGGTGAGCGCGGTGGGGCCTTGCTGGTCCTCATCCAGCGGCTGCGGGGTGACCCAGGCCACGCGGACGTTCGCCGCTCGTGCCTGATCGGCCATGCCTTGCAGGCCGTCCATGTACGGCTTGAACGTCTCCTCGGTGAACTCGCGGTAACTCCCGTCGTTCATGCCGAAGTCGACGGTCATCGCGGTCGGCTGGTGCAGCAGCACGTCGCGGGCGAACCGATCGTTGCCGCCCGGCGACCGATCGCCGCCGATGCCCACGTTGCGGAACGTCAGCTTCCATTGCGGGAAACGCGTCACCGTCCACATTTCGACGTAGTTCGAGTACAGGTGCTGTTCCGTGATGCTGTCGCCGATCATGACGACCCGGTCGCCGTCGCGAAAGAAGAAGTCTTCGCCGCGCGCCGACGAATGACTCGACGAAAGGCCCGACAGCAGGGCCAGCGTGAGCGCGACAAGTGTTTGAACTGGGGCAGGGAAGCGGGCCATGATCGACCTCCAAGGGGCATAAGGACTCAAGCGTCATCGCGGCGCGATTCTAGTGGAGCCCTTCGGGAGCCACAAGCAGCGGGCCGAAGCGGCAAGGCAGCAGGGGCGATCCACGAGCGATCAGGCCATGGGAGAGGTCTTCGCGGAGCGACGTCCGGCGAAGTAGCTGGAGACGAGCAGCAGGACGAGCGGGACTGCGAAGGGCAGCATCAGCAGGCGAGCTGGCTGTTCGGCGATCACTTGGCGCAGGCGTCCCAGGAACTTTCGCACCAGGCTGTCGCCGGGGCGGTCGGGTGCCATGGCCCAGCTGAGCGGAGCTTCATCGATCCCGTGGATGGCGTTCTGTCGGAGCAGCTCCAGTTCGCGACCGCGTTCCCGGTAGCGGCGCAGCACCTGCCCCAATCGCGGGCAGGGATGCCAGGCCCGCGCCATGGATTGACGCAGGGCAGTTCCCGCGCCGCGCGCGGCCGTCTGCGCCGAAATGCCCGTCCTGGACAGGAAACGTGCCGCGAACTCGCCGTGCGACAGGCGGTCGAACAGCGTGCGTCGGATGGCGAAGTTGTGCGACCAGAAGAGCGTGGTGGGCACCAGTTCCTGCGTGCCGGAGAAGCGAGGGAAGGCGTAGGTCAACGCGAGGGCTAGGCCGTAGATGCCTCCGATGAGCGTCGTTGTCTCCCCCGCCACGAGGCA
Organism: Pirellulaceae bacterium; assembly: GCA_044238045.1. Lineage (GTDB taxonomy): Bacteria > Planctomycetota > Planctomycetia > Pirellulales > Pirellulaceae > CAZUJM01. The sequence continues at coordinate 16,427 of JBIIEC010000069.1, read as the reverse complement.
TGCGTCGGGACGCACCAGGAACGAACGGACTAGTTGACTCAACCAGTGCGGTTCGTAACGCAGATGGCTGGCGCAGAAGACGAGGAGATCAGCCTGGGTGTTGGCGACCGCCGCCAGGTCGGGAAAACTGGAGGACCCGACGGACTGCGGCACGACGGTCAGCCAGGGATACTGCGGCTGCAGTTCGGCCAGTACCTTTGCCATGGACGGACGGGGAGGAGCGAGAAAGACCGCTTCAGCCTCGTAGATGAGGCTTCCCTGGGATTCCAAGTTTTCCAGCGTGTCGCGCAGTCGCGCTCCGTCCATCTCCCATTCGGGATCGATGACGACGACCACGCAAAAGGAGGGCAGGGGAGGAAGCGCGATGTGGGATCTTGACGTCACGGAAGCGTGGAATCGCTGGGGTGCAGGATTGTCCGCAGGGCGGAGTCACGGGACACTGAAGGCTTCGCGGATCGGGCGTTCCGCCTTGTCTGGATACGGTCAGGTGTTCCGCACTTCCACCCAACGGGGCGGAACTGGGGTATGCCCGGCGAATGTCTGTAGGGTAGTCGATGGAAAGGTGGCAGGTCGAGGTGTCCGAACTTTCCCGACGGACAATCGCCCCGCTCCGCCATCCGAGTCAGTGCAGGCAGGCGGGTAAAAAAGGAGGCGGTGCCTCCGGTTCACGAGTGTCCCAGACTTGGTGGGTGCGGGAGGCACTGGGGTGGTGAGCAAGGTCCGGTAGTTGGTTTCCAAGTTGGGGGTACGGTAGCGGCGCATGAGTGTTTCCGAGGACAGGACCAGGGGGACGCTACCCGGAGCAGGTGGCCGCGGCACGTCGTTGCGCGGGCAGACGCTGCTGCTCGTGGCCGCGTGGCTGGTCGCCTGTGGACTGTTCTGGACCAACGATGGCCTGTGGTTCCAGGGCGATGCTCCCCGCCATGCGCTCAATGGACTCTTCTATCGCGATTTCGCCGCGGAGGGCTGGCGGGACCCGCAAGGCTATGCGGAGCAATACTACGCGCGGTACCCGGCCATCTGTCCGACGTACTACCCGCCGTTGTTCTACTTGCTGGAGGCCGCCGCCTATGCCGTGGTGGGGCCGCAGTGGTGGGTGGGCAAGGCGCTGAGCATGGTGACCGGCCTGGTGGCAGGCGGTTACATGCTGGCCTGGCTGCGACGATGGGTCAGCGAATCCTCCGGATGGCTCGCCGGACTGCTGGTGTGGATGCCAGGCATGGCGGAGTGGATGAATGCGGCCATGCTGAATGTGCCGGCGTCCGCCTTGGGCTTGGGGGCCCTCTATCATCTTCGCCGCGCGATGGAGATGGAAGATCGACGCGAGGAAGGACGCGAAGTGTCCTGGGCCTTCGCGCTGGCCGCTTGCGGGATTTTCACCCATCCTGTCGCGGGCGTGGTCGTCGTGATCGGACTGGCGTGGATCCTCGCGCTGCGGCGATGGACGATTCTCGGCAACCGTCGCGCCTGGATGGCGATCTTCCTGGTCGCGCTGGCGATCGTTCCCGTCTTCTATGTTCTCAATCGCTTCGGCGATCGCCTGGATCAGGTGCTGCAAACGAAGATAAACTGGTCGCCAGCTAATAAAATCTGGTTCTACCCCAAATCGCTTTTGCGCATCTGCGGCGCGGTGGCCCTGCTGGCGGGCGGGTTCGGAGCGATGGTCGGTCTGTGGAGTCGACGGTGGCGCCGGGAGGTGGTGCTGGTCGCGGTCTGGCTGGGCGTCTTCTATCTCGCGATGACGTTCATCTGGGCGAAGTCGGGTCGTTACGCGCTGGTGCTCTGTCCCGCCGTGGTGGTGCTGGTGGCAATCCTGCTCGAAGTGACCAGGAAGAGAGCGCGACGTGTGTTGTCGGAGCGACAGGCCTGGTGGCTCGCGAGCGGGATCTCCTCCGCGATCGCGTTGGGCATGCTGATGACGCTCCTGCGCATCCCTTCGCAGGACGTCTCGATCACTCGGGAAGTCGCCGACTACATGAAACAGATCGCGCCGCGCGAACCGGTCTTCTACCGGGGGCGGCACGATGGTGTCTTTACGTTCTACCTGCGGTTGGACGATCTCGGGCGCGAACGGCAGGTGGTACCGCTGGTGTCCTGGTTGCACGAGAGGATGGGACCAGCCCCGCAGCCATTCGTGGTGGACGACCGCAGTCTGGAATTCACCCGGAAGTCCATGCTCGAGTCGGGCGTCCGCTGGTTCATCCAGGAACGTCCGATCAACGCGGGACATTCCATGACTTCACCGACCCAGCCGAACGTTCGGGGGCTCACCGCGCGTCCCGGGTTCCGGCTCGTACGCACCTTTCAGAATGAACGGCCGCCGTACATCCGGTTCGAGGTCTACCAACTGTCCGACCAGGAGTCGTCAGCGACGGTAGCAGCGGAAACTGCAGGGGCCGCTGTGGGTGCAATTGGCGCGGAGCGACCCTCGACCCAGGCTCCTCCAGCGGCGGTACCCCGTAAAGTCTTTGGGCATCTGGTCCATCCGTTGGCTCCCACATTCTGAAGCCGGGCCCCATCATGGGCCGGAGGCTCGCGATCAACTGCGGGACAAGCCCACGCCAGAAACGCACAGGGGCTCGTCGAGCCACGCGTCGCCCAAATGCGACCAGCACGACGAAAGCGACCAGCGCGAGCGGGTTTCGAGAGGAACCGCGCCGCGGGTGTGTTTCGTTTTTGCAACATCAACTGCAAGGCGGGTAGTTTGGGGTGGTCGGGGAGAAGGCCATCTCGGGAGGGTGCGAAGTGACGTTCTGCGCAGAGCCGTGGACTTGGGCGATAAGTGGGGCTAACATCGTGATACCCGAATCTGACTACACTTCCGACGGCGCAAGCTAGGGCGCTGCCTTCCTCTGCCACCTCCGCGTCGCTTGAAATGCCGTTTCGTCATGATAGGTCCGCTCCTCGATGACTTCACCTCTGTTTGCGACTCATGAACCACCGACGATCTCGGTCGTCATCCCCGTCTATAACGGTGGGGAAGCGTTCGCGAGGTGCCTTGCCTGTGTGGCCTTGCTGGACCCGCCGCCGCGGGAAGTGATCGTCGTGGACGACGGAAGCTCGGACCAGTCGGTCTCCTTGGCGAAGGCTCACGGAGCGATCGTGCTGCACACGGGCCGTCAGCAGGGGCCTTCCGTGGCGCGGAACCTGGGGGCGCGGTCGGCCCAGGGGGATGTGCTGCTGTTCGTGGATGCCGATTGCGAGATCCAGGCGGACGCGATCCGTCGCGTGTCGGATCTATTCGGGGCCAACGAGTCGGTGGACGCTCTGATCGGTTCGTACGATGACGAGCCGTCCGCTCCGAATCTGCTTTCCCAGTACAAGAACCTGCTGCATCATTACGTGCACCAGTCCGCGGGCACTAAGGGGTTTACCTTCTGGGGAGCCTGCGGTGCTATCCGTCGCCAAGTATTCGAACAGTCGGGCGGTTTCGATGAGGGGTACGCACGGCCGTGCATCGAGGACATCGAACTCGGCTATCGACTGGTGGAGCAGGGGCGGCAGATCCGCATCTGTCACGACCTGAAGGTCCGCCATCTGAAGAAGTGGACTCCCCGCGTGCTGTTCCACACCGACTTCTTCCTGCGGGCGATTCCGTGGAGCGAACTGATCCTGCGTGCGGGGCGGATGGAGAACGACTTGAACATCAGCTACGCGGCCCGGGCCCGGGTCGCTCTGTCGGTGCTGATCGCCGCCGGCCTGGTGCTGGGCTGCTGGTTCTGGCCGGCGTGGGTGGTTTCGGGCGCGTTGGCACTGCTGCTGCTCGAACTGGATCTGCCTGTGCTGTCCTGGTTCCGTCAAAAACGCGGCACGCTGTTCGCGATTCGCATCCTGCCGTGGCACTGGTTCAGCCATCTCTATTCCGGAGTTGCCTTCCTTTACGTCTGGACACGCCACCAATTGGGACGGGGCGCTAGGAGCAGGGAGCATGGCCGCTCCGTCGTGAAGGATCGGGGCCTTGGAGAACTCATTGGCGAGGACGCGGTAGCGTAGCCCGATGTTGCTCGAGCAGGCGTCCTGCAGCTACTCGATTGTCATTCCGACCTATTCAAGGCCGGCGCGGCTGCGCAACTGCTTGGAATCCCTGACGCGGCTGAAGTCTCCCGAAGGCGGTTTTGAGGTGGTCGTGGTGGACGATGGAAGTCCGCAGCCCCTGCAACCTGTGGTTGCCGATTTCGCGAGTCGACTGCCGGTGACCTGTTTGCGGCAGGAGAACGCCGGGCCCGCGACTGCCCGGAATTTTGGTGCCAGTCGAGCCCGCGGGAAGTACCTCGCTTTCGTCGATGACGACTGCTGTGTGGATGCGGACTGGCTGGTCGCATTCCAGGAAGCGTTCGCGGGGGATCCCGACGGACTGGTGGGAGGTCACACGATCAACGGGCTGCCGGAGAACCGGTATTCCGCGGCGAGTCAGTTCATCCTCGATCTGGTATACGACCACTACAATCCCCGTCCGGATGCCGTAACGTTTCTGGCCTCGAACAACATCGCGATGCCCGCGAAGGGTTTTTACGAGCTGGGCGGCTTTGATGCCGAGCGATTTTCCACCGCAGGCGGCGAGGATCGAGATCTTTGCGATCGATGGATCACTCGATTCGGCACCATGCGGCGGACCGAGAAGGCTATCGTCAGGCACTACCACAGTATGAACCTGGGGAGCTTCTGGAGGCAGAACTACACCTATGGACGAGGCGCGTGGACATTCCACCGCTTACGTTCTGAATCTGGGATGCCGCGGTTGCATCGGGACGCTCGGTTCCACTGCAGCGTTCCGCTCCTGCTCACGCGGCGACTGTCCCGGGAGTCATGGCGAAGTGCTCTGTCCGTTTTGCCCCTGCTGTTCGTCTGGCAGATTGCTAACGCCAGCGGGTTCTTTTGCGAGGGCCTGCGAAACGGCCGGACTTCTTCCCGCCGGACGAAACCCACGGAGGGACCAGCCGAGCCCAGTCCCCCTGCCAATTCCCCGGAAGGCGGCTTGGTGGCGAGTCCTACGCGGCAACCCTTGACCTAATCTTTCCTGGGGACCATGATCCTCGCTCGACTCGACTTTGTTATCGACCCACGGCTTTTAGCCCATCGCGGATTTCATGGATAGCACGACGGTTGCGATCATAGGAGCAGGCCCCGCGGGGTTGACGGCGGCGTGGAAGCTGGCCGAGGGCGGGGCTCGCGTCGTCGTGCTGGAGGCCGATGCGCGTTACGTCGGGGGGATTGCGCGGACGGTCGAGTACAAGGGGTTTCGCTTCGATATCGGCGGGCACCGATTCTTCTCGAAATCGCAGGAAGTCGAAGACCTGTGGACGGAACTGCTGGGCGAAGACCTGATCACCGTTCCCCGCTCGTCCCGCATCTACTACCAGGGCAAGTTCTATTCGTATCCGCTGCGGGCCCTGGAGTCGCTGCGGAACCTGGGGCTGTGGGAGTCGACGCGATGCGTTGCGTCCTACGCCAAGGCTCGCCTGCTTCCCGTGCGCAATCCGCGTTCGTTCGAGGACTGGGTCTCCAACGAGTTCGGGCGGCGGCTGTTCGAGATCTTCTTCAAGACCTACACCGAGAAGGTGTGGGGCATGAGCTGCCGCGAGATCTCAGCCGACTGGGCCGCGCAGCGCATCAAGGGCCTGTCGCTGGCCGCCGCCGTGCGAGCCGCCCTGTTTCCCGCCAAGCCGGGCGGTGATCGGACACAGACCGTCAAGACACTCATTGATACGTTTCGCTACCCGCGGCTCGGACCCGGCATGATGTGGGAGGCGGCGGCGGAGCGGACGCGGAAGGCGGGCGGCGAAGTACGCATGGGCTGCCGCGTGACGAGCGTCGAGAAGCTGCCCGGTGACGCGGGCTGGCGCGTTGTCTATCGCGCGGCCGACGGATCGGAACAGTCGCTGGAATCGCAGCATGTCATCTCGTCGGCGCCGCTCCGGGAGCTGATGCAGTCGGTGACGCCGCAGCCCGCGCCCGCGGCGCAGCGTGCCGCGAAGGCCCTGCGTTATCGCGATTTCCTCACCGTGGCGCTGATGGTTCGGCCCTCGCGTCCTTTCTCCGACAACTGGATCTACATCCACGAGCCCAACGTCAAGGTGGGACGCGTCCAGAACTTCGGCAGCTGGTCTCCGGAGCTGGTGCCCGATCCGAACCTCGCCTGCTACGGCCTGGAGTACTTCTGTTTCGAAGGCGACGGACTGTGGAACGCGCCGGATGAGGAACTCGTCGCGCTCGGTGCACGGGAGCTGGAGCAGCTGGGACTGGTCCGCCAGGGCGACGTGCTCGATGCGCATGTCGTGCGACAGCCCAAGGCGTACCCGGTGTATGACGACGAGTATGCGGCGAACGTGGAGGTGATCCGCACGGAGTTGGCTGCGTCGTACGCGGGCCTGCATCTGGTCGGACGCAATGGCATGCACAAGTACAACAACCAGGACCATTCGATGATGACCGCGCTGCTCGTCGCGCGGAACATCCTGGCCGGCCAGGAACTCTTCGACGTCTGGTGCGTGAACCAGGACGCCGAGTACCACGAAGAGGTCCGTGAGAAGCCGGATCTGACGGGACGGCTGGTGCCCAAGCCGCTGGCAACCGAGCCTTCGGGCGCCCGCTGAGTCTTTTCTCACTCCCCGCGCAGCGCGGGGGGGAACCACGGAGGTCACGGAGATGCTCCGGGGCATCCGTTCTGGCCGGTCCTCCATGTGCCCGCCTTCCTCGACGAACTACGATACGTGGCGTGGATTTAGCGCGAGTTCGGATCTTGAAGGGAGTGAGGAAGCATGGACAGTCCGATGGAGGTGCGGGAATCTCACGAGCAGTTTCGCGCGGCGTGGACGCTGTACTCGCGTTGCAGCGGTTCCGGGGAAGTCGTCGAATTGGACGGCCTCTGCATCGCGAACTCACGCCACCCGTGGTATCTCATGAACGCTGCGGTGCCGACCGAGCCGGTGTCTTCGCTGGCGCAGTTGGAGGTCCTGGCCGGCGCGGCGAAGGACTACTATGCGAACGAGCGCCGACCATGGTTCTTCGTGGGCGGTCAGCAGTGGCTGGGGGAGGATGCCGCGGAAACGCTGTCGCGCGTGGGTCTTGCCAAGGCGTTCAGCGTCACGGGCATGGTCACGGAGCAGCTCGCGCCGCCGACGCGTCCGTTGCCGGAAGTGGAGACGCGCCGCATCGACGACGGGGCGAGCCAGCGGGAGCTGGCGGACCTGAACGCCGCCGTCTACAACGTGACGCCCGAGTGGGTACGTACGGCCGTGGTGCTGGAGGCTCTGTGGCGCACGCCGCTGTACGGCTACAACGCGTATGTCGACGGCCAGCCCGTGTCGACGGCTTTCACCGTACCGCTGGACGGCGTCCTCTACGTCGCTTATGTGGCCACGGCGCCGGCCTTCCGCCACCGAGGCCTCGCAGAACTCGTCATGCGCCGGAGTTTGGAGAACGCGACGCGGGAGACGGGCATCACGCGCACCGCCCTCCACGCGACCGCCGATGGCTTCCCCGGTTACCTCCGCATGGGCTACCGATCGGTCGATACGTTCACGCTGTACCTCCCGCAGTGAGCAGGAGCGGGTTGGCACGACAAGCCCAGGAACGCGAGCGTGGGCCAGCCCGATTGGAGCGTCTGTCTAGGCTCGCCGGTCAACCGGCCGAGAGCATGCAGGTATCGACGGCGGTGAAAGAGAACGAGCCGAGAGGAGAAGGCGGCCGTGGGGAGGGAATCCCCGCGGTTACTCTCTCCCTTCGGCTCGTTTTCGCGGCCGCCTTGCGAACAAGGACGACCACTTGATGAAGCTGTTGCCTGCGATGCATTGCAGGCGAGTCGGGGCGACTGGATTCGAACCAGCGACCTTTAGACCCCCAGACGGCCCTTGAACCCACTCGTAATTCAGCGTTTTCCCCGTTAAAACCAGCGATTCGTGCCACATTCTATCGTCGCACTTCGTCGCAATCAATTACCATTTTGAGCATCCTTTAAGACGTATTTGGGGCCTCAAAGTGGTAAACGTGCAGCACTGTGTGACGGTCTACGCGTACCCTCTAACCAGCGACCGCTTTTCGTGGAACCGTCAAGAAACGTGCGTTCGTCGGTCGCGTCGGTCGCGTCCGGGGGTGGCGGCAGAGGCCGCGAGAAGGGCGCCCGGGGCTCCGGGATCGTCGCGCAGCAGGGCGGCGACCTTCGCTGGATTCGGTCGCGTGCGGTTCATCGGAAGCGTTTCCGAAAACGCCTTCGAGGATCGCTCAGGACGCATTCAAACGTACGCGTTCGACATCTAAGACGTTCAGCGGTGCCGACGCGTAGAGGGTCGTTTAGAGGCCGCGCAAAGAAAAGGCCGCCTGGGGGCTGACCGCAGCGTCTCCCCCAGACGGTCCGATGATCACGGGCCTCGCATTCACGGGCGGTCGACAGCCGGCGATACAGATTTCTACCGTGGTCGTCCAGCAGCACGGTTCTGCCGCTGCTTCTCTCACTCAATCCTATCCTCGCGCCGCAGCAACGCCTGCAGTTCCCGCACCTGACGTGCGAACTCTGATCGCTGCCACCGTTCTCGCATGGAAGAACTTGGAGTTTGCATCATCAGGAGCGCCGACGTTGGCACTTGCTTAAACTCAATCGACTTCATGCAAACACTCCTTGCGGGTTGAACACATCTTGGCTGGGGGCGAGCCAGTACGCGACGCAGCGGGCCAGTTCCTTGCGCGCATGTTCGGCAGCCAGCCGCTTTGCATGCGATTCCCGCGCGGCCGCATTCGCCTGCTGGCGGGCATAGTTGATGCGCTCGAGATGCTCGACGGTCTCGTCTGCCGATGCCGCCATCCCCCGGACCGAACCCGGCGTGCCCGCCTCCCAAAAGCTTCAAGCAACCGATCCAGACCCCGGCCTCGATGGCTGCCGACTCCCCGTTCAGCCGAGTCTCCTCGGCACGCCACGCGGCCGCGCACCGGTCAACAATCTCGGAGCACTCGCCCAGCAATTGCGGCAGCACCAGCAGCTCCGTCAACGTCGCCGTCTACGGGTAGACCTTCGGCGCGCCGAAGCCGGTTTCGTGGGCTGTCTGGATCAAGGCGATCTTCTGGCGGTGGGCGCGGATGTCCTTCTCAATGACATCACCGGGCGGTCCCTCGATCTCGACGTTGGCGTAGCCCAGGTCGATGGACGCCAGCGGCTTCCAGGAAGCGGTGGTCGAAGCGTGTAATGCAGTCATGCGGTCTCCTTTTTGAAATCGGGCAATCGGACAAACTTGGTTCGTTGGCCGGACAAGATTCGTTCAATACGGCCTCCTTGCCAGTCGGTCGCACGCGGCCGGCAGCGCGTTCCGCGGCCGTCCAGGCCGCAGGCCAAGCCAGCGCGAGGGTTCGTAATGAACCCAACCGCCGGCCTGCAACGCGCGTCGCCAGTTTCGGTCGTCGGTCGTCGGTCGTCGCCCGCGTGGTCGTTCTGGAGGCCGATCCGCGTTACGTCGGAGGCATTGCGCGTACGGTCGAATACAAGGGGTTCCGCTTCGACATCGGAGGGCAGCGGTTCTTGTCGAAGTCGCAGGAGGTGGAAGACCTGTGGACGGAGCTGCTGGGCGAGGACCTGATGACGGTGCCTCGGTCGTCCCGCATCTACTACCGGGGCAAGTTCTATTCGTATCCGCTGCGGGCCTTGGAGTCGCTGCGGAACCTGGGGCAGTGGGAGTCGACGCGGTGCGTGGCCTCGTACCTGAAGGCTCGCCCGTTTCCCGTACCTGACCCGAAGTCGTTCGAGGACTGGGTCTCCAACGAGTTTGGCCGGCGGCTGTTCGAGATCTTTTTCAAGACCTACACGGAAAAAGTGTGGGGGATGAGCTGTCGCGAAATCTCCGCCGACTGGGCGGCGCAGCGCATCAAGGGGTTGTCGGTGGCGGCGGCCGTGCGTGCCGCGTTGCTTCCCGCCAGGTCGGGAGGCAACCGCGCCCAGACCGTGAAGACGCTCATCGACACCTTTCGTTATCCGCGACTCGGTCCCGGCATGATGTGGGAGGCAGCGGACGCCGAGTAACACGAGGAGGTGCAGGAGAAGCCCGACGCGTCTGGACGCTTGGTGCCGAAACCGCTTCCCGAGACGACATCGCGGTCGAGCTGAAGTCGGGCTTCACGTCCTGTCCTTCGGTGCTTCCCCCGCTGCATCGCCCGGGCCTTGCCATGGGACGCACGATTCCCGGATGTCCCCGGTGCTCTTCGCGCCATGTCGTTCATGGCCTGCGCCGTTCGGACGCATCGACGGTGACCGCGATGGGTGGGCGTCATGGCACGGACGGGCGCCGTGAGAGCGGGCAGGCGTGGAGAACGACTCGCTGATCCGCGCCGCAGGCGTCTTCGGGAGTCGAATTCCGGCCCTGGAAGGGAGAAGAGGGCCATGCGACCAACGGTCGCAGTCTGCAGCCTGTTTATCTTTTGTTAATCCCGAATGGGTCCGCGTTCTTTCGCGGAGCATGCATGTTCCATCGGCCGCAAGGGGCCGTTGATGCCCGGTTGCCACGCACTCCAGTGCGCGTCTCTTGGGCGCGAGTAGCGACACGTGTCGTTCATCTTCTCCGTTCGCGACGCCCATGCGTAAACGATTGCGATGATGCGTGATGAACGCTGTTCGGTCGCCTCCGTGACGAAATGCGTGCGGTCGGTATCGGAGGAGACGAATCCACGGGACTGCTCTCCGCCCGACCCACGCAAAGCATGCGTGGAGGAGTCCGGATGTTTCGATTACTTAGCGGTCTGGTACGTCTGACGCTGCGCTGGCGGCCGGGACGAGTCGATGCGCGGCGTGTTCAACGTCCAGAACGTCAAGCAGAAATTTTGGAACCGCCCCTTTACAGCCCATGGAACGCTGCCTCAGACTCTGCCGATCCAGCGTTCGTAACACGGATCGACTCCGGGGGACTCATCATGGCTGCTCTTTCCTTTTCGTTCACCGGCGGTTCGCGCCGTCTACGTCATCGCCGTCGACAGAATGCCCGGGTGGGATCGGCCCTGGAGCAGTTGGAGTTGCGGTCGATGCTGGCCTTCTCGGACATGGCGACGATCGCCGACAGTCTGCGGCTTGCGGAAGACGAACTGCCGCAGGTACCGGGGCTGGATGCGTCACCGGCGCAGATGCTGCCGGCGCGACTGAGCGACATCCTGGCGCTCGATGCTTACGGGAACGGGCAGGCCCAATGGAGTCACTTCGATTCGGCGTATCCAACGCCCACGGTCGCGAACCTGCAGTCGGTGGCCAACGCGATCACGAACGGCTCGGCGAACCTTTCGTGGTCGACGCAGGTGCTTCCGACGACCAATGGCGCAAGCGCATCGACCGGCAATGCGTTGCAAAGCGCCTCGAACATCTGGGTCGAGGGTTTTGGCGGGAACGGAAGTGGCTGGTCGGTGGCTCACAGTTCAGGCAACACCAGCACGATCTCCAACGACGTATTGACGTTGACGAACACGACCAACATGTACAACGGGATCTGGTACAACACGCCGCAGAACGGGTTGGCGAGTTCTCCGTGGACGGCCTCGTTCACGTACACGAACTCCTCGGCCGCCAAGACCGACGGTGGCTCGTTCATGATCCAGACCTCCGGCACCTCATACGTCGGCAGCGCGTGGTATGGATCGGGGTTGAGTTCATCGCTGCGGTTCTCGTGGAACAACTACAACAATAATGCGGGCGGCACGACGGTTGCCGTCACGGTCGGTTCGGCTTCGCCGTCGTTTTCGACCGCCAGCCCGATCAACATGGCGACCAGTTCCACGCCGTGCGTCATCTTGTTGTCGTACAACGGTTCGGGCACGCTGAATGTCTCGATGACACAGGGATCGAGCACGCACTCCTTCTCTGTCAGCGTAAACCTTGCCGGCCTGGATTCGAACGCGACGGTTGGTTTCGTGGGTGGCGACGGCGGTGCCGGGACCGTTTCGACGATTTCCGGTTTTCGGTTGATGGGCACCCCCGCGCAGCCCCGCGAGATCGCCGGCCAACTTCCGGATCTCAGGCTGGGCCAGTACGCCGCGTTCACGGTTCAGGGCTGGTTCAACTCGTCGGACATCGGCGCGAACTGGCAGCGGATCGTCGATTTCGGCGCCCCGCAGGGGGCGGGCAGTCAAAACATCATCGTCGGCATCGAAGGCAGCCGACTGTTCCTGACCAGTGCCGGGACGAACTACTTGTCCAGTTGGGGCCCTCTGTCGAGCAACTTGTGGTATCACGTTTCGGCCGTGTTTCAGGGTACGACGGCCAAACTCTACCTGAATGGCCATTTGACCGATACGTTCACCATCACGCAGCCTGCGGACGTGGCCCGGCAGTTCAGTTGGTGGGGGCGCAGCAACTGGTGGGGAGATCCGGCGTGGCAGGGCCAGTTGGATGAGCTCCGCATCTGGTCGCGGGCTCTTTCCAGCAATGAAATCCTGTCGAACTACAATTTGTCGCTGCAGGGAGCCCCAACTGGACTGCTGGCGCAATACAAGGCCGACGAGACGAGCGGCATGACGTTGAGCGACCTGACCGGCAATGGTCACGACGGGAAACGCGTTGGTTCCTACGGCGCCCACATAGCCACATTGCCGCTGGGTACCAATGTCGATTCGATGGTCGGTGGCATCTACATCGAGCACGGGCAGCAGTACACGTCGGCCTCGGCTCCGGTGCTCATGACGGTGTATGGCACCAAGTCCGGCAACATGATCACACCCCTGCTGTTTCAGGTGGGGTCGTCGGGCGGCCAGCCGACCTACACGCTGGTGGGCGCTTCCGCCTCGATTCAGCCGCCGCAGAACAACGCGGGCATGTTTTCGCTGGACTTCGGCGTCAATCTGCTTCCCAACACGAACTACGTGGTCGGCTTTACCGACCGGCAGATGACGATTTCGGGAACGACGCTGACAACCACCGATCGACTGCAGAACTCCAGTTTCGAGACGCCCGGCCAGGGGCAGGGTGGTTACACCTACAACACCACCGGTGGGTCCTGGACGTTTGCGTCGTACGCAGGCATGGCCGCCAATGGAAGTCCCTGGTACGGCCCGAACGCTCCGGATGGGTCGCAGGCCGCGTTCATCCAGTCGTTCAGTTCCACGCCCGGCAGCATTTCGCAGACGTTCACGTTGACGCAGCCGGGCACGTATGGAGTCTCCTACAACGCGATCCAGCGTTCGGGCTACACGGCGGACAGCATCACGGTTTTGATTGACAACGCCACGGTCCAGACACTTCCGGCGAGTTCGCTTTCGCCCACGGCGTGGTCGGAGCAGTTCACGGGGTCGATTTCGCTGGCCGCGGGAACCCATACGCTGAAGTTCCAGGGCATCTCCGCGGGTAACACCGACGCGGACACGGCGATCGACAATGTCTCCATCGCCTATGTCGGCACCGTGCCCTTCAATACGGGCTCCACCAGCGCTGGCTGGTCGACGGCGCTCAACTTCATCGGCAGCCCGACTGTGGGGATGGTGTTTGGGCCGGGGCAGGGTGGCTACCGGTACACGGCCGACATCAACCGTGCGTACTCGGTCGTTGTCACGGCGGGCGCGACGGGGGCTTCCAGCAGTTCGCTGTCGACGCTGGTCGCTCAGAACGGCGTGGTGGTGACCTGGTCGCCATCGCAGACGTACGAGTCGGTGTTTTCGACCGGTGGCCTCGATGCGGGCTTGCGGCTGCGCAAGAGTTCGGCGGGTACGATTCCCGTGACGGCGTCCGGTTCGTTGCAGTTGACGATGGCCCTGAACAGTTCTGGCGCGTTGGCAACAGGGATGAACGCGTCGTGGAATGCGTCGACGAACCAGACGAACCTGTCGCTTGACTCGGGCCTGGGCTACCTGGACACGACGATTGCCGGCGGCACCTACTCGCTGTCGGCGTCGGCCTCCGCGCAGCTTCAGGCGCCGGGCGCATCCAGCGCCTCGCCGGGCGCCACGATCCCGTCCTCCGGAATGGCGACCGTGGGCGATTCGGCGGTTACTTCGCCTGCGTCCTTCGCCCAGGCATCGGCGAGCCAGTTCCCCGATTCTGGCAGTATCACGGTGTCGAGCACCATGCCGTTCACGGGCGAAGTGGGCGGCAAGTCGCTGCCGACCGGCGCGTCCGCTCCCACCGTGTCGCTCGCTTCCAACACCGGCACCTGGAATTCCACCAGCAACTACGTGCAGCCGATCTGGTCGCTGTCCCACTTCGGCGACTATCTGGCCCTGGCGCAATTGGATGTCTGGTCCCTGGTTTCGACGGGTCTGCACAATGCGGGCGGCAGCCTGTCGGGGCTGGACAGCACGTCTTGGCAGAGCATTCCTTTCTCCAGCAACGTCGTGGACTACGACTGGGGCGCGGGACTGGATGACGTGGCGGGGCTGCTGTCCGACAAGGCCCTGTCGGTACGCGCGGTGGGGCGAGTCTCGGGGTGGGTTCCCCAGAACAACTATGGTGCGACGTTCGCCATCACGCGCGGGTCGGCGACGACCACGGTCCAGCTGCTGGGCAACCTGCAGACCGACAGTCCGGCGGTGAATCCAACGAAGTTGCTGGCGGCGTCGATCGCGTATCATTTGGCCCAGAAGCTGGCGGGAACGGGGATTTCGTGCCGCGAGGAAAGCGGTTCACCTGGCTACTTGGAGTTCTACGCGACGGATGAGACGATCACCGGCTTCTCGATGACGCCGCTCAATCCCACGACGGGTTCGTACCCGATCGGAACCACGACGTCCAACGCGCTGGCGACGTTGGGTTTCTTCGGCGAGCAGAACGCGGCGGTGCAGTTGGAAAACGGAAGCTTCGAAGGCCCGTATGCGGGAACCGATACCACGCCTTACGTCTATACGCCGTCAGGCGGACAGTGGGTGTTCCGGAACGGTGCGGGTCTGGCTCGCAACGGCAGTCCGTTCTATGGTGCGGCGGCGCCCGATGGCAATCAGGCCGCGTTCCTGCAGAGCAGCGGCAGCTCGTTCACGCAGACCCTTTACGGTGTCGAGGCGGGAACCTTCCAGCTGACCTTCTCTGCCATCCAGCGATCAGGATTCCCCGCGAATCCGTTCAACGTGGTGGTGGACGGAAAGACGGTCATGAGTGTCGCGGCCAGTTCGCTCAGCACGAATTGGAAGCAGTTCACGACGCCCACCTTCCAACTCAGCGATGGTACCCACACGATTTCTTTCCAGGCCGTGGGCAATGGCACGCAGGATGTCGATACGTCGATCGACAACGTGGTGCTGGTCAGCGATACGTTGACCGCGTCGGTCCATTCGAGCCCGACCTTCTCGACACTCGGCGAACTGCTGGAAATTCTCAACGAGCGCAATCTCGTGGGCAGCGCCGCGAGGCCACAGGAGCTGCCGGCGAACGACGGTGCATCGGGGCAGGTCTACATCAACGGGGGCTCGTCCTACACGGCGGCGACCTTGCCGACGGCCATCCAGTTTCATGCGAACCTGACCGGTGGATCGATCACGCCGCTGGTCTTCTCGGTTTCCGGTACGGGCTCCTCGGCCGTCTACACGATTGCTGCCGCGGGCCAGTCGATCGCTGTCACGCGTTCGGGCCTGCAAAGCTGGCCGCTGATCCTGCCGGAGTTCTCGCCAAGCGGCACGGCGACCTACGTTGTTGGCTTCACCGATCGGGCGATGACCGTGTCGACTTCCACGCTGTCGACGACTGCGAGCTACACCGGCACCATCGGCATGGACTATACGACCACCAGCGGAAGCTGGCTTTACACGACGGGCAATCTTTCGTCCGCGACCGGCAGTACGCTGGCGATTGGAGCCACCTTTGGTCAGTCGTCCGGCACGACCATGCTGTCGGGGCGGGTCTACGCATTCGCTGCGTTCAATGGGTTCGCCCAGTCGGGCAGTGGATCGGTGACCCGTCCGAACACCGACACGAGTTCGCTGGGCACGTATGTGTACAACGGAGCGACGTACTCGACATCGTTCGTGCCGTCATCGGTGCGCCTTTTCGCGAACGCCACTGGCACGATCACTCCGCTGCTGCTGCAGTACACCTCCGGCAGCACCTATCGCGTGGCGACGAAGGGTACGCCCCTGACGATTTCGTCGACGGGGTTGGTGGAGAAGGACGTGGTCTTCCCGACGTTGGGTGGCGATCTGACGCCGGGGGACACCTACCTGTTCGGCTTCCAGAATTCGGCGACGGGCGTGGTGGCGATGCAGAGCGGCGTGTCCACGGGGTGGCTGCAGGCGGCAACGACGACGGCGGTGTCCGCCGGAACGTCGGCAAGTTTCTCGGCGTCGTCCGTGCATTCGCTGGACATCATCGCCTCCTCGACCAGCGGCAGTCCGGCGACGACCACCAACGCCGCCGTGTATGACACTGGTTCCGGCGTCGTCACGATCGATCCGCGCACGAATTTCTCGGGCGATGTCCTGCCGACGGCGATGCTGGTGCAGGCCGCGCCTCCATTGGGTCTTCCGAGCGGATGGATCACGCCGCTGGTCTT
>JBIIEC010000418.1:0-5205 GCA_044238045.1 Pirellulaceae bacterium | reverse complement strand
CGGCACCGTCGCCTGCGTGTACGGATTGTAGAACTCCAGCGTGCCGATCCCCGATTCCTCGTCGGCCGGCTGCATCACGACCGAGACGGGAAACGTGTGGTGCCGCGCGAAGTAAGAGTTCGGCTCCAGCTCGTCCGTCGAGTCGACGGTGTCCACGACGCTTGGACGTTGTACGACCAGCGGCGCTCCAAAGCCTTCGACCGCATAGTGGCGCGCCAGTTCTGAGGTCTCCTGGCCTTCGGCCGGGAGCAGGGGGCCGAAGTCGTGGGACTGCCAGGGAAGGCCGACCAGTCGCACGGGGATGCGCGTCGCCTCGGCCTGTTCATGGACCAGCAGTCCCCGGTGCAGGTCCAGGCGACCGTAACGCTGGGCGGCGACCAGCAGGTCGGTCAGGGCGCGAGCGTGCAGGTCGCGAATCGTCTTGGTCGATTCGGCCGGCTTGTTGGTGCACCAGGCTCTTGCCGCTGCAGGTGCCGTCAGCAAAGCCGCTTGGTAGAAGTTATCCACACAGGCCGCGTCGTTGGCCGCGTCCTGCTCGGCCGCTCGCGTCAACAGGTCCTCCACCGCCTCGGGCCAGGATGCGACGGTGCCCTCGTTGGCGTCATCGCCGGTCGCCCCGCGTTGCCACCAGCTCCTGCGCCACGAAGCCACGCCGGTCGTGCTGATGGCGTTTGGGTTGGGAGCGGTCACGCTCTCGGGGGTGGGCTGCCACGGCGGCTCGATGACCGGAGAGGAAGCCCAGGGCGATTCCAGGGGCGGGGGCGGCAGCAGCAGTTGCGATGCGTCGCGGGACGGCTCCATCGCGACGGGGCGGAAGGCCTGCATGACGGTGGAGTCGGAGTTTGCGCGGAAGACGCGGCAGCCGGGCTGCAGCACCACCAGGGAAACCACGACCGCCAGCAACCCCAGCGAGCGGGAGCCTGCTGCGTGGACGGGTGCGGATTGCGTCGAATGGGACGACATGGCCGATCGCTCCTTCGTCTCCTACGTCCATGGTCGGGGACCTCCGTGGTCGCGGACCTCCGTGGGCCGGGGAAAAATTACCATGTGTCTTGTCGCATGCCGTGCCACCAAGGCTCCGCGCCGAAAAAAAACGCCGCCTCGCTCGGCAATGCATCTTCCAGCCGACACGCTCGGCGCCGTTTATCATGCGGGCGATGCGAACGCGCGGGACCGAACGCGGGCAGGTTCGCTGGCGGTGGCGTCGGTTCTGGTCCGTTCCCCGCGCCGCCGTCGGTGCCTAGGATTAGGGAACCTATGCTTGGGGAACGCCGCCAACGGGCGGTCGCCAACTGCTTTACGAATTCGCCCTGGCGCCTCGTCGGAGTTTCTTTATGGTAGCGATTGTGCGTTGCTTGGCCTTGTTCGGAGCCTGCTTGGCTTCGTCGGTCTGGTTCTCCCCGTCTGCGTCGGCTCAGAACTGGGCCGAGCGTCTTGGTTATCCGGCGGGCAGTCGGGTCGTGATCCTGGCGGCGCGGGAGATGGGAGTCAGCTGGGAACAGAACGCGTCCGCCAAGGAGCTGCTGGAGAAGGGGCTCGTGTCGGGAGCCAGCGTGGCCGTGCCGGCGCCCTGGTTCGACGAGTTCGCGGCATGGAGCCGCCAGCATCCCAATCACGACGTGGGGTTGAGCGTGGTGCTGACCAATCCGTTTACCGCGATTCAGTGGAGTCTGCTGACGGGCGAATCGGGATCGCGGAGTCTGATCGACGCCGACGGCCGGCCGTGGAAGACCATCATGCAGCTGGCCGTGAATGCCTCCGCGGAAGAGGTGCAGCACGAACTGGAATCGCAGCTCTATCGGGCTCGCGCCGCGGGCTTGAAGGTGACGCACCTGAACAGCTTCCACGGCGCGATGTTCAGCCGCCCGGACCTGATCGCCGTGCTGCTTGAGGCGTCGCGCCGTCACTGGATTCCGGCGCCCGTGGTCGAACTTTCGCCGGAGAAGCTGGAGGAGTTTCGCCAGAAGGGTTTTCCGGTGGATGAGAAGATCGTGGAACTGGTTCGGCACTACCCGCTGCCGAAGCTGGACCATATCGACTACGTTCCGTCCGGGGAGACGTACGCGGAGAAACGGGAACGGTTCCTTGCCTTGATCGAAAACCTCGAGCCGGGTCTGACGGAGGTGATCTGCGTGCCGGCCGTTGAGAGTGAAGGGTTGAAGCTGCTGACGGACAACTGGCAGCAGCATGTGTGGGACCAGCAGCTGTTGATGGACCAGGACGTGATCGCGCGGCTGCAGCAGCCCGGCGTGGTGGTGACGACCTGGAGTGAGGTGATGGATCGGTTCGAGCACCTGTCGGGCGCGGACCCGACGGAGCTGATCCGGCGTGACAACCCGACTCGCCCGGCGGCCGCCGCCGAGGTGGAGGACGCGGCCGCTCCGATCTCTGGTGGTAACGTCCCCAAGAAGAGCCAGGAGTAACCCATGACGCTGCGCAAGATTACCCGTCGGGCGTTGGCTCTGTGGCTGCTGCTGCCCTGCAGTGGCGCGTTGACCCAGTTCAAGCCGCCCGTGCCCTCATCGCCGTTCGCTCCGCACTCGCCCTACAGCAAGCCGGTCGCTTACGCGCCGCAGGCTCCCGCGGTCGCGATCCAGCACTATCCGACGTCCACCGCCCGCCTGCCAGTCCCCCGCGGACCTTCGGCTTCGTCGCTGGGTTTGCCGTCCCTGCCGTCGTCTAATTTCGGCGGCGCGCCGATCTACCACTCGGTGATTCCGCCCGCGCACAGCTACGCCCAGTACTACAACCAGACTCTGGCGCAGAACCACCAGGCGCCGGTCATCCTGCGCGACTACACGATCGACCGCTACTTCTACCATCGCGATACGATCAGCCCGTACCTGAACTTGACGCGTTTCTCTGGACGGGGCAACGTGAACAACTACTATCGGTACGTGCGGCCCGAGATCCAACGCCGCGAGAGCGCCGCCGTCACGGCCGCCCCGAAGCCGACCAGCTACACGGCGAGTCCGTACTTCAATCACTTCTACTCGCCGTACTAAGATCGCGGCGAAGCGACGCGTTGGGGACCCGCCGGGAGTCCCCGCGTGTGACAGGAGTGTGTCATAGCCGGGGCGGGGTGGGGTCCGTGCTGGCTTGCGCGGATGCCGGGTTTCGCAGCCGGATCAGCAGCAGCCGTTCGTCGCGGAGGAAATAAGGCACTTCGGCGAGGATTTCGACGGGACCCGGCAGACGCGGCTGCAGTTGATCGAGGCAGCGTCGGCTGGTGATCAGCCGCGCCTGCGGATGATGCAGCCAAGCGGCCGCTTCCACGCCGCGTTCAACGGTCAGGTGCGGTATCTCGCGGGAGGCGTAGTAGACCCAGCTGGGTTCATGAACGCCGTAGGTGGCCAGCGGCGCCGGCTCCGCAGAGTGCTCGCCGTCTCCTGGTGCCGCCGCCCCACATGGGACGGGTTCCAGCAGTTCCGCGATGCACTGGTGCGAACTGACGGCGGGCGCGAGGATCGCGAAACCGCCGACCACCAGCAGCCAGGCGGTGCCGGCCAGGACCGTGAAGCCGCGTTGCCAGTCCTCGTGCCAGACGAACCACAGCATGAGCAGTCCACCGAGGAGCGGAACGGCGCCGAGCGCGCCGAGCCATTCCTCGCCGGGCAGGAACTCGCGCGCGGCGAGTGGCAGGCCGACCATCATGGCGATGCCGACCGCCAGCAGGCAGGCGGCCGACCAGCGAGGCCACCAGCGCGCGGCGGTGGGGGAACCATCCGACCAGGCGCGGAGGAACCGTCCACAGAGGATCGCCAGGGCGGGATGGATCGGCGTGACGTAGCTGGGGAGTTTCGTGCTGGCGAGTGAGAACGCCGCGAGGTAGACCAGCGGCCAGGCGAGCAGGAACAGCAGTCGACGATCGGTGGTCCGCCAGGGAGCCTGCATCTGCAGCCAGCGCAGGGCGGGGATCGCGAAGATGGTCCACGGGAAGAAACCGACGAGCAGCACGACGGGATAGTAGAGCAGCGGATTGCCCGAATGGCCTTCCATGGCGCGGGTCGCGCGGCCGAGGTTATGTTCCAGGAAGAACTCCCGCAGCCACGCACCGTCGGTTTCGAGGCCGACTAGCACATACCAGGGCGCGGCGACCAGCAGGACAATGGCGAGCCCGAGGAAGGGCCGGAGCGCCAGCACGGTCCGCCACCAGGTCGCGGGCCGCAGGGCCTCGCGCCAGTGTCGGGATGCCGCTGACCTGTCCGCCACTCCAAACGCGACCAGCACGCCCATCGGCAGCACCACGCCGACCGGTCCCTTGGCCAGCACGGCCAGCCCCATCGCCGCGTACATCAGCACGGCTTGGAGGCGATGCAGGGGTTGTTGGTGCAGGAGGTTCGGCGGGGAACTGCTCGACGGACCCTGATCCGCCCCGGCGCCACGCCACTGCTCCGGGGTGAAGGCGGCGACATAGATCGCCAGCGCCAGCGTGCCGCAGAAGATGAGCAGGGAGTCGGGCGTGGCCGCGCGGGCCGCGATGTTGAACATAAGCGACGTGGAGAGGGCGATGGCCGACCAGGCGGCGACCGAGTGGTCGAAGAGGCGACGGGCCATGCCGTACGTCAGCAGGACCGTGCCCAAGGCGGCGGCGGCGGATCCGAAACGCGCCGAGAACTCATTCACGCCCCAGCACGCATACGATGCCAGCGTGACCCAGTAGAGCAGGATGGGCTTGTGCGCCCGCAGTTCGCCGTTGAACGTCGGCACGATCCAGTCGTTTCGCTCCTGCATCTCCCACGCGCATCGCGCATTGCGAGGTTCATCGCGGTCCCACAGTCGCGGCGCGCCCAGTCGCGTGAAGAACGCGGAGCCAGCGACCAGCAGGATCAGCAGCAGCACGGCGACGTGGGCGGACCCGCCTGGGGCGGTGGATGCCGTGGGCGACCCAGCATCCGCCCGGGCACTCTCCGATTTCCCCCATGCGGGGTGCGGTTGGGGTGTGCCCTCCATGGCTTGGTTCTCCCGATGTCTTGGCGGATGCGAGCGACGATCCGAGCCTGCCCGCGTTTGTACGCAGGTTAGCAGCAAGAGACTCCCGCCACGCGGTTCCCAAGGCTGCTGTCCACGTCCAGGCCCTTCGACGTTCAGGCCGCAGTCTAGCGCAGCAGGCGTCCCGGTCGCAATTTCACTTTGTGCCGAGGGTCAGTGCCGAGGGTCAGTGCCGAGGGTCAGTGCCGAGGGTCAGTGCCGTGGGTCAGTGCC
>JBIIEC010000068.1:0-18168 GCA_044238045.1 Pirellulaceae bacterium | reverse complement strand
TTGCTGCGGCGAGCGATCTCCAGCGATCGGGCGCTGCGCGGCGCGTGTGGCTGGCGAACCAGTTGACGGCCGCCGATAGCCGCGCCGCCGCGCTGATGGCCCGCGTGCAGATGAACCGACTCTGGCTGTCGGTGTTCGGCGCCGGGATTGTCGCGACGCCGGAAAACTTGGGATTGAGCGGCGCGGTTCCGTCGCATCCCGAACTGCTGGACTGGCTGGCCGTCGAGTGGGTACGCTCGGGGTGGAGCCTCAAGGCCATGCATCGCCGCGTGGTCCAATCGGCCGTCTTCCGCCAGCGGGGCATTGCGAGCGACGAGGCGGCCGGGTTGGCGGCCGATCCGGCGAACCGGCGGTTGTGGCGTTTCCCGCTGGTGCGTCTGGAGGCGGAGGCGATCCGCGATGCGATGCTGGCAGTGAGCGGCGATCTGGACGTGCGATTCGGGGGCTCCTACGTGTCGACGCAGCGCGATGAGGCGGGGGAGGTGTTGGTGCCGGAAGATTCGCCGGGCCATCGCCGCCGCTCCATCTACCTGCAGCATCGACGCACGCAGGTCGTCAGCTTACTGCAGGTGTTCGACAGCCCGTCGATCGTGTTCAACTCCACACGCCGGGCTCGCACCACCATGCCGCTGCAGTCACTCACCCTGCTGAACAGTGGGTTCGTACGCAGCCGCGCGGCCAACTGGGCGGCGATGCTGGAGCGTGACTGGCCCTTGGAGACGCAGCGGCTGCAGCAGGCGTTTCGCGCGGCCTATGCGCGCGAGCTGCGTGAGGAAGAACGCGTGGCGGCGGAACGGTTCCTGGCGACGCAGCAGGCCGTGTATGGCGCGGCGAGCAACGCAAGGCGGCTGGCGTGGGTGGATCTTTGCCACTCGCTGCTGGCCAGCAACGAATTCCTGTACGGCGAGTAAAGGGGTGCGGCGGTGCGAACGAAATCAACTCCAGTGGCGCAGGGTCTTGCAGAACAGCGATCCGAATGGACGCGGCGGATGTTCCTGGCGAACCATGCCGGGGGCATTGGAGCGTTCGCGCTGGCGCAACTGCTGGGGCAGACGCGGGCCCAGGGAGCGACCGAGGCGTTGCCCGATCGGGAGCCGCGGGCGCGATCGGTCATCTGCCTGTTCCAGCATGGCGGCCCCAGCCAGATGGATCTGTTCGACCAGAAAGCGACCTTGCAGAAGTATCACGGCCAGCCTTATCCGGGCGGCGACTTGGAAGTGCATTTCGATAAACAGGCCGGCAATGTGCTTGGCAGCCCCTTCCGCTTCGCGCGCCACGGTCGCTGCGGCATGGAACTCTGCGAACTGCTGCCGCATACGGGCTCCATCGCCGACGAGATCACGCTCATCCGCTCGATGACCACGGAGTCGGTGGACCATGAGTCGGCGTTGCGGTTGATCCACACTGGCAAGTTCCTGGCGGGGATGCCCTCGTGGGGATCGTGGGCCGTGTATGGACTGGGTTCCGCGAACGACAACCTGCCCGCCTACGTGGTGCTCTCCGATCCGGGCGGGCTGCCGGTCGATGGCGAACGCAACTGGTCTTCGGGCTGGCTGCCAGCCGTCTACCAGGGGACCCCGTTTCGTTCCGGAGATAATCCGGTGCTGAACCTACAGACCCCCGGGGAGGTTCCCCCGTCCGCGCGTGCATCGCAACTGGAGTGGCTCCAGTCGCTGAACCGGCGGCACCAGGCGAAGCACCCGGAGAACTCGGAGCTGTCGGCTCGCATCAGCAACTTCGAGATCGCTGCGCGGATGCAGTTGACGGTGCCGGAGGTGCTGGACCTGTCCCGCGAGTCGGCGGCGACCCAGAAAATGTACGGTCTCGACCGCCCCGAAACGGCCGAGTACGGTCGGCGTTGCCTGATGGCGCGGCGATTGGTGGAACGAGGGGTTCGGTTCGTGCAGATCTTCCTCAGCGGCCAGCCGTGGGATACGCACAACAAGAACGCCGAAAGCCTGCGAGGCCTGTGTGACCGCACCGACCAGCCCAGCGCCGCCCTGGTTCAGGATTTGAAACAGAGGGGATTGCTGGAGTCGACGATTGTGCTGTGGACAGGCGAATTCGGTCGCCTGCCGATCTCCCAGGGGACCGATGGCCGCGACCACAACCGGCACGCCTTCTCGCTCTGGCTTGCCGGGGGCGGTTTTAAGTCGGGTTACGCGCATGGCGAGACAGACGATTTCGGATACCGTTCCGTGCAGGATGTGGTCAGTGTCCATGATCTGCACGCGACCCTGCTGCACACACTCGGACTCGACCATCGTCGGCTGGCGGTCCTGCACGATGGCCGCGAAACGAGTCTCACGGATCCGGAGGTGACGGGAGCGAAGGTGCGGCACGAACTACTGGTGTAAGGGCAGTTTTTCAAGGTCGTTATGCGGATGATGGCATCAACGGTAAGATGGTGGAAGTGAACGCATGGAATAGCTCGTGCAGGACCCGACCTGTGGGCGTGGCGAGTGGAGTCGCGGGAGGTGGTGCCGTGAGACGCACCGGCAACCGGACGGGCGTTCAGTCAGCGTGAAGCGATGTGGCGATCGACGCAGTGGCCTCCCTGGTAGTGAGCTCTTCTATGTACAGCGGGCATTCAGCAGGCTCGGAAATTCGCAGGGTGGATCGGGTGTCCGACCAGCCCCGGATCGGCCTGTTCTCGCTGCGCCAGCTGCACAAGCAGGTGTACCGCAGTTCGCTGTACGAGTTCGAGGATGTGATCGCGGCGAGTGAGAACGTCGACCTAATCGAAGCGGTCGGCCTGCCTCCGCGACTTAACTGGCTGAACCTGAAGCTCGAGCGTTACGCCGAGAGTTACTTCAATACCGACATCTTTCCGGGCACGCGTTTCAAGCCCCAGCCGCTTGAGGGCCATTACGACCTGCTGATTGTCATCTGCCAGAAAGAGGACGATCTTCGCTACCTGCGCCGCATCCCCGACTGGCGCAAGCACTGCACGAAGGCCGTCTGCTGGATCGACGAACTGTGGGCGTCGCGGGTCGAGAAATATCCGCGGCAGCTGGAACTGCTGGCCGATTTCGATGCCGTGTTCCTGGGTTTTTCGACCACCTTGCCGGTCGTGCAGCGGCGGCTGGCGGCTCCCTGCTACCACCTTCCCGTGGGCGCGGACACCCTGGCCTTTAATCCGTTCCCGCAGGCTCCCGAACGGACGATCGACCTTTATTCGATGGGTCGTCGCGCGCCGATCACGCATGCGATGATGCTGGAGATGGCACGGACGCGGGGCCTGTTCTACATGTACGATTCGGCACCGCTTGGATCGGTGACCAAGCCAATCGAGCATCGTCGCATGCTGTCCAGCCTGATCCAGCGCACGCGGCTCTTCCTGGTCGCTCCGGCCAAGGTGACGTCCCCGCACGAGACGCAGGGCCAGACGGAGGTAGGTACGCGATACTTCGAGGGCGCGGCGGGGGGAGCGATCCTGGTGGGCGAAAGGCCCAACCTGCCCGCCTTCGATCAGGACTTCGACTGGCCGGACGCGGTGGTGCACCTGGCGTACAACAGCGACGATCCTACCCAGTTGCTGGAACTGCTGGCCGATCCGCGGCGCATGCGAGCCATTCACGAGCGGAATGCGAGTCAGAGTTTGCGTCGGCATGATTGGGCCTATCGCTGGCGCGACATGCTGCTCGCGCTCGGGATGCCTCTGCCCCGCAACCTGCAGCAGCGCATCCAGCGCTGCCAGGACGCGGCGGACCGGATTGACCGCAACGTCTCTCCGTTGCTGTCGGGCCACGCGCTGTTTCGCTAGACGCGTCCGCTCGACGCGTTCGTTCCCTCCATGACGCCTGCGCGACCGTTTCTTCGTGTTGACAGCTCGTCACTTGGTACGAAGTCGCGCACCAATGCGATCAGCGCTGTTGGGGAACACGACGCAGCGTATAGTAGCCCTCGGCCGGGAAGAACGGCCTGTCGTCGTCGGCCAGCGACTGCAGTTGGAACGCATAGACGCGGCCTGCGTCGAGCTGCTCCAGTTCGACCAGCGCCTCCAGGCGATCGCTGGAGACGGACACTCGCTGGATGCGTTCTTCGCGGTGGCCCTGGTCGTTGCCTCCGTAGGCGGCCGTAGAGACGCGGTAGGCGGACGTGATGCGATAGTGTTGCGAGTCGGCCGCGCGGGCGGCGTCCACGGGGCGGCTGAAACGCACCACGAAGCCGGCAGGGCGAGCGTGGATCTCGGCGATACCGGTGGGCATCGACCGCGCGTCGCAGGCCAGTCGCACGATCTCCCCGACATTGTTCGCGCCGCCCCAGCCGCTGTCGCGCAGGCCGCCGACATAGAGTGCGTTATCGGGACCGACTGCGGCGCAGATCGGACCAAGGAAACGCTCCTCCCCCGAATCCGGCTCGCGACTCATCGGGTAGACCGCTCCCTGCAGCACGCCCTCCACCGACTCCAGGCTCATCCGCACCAGACGCCGCGTGTCGTATTCACAGCCGACCAACTGCCCTTCCCACGGACCGAAGGTGGCTGGCTGGTCACCGTGGCCGCGGAGGAAGCAGATGCCGTTCACGCTGCGCGTCCACGGGTGCGGCAGTTCGATCGCCGCCGGGTGCACGGTCGCCGCAGTCGTCGCGCTGTCCCGCTCACGCCGGTTGATGAAGCCATAGTGGGCCCCCGGCTCGACGTGGTTCAGTTCGTTGTAGGCGTTGTAGTTGCCTTGGTTGTCGGTAGCGAAGAGGCGGTCGTGCGAGTCGAGGGCCAAGCCCATCGGAAATCGCTGTCCGGCGGCGAATTCGCGCAGCGTGTACTCGCGCGGATCCCGCTCGGACGGTTCACGCGGCGTCAGTTGCAGGATGCGGCCACGCAGCCAGGCTGCCTCCGCCGAACGATCGTCCTGTTGGCAGGGAAGCCCCACATAGTAGCGGCCATGGCGGTCGATCGGCAGGCCGACCGCCCAGTCATGGTAGTCGTCCGTGTGCCCCCAGCCGTCGGCGATCATCCGCAGGCGGTCCGCGCGCAGGTCGTGGTCGTCATCGAAGAGTCGCAGCAGGCCGGTCTTCGTCAGCACATCCACGGCGTCGTCGCGCACCGCCAGTCCATAGGGCGTCGCCAGTTCATCGCTGAATGCCTGCAGCGTCTCTTCCAGGCCGTCGCCGTCGGAGTCCGTGGCGACGATCACGCGGCCCTTGAGCGATGCGAACAGCAGCGGCGACTTGCCGCCGCGCGCGTCCGGTGCTGAACTCAGGCGCGGCGGCAGCCAGCCAAGCGCGGTGGGCATCTCCTCCATCGGGATCGGCAGCCGCTGCCCACGGAAGCCTGGCACGCAGTCGAACGCCGCCGCTTCAGGCTGGCTCGCTGGCCCTGCTGGCCCCGCTGGTCCAGTCAACTTCGCGCGAGCCGGCCCGGCGGCGATCGGGAAGCGATCGGTCCGCAGTTGCGTCAGGTAGTCCACGACCACGCGCAGCGTCGCCAACTCGCTGCGCGCCGGTAGAACGTCCGTTCGCTCGGCGGCTCCATCGTCCGGGATCAGCGTCAGCACGCCATCGGCCGACAGCGACGCCGATCCACCCGACACGCCGTGCCAGCGTAGGAGCGTGTGCGATCCATCGTGCAGCGTGCCTTGGGCTTGGTCGACTCGCCATGGAGATGCGTCCCGTCCGTCGTGGGGTTGCAGGGCAAGTTGCAGGTGCGCGCGGCGCGGTACGCGCTGCACGAGGAGTTCGCGCTGGAACCCCCCAGCGTCGTTGTCGCCTGGACGGTCCACGGCGCGCCAGGTCTGCTGCACGAGGAGCAGGTGGTGAGCGTCGGGATCATCGTCGTCAGGCGCGCCGGGGCGTTGGAAGTGGAGCCGATGCTGGAAGCGAATGCCATTTTCGACGTGCGACACGTCGTCGATGCGTGTGTAGAACTGACCGTCGCGCCTCGGTTCCCAGGTCTCCTCGGGCAGGACCAGCGACAGTTCAGGCGTAGTGGCGTCGCTGTGCCAGGCCTTCTGTCCTGCAGGCTCCCAGTACCAGCGTTTGCCTTCCGTCCGCTGGTAAGCCATGTCGCCGAGTGACCAGCGGACCAGTCGCGCGGCCTCGAGGTCGTAGAGCCCGTTGTGGCGATTGGGGAACCCTACGAGCAGCGGATAGATCCAGGTGCGCGACGCACTGGTTCCCGCAGCTTCGTGGACGATATCGTTCAGGACCAGGGGCCGCGCGTGGTCAGCAGCATCGCCATGGCGCAGCACGCGCACCGGGTTGGGACGCGGTGGGGCGAACTGGGATTGGTTTAGTCCATGCCAGAGTGCCGCGAGCTGGTCATCGAGGTGGCCGTCCAGGACGCCGGCCACGCCGACCAGGATCGAAGGCATCTCCATGCGCGGCGCGATGCGGGCGGGGTTGCGCACGAACGCCGCGAACCATTCGGGGCGGATGCGCTGGCCCAACAGGTGCAGGTTGGGGCCCCGCTTGCCCGGCTCCGGGCGCGCGGGCGCGACGCTGCCGATGGCGTGGCAGCTCATGCAACCGAAACCGTCGGCGGTCACCAGCCGTGATCCGGCCAGCAGAAGTTCCGCCTCGGGGCGTGTTGGGGAGGTCAGGAACGTGGCCGTTCCGTCGGCGAACTCGTCGCGCTGGTCGACCTCGCGAAGATAGTCCGCCAGCGACTCCCGCTCCCCTGCCCTCCACGCATACCGGGGCATCCGCACGCGCAGCCAGGGTCTGAGCGGCGGTTGCGTGGCACTCAGGGCATCGAGCAGCGCGGCGGGCTTCAGTTTGGCTCCGACGGTCTTGAGCGTTGGAGGCAGCAGCGCATCGGCGAGCGGAGCCATCGCAGGATCGTGCGTCGTGAGGTGAGCCACTTCGCGCTCCAGGCGAGGCTCCGTGTCCCGTGCATGGCAGGCGAGGCAGTTCCGTTCCTCCAGCGTCATTGCGCCGCGGGGCGAGGCAGCAGGCCGATACGTGGCGAGGGCGCGAACGTCGGCGGCCGCGAGGCGATAGCCGGGCTGCACCGTCGTCGGGCTCGCAGTCGGTGTCAAGGCGGCGCAGCTGGCAGACCAATTCGCGGTCGCCTCCAGCTGAACGCGCGTCGCGTCGCGATGGTCGGCCGAGTCGTCGGGGCCGCGATGGCAGGCGTGGCAGCGGTGCCGCAGGAACGCCGCGCGACCCGCTTGGCGCGACACCTCGTCGAGTTGCGCCTCGACATGCGACGCATGGTTCGGCGCGTCGGTGTCTCGCGGTCCACGTCGTGTCGCCAGATACGCGGCCAGGTGCGCGCGTTCGTCGATGGACAACGCGAACACCGGCATGCGGTGGTCGCGGTTGAAAGCGGCCGGATCCTCGAGCCAGCGGGCGAAAAACGCCTGCGGTCGTTTGTCGGCGATGCGCGCCAGGTCGCCTCCGCCGAACGGCTGGTCGAGGGACGCGTGACGCGCTGAGTCGTCGGCTGGCGATTCGGGATGGCAGGCGAGGCAGCCAAGGGAGACGAATAGCTCGCGGCCCGCGGCCGAGTCAGGGCTGGCCCGTTCCGCAGTGGCCCGTTCTGCAGAATCGGCGACTTGCGAGCCGGGCGGCGCGAGCAGATAGTCGGCCAGTTGCTGGGCTTCGGTTTCGGATACGGCGACGTACGGCATGCGTCGATGCGGCATATGGCGATGCGGCGTGGACGGGGGCGAATCGGGGTCGGGGGCTTTCGCGAGCAGCCAGTCCACCAGCCAGTCGCGATGCAGTTGGCCGGGGAGCTGGTCGAGTGCCGGCGCGGGCAGCGG
Source organism: Pirellulaceae bacterium (assembly GCA_044238045.1). GTDB lineage: Bacteria > Planctomycetota > Planctomycetia > Pirellulales > Pirellulaceae > CAZUJM01. The sequence continues at coordinate 10,459 of JBIIEC010000068.1, read as the reverse complement.
TGCCGTGTCCGCGATCGTGTCGTGGCAGGCGTCGCAGCGCAGGGCGCGGTACAGCTGGCGTCCTCGTTCTTCCGGCGCGATCGTGTCGTGAGCAGGCTCATCGAGCGATTCGGCGAGTTCCGCTGCTACGCCTTCGCCGCCGTGGACAGGCTGCGCGGCGAGAGTTGGTGGAAGCGCGAGGGTGCCCGCGACGCAGGCTGACAGCAGGCAGCCGCGGACCGAGGCGTGGAGGAGACGTGCGCGAAGCGAGGACGCGAGACGAGCGACCAGTGATCGGAATGGCATGGCGGGTTGTCCCCCGTGGCTCATGCTTGCTTGCGCGACAGGGCGATGCGCCGCCGCTGCGTGTCGACTTCCAGCACCTTCACGCGCACGATGTCTCCGACGGCGACCACCTCGCTCGGATCCTTGATGTAGGTGTTCGCCAGTTCGGAGACATGGATCAATCCATCCTGGTGCACGCCGATGTCGACGAACGCGCCGAACTTGGTGACGTTCGTCACCACGCCTTCCAGTGTCATCTGCGGCCGCAGGTCGCCGATCTCCTGGACGCCCGCCGCGAACTGGGCCGTGCGGAACTCCTTGCGCGGGTCGCGACCCGGCTTGGCGAGTTCCGCGAGGATATCCTGGACGGTGGGCAGGCCGACCTCGTCGTTGACGAAATCGCGGGCGTCCAGCTGTGCGACAAGGCCGGCGTTGCCGACCAAAGCTCCGGCAGAGACTCCCAGTTGGCGAGCCATGCGTTGGACCACATGGTAGCTCTCGGGATGGACGGCGGACGCATCCAGCGGATCGCGCCCATCGCGGATGCGCAGGAACCCGGCCGCCTGTTCGAACGCCTTCGCGCCCAGCTTGGGTACGCGGTTCAGCTGCTTGCGATCCTCGAAGCGTCCGTTCTCGTTGCGATATTCTACAATGCGTTCGGCCAGTTTCGGTCCGATGCCGGCGACGTACGACAGCAAGGCGGGGCTGGCCATGTTGACGTCGACGCCCACGGAATTGACGCACGATTCGACTTCGCGATCGAGGCTCTTCTTCAGCGCCGTCTGGTTCACGTCATGCTGGTACTGTCCCACGCCGATCGACTTCGGGTCGATCTTCACCAGTTCGGCGAGCGGATCTTGGAGTCGATGGGCGATGCTGATCGCGCCGCGCACCGTTACGTCGAGGTCCGGGTACTCCTTGCCCGCCAGTTCGCTGGCCGAGTAGACGGAGGCGCCGGACTCATTGACAAGGACGCGGCGAATCGACAGGCCTTCATCGCGGAGGAAGCTGGTGACGAAGGCATCGGTTTCGCGCGAGGCGGTGCCGTTGCCGATGGCGATCAGTTCGACTCCGTGGCGGGCGATCAGCTGCTGGAGGACGCGGGCGGCACCTTGGGTATCGCTGCGGGGTGGCGTGGGGTAGATGGTGGCGGTCTCGAGGAACTTGCCGGTGCCGTCGACCACCGCGACCTTGCAGCCGGTGCGGAAGCCTGGGTCGAGGGCCAGGGTGACCTGGGGACCGGCGGGCGGCGCGAGGAGCAGTTCGCGAAGATTGCGGGCAAAGACGCCAATCGCGTCCTCGTCGGCGGCCTCCTTCATCTGTTGCAGCACCGCCGACTCGATGGCGGGCCGCAGCAGCCGGTCGTAGCAGTCGCGGGCCGTGCGGCGCAGGTCCTCGAAGAATTCAAATCGCGGGTTCGTCACCAGTCGTCCCGCCAGTTGGCTGGCGAGCGAATCGTCGTCGAGTGCGAGTTCCACGCGCAGCATGCCCTCCTCCTCGCCGCGCATCATTGCCAGGAAGCGATGCGAAGGAACTCGCTGCACGGGTTCGGTGTGATCGAAGTAGGAGGCGAACTTCTCGGCTTCTTCCTTCTTTCCGCGTTTGACCTGCGCGTGGATGCGTCCATCGCGGGCTGCGCGGAGGAGCCACTGCCGCGCGTCGGCTCGCTCGGACCACTGCTCGGCGACAATATCGCAGGCACCATCCAGCGCCGCCTGTTCGTCCGGGACTTCGTTGGCCGGACTGACGTAGTCGCGCAGCACGGCGGAACGCGAACGGCCGAGCGGCTGTTGGGCGAGCAGCAGGTCGGCCAGCGGCTGCAGGCCGCGCTGCCGCGCCACGGTGGCGCGGGTCTTCCGCTTGGGCTTGAAGGGCAGGTAGATGTCTTCGAGGAGCTTCTTGTCCTGGCAAGTGACAATCTGTTGTCGTAACGTGTCCGTCAGCAGGCCCTGCTGGTCGATCGACTTGAGGACGGTCTTCTTGCGGTCGGCAAGTTCGCGCGCGACCGCGAGGCCGTCTTCCAGTTGCCGCAGGACCAGTTCATCCAAGCTGCCGGTGACCTCCTTGCGATAGCGGGCGATGAACGGCAGCGTGTTGCCCTCGTCCAGCAGTCGTGCCACGGCCGCGACCTGTCGGGGGTCGATCTTGGCGGCGCGGGCCAACTGCTGGAAGACGGCCGCTTCGTCATAGCAGTGGAACAGGGTGTCCGGGTCGTGCGTCATCGGGGTGTGGCTTCTAAACGGTGCGGTTGGGGCAAAGGGGGCCGGCGGATGCGGCCTGCTGTCGGTCCCTGGGGGAGCGACCGGTGGCGGGAATCGACCGGTCGGGAGGCCTCCCCGGTCGGTCGAATCCTCGTCGAATGTCTCGAATTCGCCGGCGGGCGGGTGGCAAGGAGATTCCAAAATGGCCTTGACCGGCAGGGGTTCCATGATACCTTTAAGGCACAACTAGGTGCGAGACCGGCGTGGGCAATGCCTTCGCTGCGTTCATTCGACTTCGACTTAAGCGGCCATCTCGGCCCCGAAATGATGCGAACCACAGACGGTTCGCGACATGTGCCCGACCCGGGAATCCCTCCGATAAGGATGGGGAGGATTGGCGGCGCAGACTCGGGCGACTTGTGGTTTCTTTCTTGCGACCGCGACTGATTTTCTTGCTCCTCAGCATCCGCCGGATGTCCGGTGGAACGAGCCTTGTCGCGCCGGGAACGGATCGATCCCGTACGCATCATCGCGAAAATGTCGTATCAGGCAGCATTCGTTGAGCGGCTTGTCCGGTCAATGAACTGTCGCCGTGCAGACCTTGCAGCAGACGCTGCGACTGGGTTCGGCTCCGATCAGATCGGCAGCGACGGGACCGAGGCGGTTCGTACGGCGGACTGGTTGTCGTGACCGACGGGACATGCGATGGGAAGCCGCGGAAGCGGTGTGCTGCCAGCTGAATATGCCTGGCCAGCAGTGCGGGGAGGCTCCCGAGTTTCGTGTGGCCCGGGCCCTTGAATGGGCTCGTCGGTAATGGCCGCGCAGTTTTTGTTTTCAGAAGAGAGACATTTGATGAGTTTTCAAGACCTTGGCTTGTCCGATTCGTTGCTCCGCGCCGTTCGCTCGGAGGGTTACGAACAAGCCACTCCCATCCAGATGCAGGCGATTCCAGTGATTCTGGAGGGTCGCGATCTGATGGGCTGTGCCCAGACGGGCACGGGCAAGACGGCGGCGTTCGCGTTGCCGACGATTCAGCGGTTGGTGGCGAGCCAGCCGGTGGCCGATGCAGCCACGCCGAAGGGCCGTTACGGCGATCGGGCTCGTCCCGTGCGGGCGTTGGTGATCTCACCGACGCGCGAACTGGCCGTGCAGATTGCCGACAGCTTCCGCGCTTACGGTCGGAACAGCCGACTGGGCCACACGGTGATCTACGGTGGCGTGAGCCAGAATCCGCAGGTCCGGGCGCTGCAGTCGGGTGTCGATGTGGTGATCGCCACGCCGGGACGGCTGCTGGACCTGATGAACCAGGGCTACCTGGACCTGAAGAAGGTCGAGATCCTGATCCTGGACGAAGCGGACCAGATGTTCGACATGGGTTTCATCCACGACCTCAAGCGGATCGTGGCGGCCCTGCCTCGCGAGCGTCAGACGCTGATGTTTTCGGCGACGATGCCGCCGGAGATCAAGGCCTTGGCTACGCAGTGGCTGCGGGAGCCCGAGTTCGTGCAGGTGGCGCGAGTGTCGAAGCCGGCCGAGCAGGTGAAGCAGTGCGTGTACCATGTGGAATCGCGGTATAAGCCCTATCTGCTGGCGCACTTCCTGCAAACCAGCGAGTGCACGCGGACGCTGGTGTTCGCCCGCACGAAGCACGGGGCCGATCGGCTCGTCAAGCAGCTGTCTCGCAGCGGCATCGTGGCGGAGGCGATTCATGGCAACAAGAGCCAGAACGCTCGCCAGCGCGTGCTGCAGCAGTTCAAGTCGCGCAAGTCGGGCGTGCTGGTGGCGACGGATGTCGCCGCCCGCGGACTCGATGTCGACGGGATCTCGCATGTGATCAACTACGAGCTTCCGGAAGTGCCGGAAACGTATGTGCACCGCATTGGCCGCACGGGCCGCGCGGGGGCGAACGGCATCGCCGTCTCGTTCTGCGGTCCCGACGAACGTGGTCGCCTGCGACGCATCGAGCAGTTGATGCGTTTGACGATTGAAGTGGTGAAAGACCATCCGGACTATCCGACGGAAGTTGCGAGCGAGGATCGTCCGGCAGCCGGCACGGCCCGTGACGCGCACCGCGCGGAGCGAGGACCGGGCAGGTCCTCGGGACGTCCGGCGCAGGGTTCGTCCGGCGGCTATGGCAGCGGCTACGGCGGTGGGTATGGCGGCGGTTACAGCGGTGGCAAGGGTGGCTCGCCGCGTCGCGGCGGCAACCGCCAGGGAACCTCGCGACCGGCTCGCAGCCCGCAGGGCGACTACCAGCAAGGCGACTATGCCGAAGCGGGCGATCGTCCTTCGCAGGAAGGCCAGCCCCGCCAGGATAGTGCTGCCCGCCAGGATAGTGCTGCCCGCCAGGGTGGCCAGCCTCGCCAGGGTAACGCAGCCCGTCAGGGCTCGCGGCCGCGCCAAGGTGGTCGTCCTCCACAAAACGGCGGCGCACCGCAGGGCGAGCGCGGTTCGGATCGTCCGGCTTCGGGAGACGGTCAGGCGCGCGGCGATGAAGCGCAGCGAACGCCGCGTCGTCCCGCGTTTGGAACGAAGCGGCCCGGCCAGGGTCCGAAACGCTTTGGCAAGAAGAAGCGATCGTTTACGCTGTAGTCGGGTAACCCGTCTGCTGGTTGACCGGTTGCTGGATGCGATCCTTGTTCCGATGTGTGCATCGGGACGTTGGCACTCATGACCCACGGAGAACATCGCCGGCCTGAAAACGGCCGGCGGTGCCGCGGGGCGTGGAGGCCTCGCAGTCGTTGGCAACTGGATGACGGACGCGACGATGACGGACGGTGACGCTTCGCCGCAGCAGCAGCAGCCTTCGGTCGATTCCCCCGATCGGCTGCCCGCCAACGTGCGCGTGCTGGGTTGGGCTAGTTTCTGGAACGACACGGCCAGCGAGATGATCTTTCCGCTGCTGCCGACATTTTTGATCTCGGAACTGGGCGGCAACAAGGTACAGCTTGGCGTGGTCGAGGGGCTGGCCGACACGATCGGCAGCGTGCTGCGTCTGTTCTCTGGCGCGTGGTCCGATCGGTTGGGTAAGCGGAAGGCGTTGGTCGTGGCCGGCTACGGCACGGCGGCGACGGCGCGGATGTTTCTCGCGCTCCTGACTGCCCCCTGGCAACTCATGGCCGCGCGAGCCGTGGATCGAATCGGCAAGGGCATTCGCACTTCACCCCGCGATGCGCTGATCGCTGATTCGACTTCCCCGGAACTTCGTGGGCGCGCTTTCGGCTACCATCGCTCGATGGATCATCTGGGAGCGGCCTTGGGGCCGCTGCTGGCAACGCTGTTCCTGGCGTGGCGGCCGGGCGAGGTGCGATCGCTGTTCCGCCTCGCGATCCTGCCGGGACTGCTGGTCCTCGTCCTGCTCTGCCTGGGACTGCGCGAACCGCGGACGGATGCCGCCGCCAAGCAGCCGCCGCTTCGCCTGACCTTGCGGCCTTTCGGTCGTCCGTTCCGCATCTACCTACTGGCGCTGCTGGTGTTCGCCCTGGGCAATGCCAGCGATGCGTTCTTGCTGGTGCGTGCCCGGGAACTGGGCGTGCAGGAGATGTGGCTGCCGATCCTGTGGCTGGTGTTCCACCTGGCGAAGAGTTCCGGCAACCAGTTGGGAGGACGCATCGTGGACCGTTGGGGGCCGCAGACCCCCATTCTCGTTGGCTGGTCCATCTATGCGGCCGTCTACCTGGGCTTTGCCTGCGCGACGCAAGCCTGGCATGCCTGGGCCTTGTTTCTTGGCTACGCAATCTACTACGCGTTGAGTGAGCCTGCCGAGAAAACGCTGGTCACGCAGTTGGCGGGCGTTGAGCAGAAGGGTTTGGCTTTCGGCTGGTACAACCTCGCCGTCGGACTTTCCGCCTTGCCCGCGAGCCTGGTCTTCGGGGCGCTCTATCACCACTACGGTCCGCTGGCGGCGTTCCTGTGGGGGGCTGTCCTTGCTTTTTCCGCCATGTTGGTTTTCTTAGTCGCTCGTCGGCCTCTGTTGGCATGAGCCGACCGCGGTGCGACTCTTTGTCGCCCCACGCATTTCGCTGCGGATCACGCGACAATCGCGTGGAAATGTTCTCTAGGTCGAACGCGCGGCGAGGAATTAGAATGCCGCGGTGCGGTGAGTCGCAGTCGGTCGGCATGAACAGGCCGGTCCGCAGGACGACGCGTTTCGCGGCGGGATTCGCGAAGCGACCTTGCCGTCGTTGCTGGTGCGCCTTCTTCCTTGGCGAACCAGTTTCCTGGTGAGAACGGAATCGAACATGCTGAGCTTGGCTTCTTTCTGGCGTTCCAGCCATCTCTGGTATCTGCCCCATGCGAGTCTGCTGTTGCTGCTGGCCTTCGGTGGCGCATCGCGGTTGATCGCCGAATCGACGCCCGCGGGCGCACCGCAAGCGGCCGCCGCCGGATCTCCCCTGAATGCCGCGCAGGCGGTGAAGGCACAGCAGAAACTGGCCGCGGGAGATCTCTATTTGGATGGCAGCCGTGCCTACATCCATGTGGGCAAAGTCGGCCTCGGCCATGAACACGCGGTGGTCGGACAGTTGCTGTCCGGTACGATTCACCTCGACGCGCCCGAAGACGCGGGCGAACTGGTGTTTGACATGCGATCCTTTGTCGCGGATACGGACGACGCGCGTCGTTACATCGGACTCGAGGGCTCGACGGACGAAAGCACGCAGCGGCAGGTGAATGCCAACATGCTGGGGCGCCATGTGCTGGACGTGGAGCGGTTCCCGCTCGCGCGTTTCGAAATCAAAAAAGTCGTGCCGCTGAAGCCGGAGGCGAGCGGAGAGGCCCGCTATGAGATGTCCGGCAACTTTACGCTTCATGGGACGACGCGTCCGATCAAGTTCATCGCGGTCGCCGACACGAAGGCTCGTGCCGGCTGGACCCACCTGCGGGGCAACTTCTCGATCCTGCAGTCGGAGTTTGGCATGAAGCCCTTCACGAAGGCGTTTGGCGCGATTGGCGTGACCGATGAGTTGCAGATCCACGGCGACCTGTGGATCGCGCAGCAGGCGGTGGCGTTAAAGCCGTCGGCGGGCGTGAGCCGCTAGGATCCGCGACAACGGTGATCTCCTGGGATCGGTCCCGTGGCAACGCGGGCGTTCCCTTCATGGATACTCTCGATGGAAAGTGCTCCCCTGATGATTGATTGTCCTACCGTGACGAAGACCGTGATTCGAGGTCACTACGACCTGTCGACTCTTTTCTACCGACTGCTGTGGGGTCCGCACATCCATCATGGACTGTGGACCAGCGACGAGTCGCCGCGAGTGGCGCAGTTGCAGTTGACTGAGCGTCTGGCCGATTTCGCCCGGGTTCGCTCGGGGACCGAGATGGTGGACATCGGCTGCGGCATGGGTGCGTCGTCGATCCACCTCGCGAAGACGCGAGGCAGCCGATCGCTGGGAGTGACGATCAGTCCGTTGCAGCGACGTTGGGCGCAGGCGGCGGCCTTGCTGCAGGGTGTGGGCGGAGCGACCCGATTCCAGTGCACGGACGCCGAGGCGCTGCAGTTAGCCGCGAACAGCGTGGACGTGGTATGGAGCGTCGAATGCACGGAGCATCTGTTTGACAAGGCGAGCTTCTTCCAGCGGACGGCCCAGTGGCTGCGTCCGGGTGGCAGGATTGCCATCTGCGCCTGGCTGGCCGGTGACCGCGCGAATACGGAGCAGGGACGACAGCTGGTGTATGACGTGTGCGAAGGTTTCTTCTGCCCGTCGCTGGGAGCCAGTGAGGACTACGTGCGCTGGTTTGAGCAGGCGGGCCTCGTAATGGAACGGAACGAGGACTGGACGTCGCGCGTGCTGAAGACGTGGGAGATCTGCCGGCAGCGCGTCGACCGGACCGGCGTTCGCTGGCTGGCTCGACTGGTCGACCGCGACACGGTGATGTTCCTGGATCGCTTCCAGACGATCCTGGATGCCTATCGCACCGGCGCGATGGCCTATGGCTGCTTTGTGGCGCGGAAGCCGGGCTAAGGTGCGGGTAACGGGAGCGGCAGGATGAGCACCGCAGCCAACGTATCCACGGAAGTCGACGCGGGGGGCGCCGGATGGACGCTGCGCCGCGCGGCGGGGTGGCTCTTCGGAGTCGCCACGCATGGGCTGTTCGCGTTCACCGTCTGGCACCTGTTCTTCTTCTTGCGCGACGGCCGTGTCGACGATGCGGGCGGCCCCGGCCTCGCCCGCGACTTCGGGCTCGCGCTGGGATTCGCCCTGCCCCACAGCCTGCTGCTGTGGCCACCTTGCGCGAAGCGACTCAAACGCTGGATCTCGCCGTACTTCTATGGCTGCTTCTACTGCGTCGTGACGTGCGCGACCTTGCTGGTGCTGTTTCACTTCTGGCGCGGGCATTCGTGGGTGATCTGGGAAGCGCGTGGCGCGGTGCGCGGGTGGGTGCAGGCAGCGTTCCTCGGTTCGTGGCTGTCGCTCTTCTACAGCCTGCACCTCACCGGGCTCGGTTACCAGACAGGCTTTACGCCGTGGTGGCATTGGGTACGGGGCCGGACCCTGGCTCGCCGTGAGTTCGTGCCGCGCGGCGCGTACCATTACCTGCGGCATCCCGTCTATTTGAGCTTCCTGGGGCTGATCTGGTTTACGCCGCGCATGACGCTGGACCATGCCGTGTTGACGAGCGTCTGGACGGTCTACATTTTCGTGGGCAGCCACCTCAAGGACGAACGCCTAGCGTACTTCCTGGGCGCCTCCTATCGCGAGTACCAGGCGCGCGTGCCGGGGTATGGGGTGCGGCTGTGGAAAAGCGTGGGCAGGGTTCGTGTTCGACCGGGCGATAACCAGGTCGCGATCCGTTAGTCCTGCCCGCTTGCTGGCAGCAGCAGCGTGGCTTCCATCGTCAAGCCGGGCCCGAAGGCCATCAGGACGCAGGGGCCGCTGATCGCCGACTGGCGGATGCGCTGCAGGATGAAGAGAACCGTGGGTGACGACATGTTGCCACAGGTCTCAAGGATCTCGCGCGAGGGCGCCATCTGGTCTTCGCGGAGTTCCAATGCATGCTCGACCGCCGTGAGGATGCGCGGCCCGCCCGGATGGATGGCCCAGTGACGGATGTCCTCCAGCCGCAGGTTCGATTCGGCCAGCCAAGTCTCGACCCAGCCACGCAGGTCGCGCAGCAGCAGCGCCGGGACCTGCGGCGAGAGCGTCATTTCAAAACCGGCGTCACCAATTCGCCAGCTCATCAGGTCACTCGTGTCGGGCAGTACCAGCGATGCCTGCGAGGCCAATCGCCAGCCAATGTTGGGCGCCTCGGCGTGCTGCAGCACCAACGCGGCCGCTCCGTCGCTGAACAGGGAGTTGGCGACCAGCTGCTGGGGTTCGTCGGTATACTGCTGGTGCAGGCTGCAGAGTTCGACGGCGCAGAGCAGCACGCGCGCTCCGGGGGAGGCGGCGAGCATGCCGTGGGCGACACGCAGGCCGTTGAGCGCGCCGTGGCATCCCATGAAACCGACGTGGACCCGCTGCACGCCGCGCGGCAAAGGCAGCGTCTCGATCAGGTGCAGGTCCACGCCGGGCGCGGCGAAGCCGGTGCAGGAGACGGTGACCAGATGCGTCACGGCAGACAGCTCGACCGCCGCTGCGGACAGCGCCTGGCGACTGGCTTCGCAAGCGAGCTTGGTGGCCTCCTCGTGGAAACGCTGCATCCGTTCGGCAGTGGAGGGACCGCGTTGCTCGGCGCTGGTCGCGACCGGATAGAAGTGCTGGCGAGGTGGCGAGCCGCTGGAGGAGCTGTCGAGGACCACGCTGTGGCGTTGCTTGACGCCGGAGCGGCGGTAGAGCGACGGAAGTGACCGCGCGTGGCGACGCGTCGTCGCCAGCTCCACGGCCATCGTTGCCGCATCTTCCTGCGTGATCCAGTGCTCCGGTGTCGCGGTGCCGAGGCCCGCCAGATAAAACGTCATGGCAGGTTTCCTTGAAGCGACCAGCGCTGCGACCCACTTGTCTGTCGGAGCAGTCGTTGTCGGATGGAGGGGAGGCTATCGCATAGTCGCA
>JBIIEC010000067.1:0-18241 GCA_044238045.1 Pirellulaceae bacterium | reverse complement strand
ATGGACCAGCAGCGGAAACGCGTCTACACCTATCGGCAGGCGATTCTCGACGGCACGAACTGCAAGGAACTGATCCTGCAGATGGTCGAACAGCAAGTGAAGCTGGGGGTCGACCTGATCATGCAGCCGCACTACGGCGCGGATACGTTCGCGGTCTGGGCGTCGAATGAACTCTCGACCCAACTGGAACCCAAGGACTTCCGCGGTCTGGACTATGACAATGCGGAGCGTATTGCCACGGAGGAGGCCGAGCGTTCGGCGGAGACGCAGGTGCTTGACGCCATCGAGGAGAACCTGCCTGTGGGCGAGGATACCTCGGAATGGAACTGGGCCGCGCTGACCACCATGCTCAATTCGCGTTGGAACCTCAACCTGCGCGACCGGGACCTCAAGCAGATCGACCGGAGTGACTTGTCGGAACACCTGATCGCGAAGGTGCGGGAGGCCATCCAGAAGGTGGATCTCTCGCCCGGCCGGGAGTTCTTGGCGGAGGATTTCGCGCAGCGTTCGCTGATGGCCTGGGCCGAGAATCGATTCGGAGTGCATCTGGATCCGGCCGAAATCAGCAAGCTGGACAAGCCCGAGGCTTACAAGCTGGTGCTGGCGCGGGCCACGGCTGCCTATGAGATGAGGGAGTCGGCATATCCGGTGATGGCGGGGCTGTATCGCTTCCGCCTTCCGTCGGCTCCAGGAACCGATCCGCAGTTGGATCGCGAAGCGCTCGCCGGCTGGGCACGCACGCGGTTAGGGGTCGGCGCGGAGGCGGATCAGTTCGCCGCTCGCTCCACCGAAGACATTCAGCGGGTCCTGCTGGACCATAGCATCGCCTTGACGCAACGCAGCCGGCAACTGATCCAGGAGCTGAAGGGCAAGCTCGCCACGCTGCCCGCCAGCGGGCCGGCCAATGGAGCCTTGTCGTCCATCTCGGGTTGGCTGCAGCAGCAGGCCCAAGTCGAACTGCCGCAGGATTCCCTGGAAAAACTTGACCGGGCCGTTTTGGAGAACAAGCTGGTCGAGGCGGTGGAGGAACGGTTTCGTCCCGAGATGCGTCGCATGGAACGCCAGCTGGTGCTGCAGATCGTGGATGCCGCCTGGAAAGACCACCTGCTTGTCATGGACCACCTGCGAAGCTCCGTGGGCTTGGTCGGTTACGCCCAGGTGGATCCGAAGGTGGAGTACAAACGCGAGGGCATGAAGCTCTTCGAGCAGATGTGGGATTCGATTGCCGTCCGCGTCACGGAGCTTGTCTTCCGCATCGAGCAGCTCGATGAGAACTTCGTGGGCTCGACCTGGGTTGAGACGGCGGCGACGCATGCCGCCGCTCCGACGGCCGCCCAGCTTGCGGCATCCGAGGAGAGCCGCCAGCCGGAGGACGCGGCGGCGGGTGACGATGACAAGATCGATACCATTCGCAACCGCAGTGGCCACGTCGGTCGGAACGATCCGTGTCCTTGCGGAAGTGGCAAGAAGTACAAGAACTGCCACCTGCGATCGGAAACCTGAGGCTCTCGCACGCCAACCAGCCGACGCGAGCTTCGGTTCGCAATTCGGGGGGGGGAGCTTCGCGAACGAGCTTCCTGGGGCCCTGGGAAACCGGACTTGCCAGCCGATGAGGTTGGACCGGGGGCTCAAGCAGGGGATAGCGGGTTGAGTACGGGGCGCGAGGGCGGCCCGGGATCCTCTCCTGTCGGTCGTGGATGAAGCCGGGTGATACCAGGGAGGGACTGCCGGCATGTTGGCTTGGCTGCTGGATGCCGTCTACGGTTTGGTGCTGATCGCGGCCTCCCCTTGGCTGGTGGTTCGCAGCTGGCGGGATGGCAAATACCGCGAGGGCTGGTCGGCCAAGTTCCTGGGCAGGGTTCCAGAACGGCCGGGCCAGCGACCTTGTGTCTGGCTGCACGCCGTGAGTCTCGGAGAGGTAAACCTGCTGGGCGTGTTGCTGCAGTCCCTCGCGAAGCACCGTCCGGATGTGGAGTGCTACATCACGACGACGACGCGCACGGGTTACGAGGCCGCCTGTCGCCGGTATCCGCAGTGCCAAGTTGCCTACTGCCCCTTGGATTTCAGTTGGGCCGTTCGGGAGGCCGTGCGAAGAATTCGGCCGGATCTTTTGGTGCTGGCCGAACTGGAACTCTGGCCGCAGTTGATCGGGCAGGTGCGTCGGTCCGGAGCCTCCGTGGCGATTGTCAACGGTCGTCTCAGCCCGCGCAGTTTTCGCGGCTATCGCCGTTTTCGCTGGTTCTTTCGGCCGGTCCTGGCTCGCGTCGACCGGGTGCTCGCGCAGACCCAGGAGTATGCGGATCGTTTCATGGCCCTGGGAGCCGACCCGCGTTGCGTGGTGGTCACCGGCTCCCTGAAATACGATGGAGCCCAGATGGATCGGGGCAACCGGCGGACTCGCGAATTGGTGGAGTGGATGGGCGTCTGTCGACCGCAGCGAGTCTGGGTGGCGGGCAGCACGTTCGACACCGAGGAGGGGCTGGTACTGGATGTGTTTCGGCGGCTGGCCGGCGATTTTCCCGAACTGCGGCTGGTGATCGTGCCGCGTCATCCGGAGCGATTCGACGGCGTGGCCGAGCAGTTGGAAGCATCGGGCTGGTCTTGGGTCCGCCGTAGTCGCGCCACTCTGGCCGAGGCGTCGCAAGCTCGCGTGCTGCTGGTCGATACCGTGGGCGAACTCTCGGCTTGGTGGGGCCTGGCCGATGTGGGTTTCGTCGGCGGCAGCCTTAGTTCGCGAGGCGGGCAAAACATGATCGAGCCCGCAGCGTACGGAGTGCCCCTCTGCTTCGGACCCAACACGGTGAATTTCCGTGATGTGGTGGAGCGAATGCTGGCGGTGGGGGGAGCGGTCGTCGTCCAAGATGGGGAAAGCATGGAGCGGTTCGTCCGCTGCACCCTGGAAGACTCCACGACGGCCGCCGCTTTGGGCGAGCGGGCCCGCCAACTGGTGCAACAGAACCAGGGGGCGACGGAACGGTCGTGGCAGCAACTTTTGCCGCTGATTCCGCATTCGCTCGATGCCCCATGCGGTTCGCAGGCCAGTTCGTCCCGTCCGGGCTCCGCGCGGTTCGAGGCCGGTCGTAGCAGTGATGCTGCCTGACCAAGCGAATCGGCCGGCGAGGCACGACTGTTTCGGTCGGTTGTCAACGCCGTTTGAGCGTGGTTATACTACGCGGTCTATTCTTGCGGAAAGTTTCGTCTCGTCGCGGCACGGACAGCCTTGGGTCCGCCGGAATTCAGACTTAGAGAGGGGAGCCGATTGTGGCTACGGGCAAGTACCTGTTTACGAGTGAGTCGGTCAGCATGGGCCATCCGGACAAGTTGGCCGATCAGATTTCGGACGGCATCTTGGATGCGTTGCTCGCTCAAGATCCGATGAGTCGTGTCGCATGCGAGACCATGGTTACGACCGGCATCGCGATTGTCGCGGGAGAGATTACCACGAAGGCAGGGATCAACTATGCGGAAATCGTCCGCCAGGTGATTCGTGACGTGGGTTACACGGACGACCAGATGGGCATCTGTGCCGATACGTGCGCCGTCATGGTGTCGATCGACAAGCAGAGCCCGGACATTGCGCAGGGCGTGGACGACAACCAGACCGCAGGCAAGGACGTCGGGGCCGGCGACCAGGGACTGATGTTCGGCTATGCGTGCAACGACACGCCCGAGATGATGCCGTTGCCCATCGCGCTGTCCCATCGCATCCTGAATCGACTCACCGAAGCTCGCCAGAAGGGCTGGGTGGACTGGTTGCGGCCGGACAGCAAGAGCCAGGTCACGGTCGAGTACGACGGCCACAAGGCCCTTCGCATCAACACGGTGGTCGTCTCGACGCAGCACTCGCCGTCTGTCTCGAACGAAGAGATCCGCCGTTACGTGATCAAGGAGATCATCGAACCGGTGCTTCCGAAGGATCTCATCCAGGGCGAGATCACCTACCACATCAACCCGACCGGTCGTTTCGTCGTGGGAGGACCCCAGGGCGATTGCGGACTGACTGGACGCAAGATCATCGTCGATACCTACGGTGGCTGGGGGCGGCACGGTGGTGGCGCTTTCAGCGGCAAGGACCCGACGAAGGTGGATCGCAGCGCGGCCTACATGGCTCGTCACGTGGCGAAGAACATCGTGGCGGCTGGCTTGGCGGATCGCTGTGAAGTCCAGTTGGCCTACGCGATTGGCGTTTCGGAGCCGGTCAGCGTTTTCGTGGACACCGAGGGCACGGGCAAGGTGGACGACGCGAGAATCTGCGAAGTGGTTCGCAAGTTCTTCCCGCTTTCGCCGCGTGGCATCATCGACTACCTGAAGCTGCGGCGGCCCATCTTCCGCCAGACGGCTTCGGGCGGCCACTTCGGCCGCACGGAGGCGGGCTTCACTTGGGAAAGCACGGATCGCGCCAAGGAACTCGCGGCGGCCGTGAACGCGAAGTAAGCCGCCATGGCGGCGGAGACTCGCAGTCCCTGCACGCGCCTCGACCGCACGATACCGGCGGGGCGCGTTGCCATCGGATCCGGCCCCTGGCTGCTGCAATTGCTGGGAGCCTCCCTGCTCGTCGGCTTCCTGTTTGTCTCCGCAGGTCTGCTCGTACGGCGTTGGCTCTTCGTCGAGTTTCGACCGCCGAACCCTTGGCTGGTGTTGGCGGTGGCGGGGCTTGTCGCCATCGTCGGGGGCCTGACGAACGCTCAGCCGCCCGTCTCCGCAGCGAACGCTCCGATCAACTCCCGACGGTTTCTGCGTCCGCTCGTCTTCACACTGCTGGCCACGGTTGTTTCCGTGCGCGGCGGACACCTGCTTCCACTCGTCGTACTCTGGGCCACGGCGTTGGTGGCGTCGCGACCTGAACTGCGACTCGTCGAAGACTGGGGGACCGAACGGTTGCGGCGTCTCTCTTCCCGCATGAGCGAGCCTGCGGCGAGGAAGAACGCCACGGGCGAACGCGGTCGCTCCGAGGTCGATCAACCCGCGAAGGATCCGGAGTCGAAGGCAGCAGGCGAGGGCGGGCCTGCCTTGCCGCCTGATGGATCGGTCGAGCCCGTGGAGGATGCGGTGGTCGCAGCTTCTGCCAACGCGTACTCCGCCGTTCACGCCGACGAGGTCCCCGTTTGGACGGAAGGTACCGACCAGCATTGGGTTCGCGGCAGGGACGAGTCTGGCGTCCACTTCTGTTCGGGACGCGCGCGAGTCCCCGTCTCCGCCGGGCAACGAGTGGTGAGCTGGCACGCCGTGTTGTGTCCGGCCTTCGAGAAAACTCCGGAGATCGAGGTGGAGGTGGTCGGCGGGCTGGATGCCGAGTGTGAACTCACCCAGGTGCTCCGCCATGGTTGGCGTGTGGAGTTAAAGCTGCAGCGGGTCGCAGAGCAGGACGCAGAGATCCTACTGGAGTTCTACGCCTGGGAGGCAGGCCAGTCCGCAGAGGATCCGGAAGTACAGTCCGATGCGGCTTGAGTCGCGGACGCTTCTTTCGCACGATTTCGCGCGTTTCGCCGCGAATGAAGGGACGCAGTTCCACTGTCCCTTCGCCTGGTGAACCTCCGGCGCCCGGTTTGCCGCTCGCCCAGTCCGACTCCTGCCCGGCAGGGAGCTCGCAGGTCCTTGGATCCAACTTGCCCTTTCGTTGATTCCATCCTGGACTATCGCCGGAGCTGCTCGCCAAGTCGCTCGACGATCCACGGGTCCGGCAGATCGGCGGTGCCGAAGACCAGGTGGACGAAGTTGTCGGCCAGGGTCTCCTCGGGGTGGATGATATAACCGGTGTTGCGGCCGATCTGTCGATGGAAGTCGGGGCACTGCGCCGGGTCCAGCAACCGGGGATCGCGGGGGTTGGCCACGACGGTATGGTCTTCTACTTTTTCGACAACGAGCAGGCGAAACTGCATCTCCGCGAACAGGCTCACGCGCTCCAGTGACTCGTACTGGTCCTTGCGCGCCAGGAGCACCGGGCTGACCTGTCGCGTGATGCCCTCCTCCTGGATGGGCAGGACGCAGTCGATGGCGGGGGCATCCGGGTTGGTGATCTTGCGCGCAGCCAGGGTCGCGGGCAACGCGATGGGGTCGCAGGTGCTGAAGCCAAGGATGGCGTAGAGTCGGGCGCGTCGCGCGGGCTCCTGCCGGCTGAGGATATGGAACAGTTCGTGCGCGAGCAGGCGTTGAAGGCTGGCGTCGTCGCCTCGCAGCGATGGTTCGGGAAGCACGATGGCGTTGCCGCGACAATGGGGCGCCCCCTGTTCTTCGCGGCCCGTCGTCTTGATCAGTTCCACGACAGGGGGCCAGAGGGGGCGCAGGCCTTCCAGCCGGCTTGCTAACCGCTGTAACGCGGGGCGAAGTCGTTCCATGTCCGCTTCCGTCCAGGCAAGCACCTGTTGCTTCGCGAAGTCGAGGTATTCGGCTGCTTCGACGGGGCCCTTGGCAGACAGGCGGAACCGCCGATCCAGCGGGCTCATGCTCTGGACGAATGGATCCATGTGACCGATAATCCCCGCAGCCTCGGGAAGCGGCGTAAAGCGGGCGATCGTGGTCTCCTGTAGTCGCACCGAGGTATCTGCGGGCGCTTCCGCTTGGACTGGAGCACCCGCCCGCAGCACGACGAGGATGCAGACGAGAAGCGTCCCCCATCGAAGGTGGGCAGGCAAGCCCGTGGAGCGGAAGGCAGCCGCGTTCGCTTGAAGCAACGCCGCAACCGGATTGGAGACGGACTGCTTCCGTGGGGATCGCAACATGGATGGTGGCCTGGGAGATTCGAGAAGGACGCTCGAAGTCACTCGGAGCGGCGGTCGAGGAGTTGGTTGAGTCGTGGCCCGCGCGGTAGCCACGCCGGCACTTGGCAAACGCGTATTCTAGTTACGACCGGAGATTCGAGCGATGGCCCGATGGCCGCGACATTACTGGACGACGGTGTTCACCTACATGACGGTCTTTGTCATGTTCCCACTGCTGTGCCTGCTGTGCGTGGCGTGGGTGAAGGGTTGGATTTTTTAGCGAGGGCCGATCTGGTCACGGTGGGGACTGCCATGTGTCGGCAGCGCCGTCGCCAGGGTGAGGGACGCTCGACCGCGTGGGTTCGGCAAGCAGGGAGGAGCAGGTGATGGAGGAGTTGTCACGCGAGGAACTGTTGCGAAGCTTGGCGAGTCACGGCCAGTCCCATGTCCTTCAGTTCTGGGACGAATTGGACGGCGGTGCGAGGTCTCGCCTGGCCGATCAGGTGCGTTCCCTGGACTTGGAACAGCTGGCGGTCGTGCATGCTTCCGCGGCGGGCGATACCGATTGGGGACAGGTGGCGAACCGTGCCCAGTCGCCCACGGCGTTTCGGCTTCAGGGGACTAGCGGCCGTTTTCGTCGTGAGGACGCGCGAGCCGCGGCCGATGAACTGATCGCGGCGGGGCGCGTGGGGGTGATTCTCGTGGCAGGGGGCCAGGGGACTCGATTGGGATTCCCGCATCCCAAGGGGATGTACCGGATCGGACCCGTCTCGAATCGCTCGCTTTTCCAGATGCATGTGGATCAACTGCTGGCCGTGGCGAATCGCTACCGAACTCAGGTGCCGCTCTACTTGATGACCAGTCCAGCGACCCATGCGGAGACGGTGGCTTACTTCGAGCAGAACGGTCGACTTGGCCTGTCGGAAGATAACCTGAGGGTGTTCTGCCAGGGAACGATGCCGGCGCTGGACGATTCCGGTCGGCTGCTGCTGGAGGCGAAGGACAGCATCGCGTTGAGTCCTGATGGACATGGGGGCATGCTGGCCGCGCTGGTCTCCAGCGGTTGCCTGGAGGACATGCGACGACGGGGAGTGGAGCAGATCTTCTACTTCCAGGTCGACAACCCGCTGGTCAACCTGTGCGATCGCGAGTTGCTCGGATTCCATGTGCTCTCCGAGTCCGAGATGTCGACGCTGGTGGTGGCCAAGACGGATCCGCTGGAGAAGGTCGGGAACGTCGTCAACGTGGACGGGACGATGCGGGTCATCGAGTACAGCGATCTCCCGGCGGCCGCCGCGCAGCGCCGAGATGCTTCGGGAGGTCTTGTCTTCTGGGCGGGCAGCACGGCCGTCCATGGGATGTCGGTGGAGTTTCTTCGTCGCGCTGCGGCAACGCCGGATGCGCTGCCATTCCATGTGGCCCGCAAGAAGGTACCCTATCTTGACGGCCAGGGAAAACTGGTGAGCCCGACGGAGCCGAATGCGACGAAGTTCGAGCGTTTCATCTTTGATCTGATGCCGCTGGCCAGGAATCCCCTCGTTGTGGAGGGAGATGCCCGGGAGATCTTCGCTCCCTTGAAGAACGCGAGCGGAGCCGCGACGGATACGCCGGAATCGACGCGGGCGGCGCTCGTGGCCAAGCATACCAGGTGGCTCCAAGCGGCGGGTGCGGAAGTGGATGCGGGTGTGTCGGTGGAGATCGCGCCCGGTCTGGCCCTGGATGCGGGGGAGCTTCGCGAACGTCTCCGACTGCCCTTGCGTGTCGACGCCGATCGTTTTCTTGATGGCGATCGCACGCGATGAGTTCCCGCGCTTTTCGTTGATGGTTGGCGAGTCGACCTCGGCGGGTTGAATCGACCTGTGCGGGCAGATGCTTCCCGCGAAGAAAGGATGCTGCTTCCATGCTACATGCCGTGATCATGGCGGGCGGAGCCGGAACGCGTTTCTGGCCCGCCAGTCGGCGGAACCTGCCCAAGCAACTGCTGGATCTCGCGGGCGACGAGTCGATGCTGCAGTCGACGCTGGCCCGGTTCGCTGGCTGGGTATCGCCCGATCGCACCCTGGTGGTCACCAACGAACGGCTGGTCGAATCCGTGCGTTGCCAGTTGCCAGCCTTGGCCTCGACTTCGGTCCTGGGTGAACCCTGCAAACGCGACACGGCGCCGTGTGTCGGCGTGGCGGCGGGATGGGTGCTGCGCGACGATCCCGAGGCCGTGATGGTCGTTTCGCCCTCGGACCATGTGATTTCACCGGTAGGGAAGTTCCGCGAGGCGATTGAGGCGGCGGCGAGGCTGGTGGAGGCGTCGCCGGAGACCCTGGTGACATTTGGCATTCGTCCCACGTATCCGGCCGAGTCGTTCGGATACATCCAGCGTGGCGATGCGTTGTCGGAGGGGGCCTATCGCGTTGAGAGGTTCCGCGAGAAGCCCTCGGCCGAGGTGGCTCGCGAGTATGTCGCATCGGGCGATTACTACTGGAACGCAGGGATCTTCGTCTGGAAGGCCCGGACGATCCTGGATCTGCTCCGGCAGTTCGAACCGGTCATGCACCAGCATCTCGAAGCGATCGCCAGCGCTGCGCGCGGCGCGGACTTTGACGAGGTGTTTCGCCGCGAGTTCGCGGCGATCGTCGGCAAGTCCATCGATTACGCGGTGATGGAGCGAGCGCCTCGTGTGGTGGTCATGGAAGCTCCCTTCGCGTGGGATGACGTGGGGAGCTGGCAGGCCATGTCGCGGTTGCGGGGCGTGGACGGTGACGGCAACACCTGCTCCGGTCGCTACTTGACGCTGGACACGCGCGGGACGATCGTCCGCTCCACGGCCGACCATCTGGTGGTGACGTTGGGTTTGGAGGACTGCTTGGTCGTGCACACACCGGACGCGACCTTGGTTGCGAGCAAGCACTGCGAAGAACGGATCCGCGAGGTCGTGCAACGGCTGGAGAAGGATGGTTACGACCAGTATCTTTAGCCTCGACTGGGGATGTTTCCACCGATGCGGCAGTTCCGCGGCGGTCTGGTTTTCGTGACAACCACTCACCACGGAAAGTCCGCTCGTGCCTTACCAAGAACTGCCATCCCGGGGACGGATCCTGGCGATTGATTTTGGCACCGTGCGCCATGGCCTCGCGATTTCCGATCCGGGCCAGTCGTTTGCGAGTCCTTACGAAAACTACACTCGCCGCAGCCAGAAACTGGACGGGGACTTCTTTCGTCGTGTGGTGGCCGAGGAGGACGTCGTTTTCCTGGTTGTGGGATTGCCCATTCATCTGAGCGGCGAGGAGAGCCGCAAGTCGCTGGAGGCGCGCGAGTTCGGTGACTGGCTGGGGCAACTGACGGGCCTGCCGGTGGTGTTGTTCGACGAGCGATTCACGACCCATGAAGCAGAGCAGCACCTGCTGGCCGCGGGATTGACCAAGGCCAAGCGTCGCGAGCGTCTGGACATGCTCGCGGCCCAGGCCCTGCTGAAGGGATTTCTCGATTCGGATCGAGGTGCCCGGCAGGATCCGCCGAGGAGCATCGGGTAGCCGCGCCAGCCAACGCTCGATTCGATGCCGACGACGCACGGCTCGGACGCTTCAGCAAGTGAACGGTCGCCCAGCGATAGCCACGGAAAGCCACGACTCGGGGCTGGATGCCGCGAAATCAATGCGCCTTGCGTTGTCGGGAGGCGGGCCATGGATTACAAGAAAGCGAGCTATTCCTCGTCTGCCACGGTCGTGTCGCCTGAAGTTGGATGTATGGAACACGTTTCCTCACGCCGAAGCGTTCACTGCCGCAGCCTGCCAGGCTGGATCGGCACGCTGTTGGCCTTCGGGTTTGGCGTGATGACCGTTCGCCTGGCGGACGCCGAAGAGACGCGCGCGGCCGATGCGGCGCGAAGCCAGGCTCTGTTCGAAACGCATGTGCGTCCCCTGCTGGTACGACACTGCCACGAGTGCCACGGAGAGCGAGGCAAGGTGCAGGGAGGCTTGCGACTGGACAACGCGCAAGGGTGGCTCCAGGGCGGTGACTCGGGGCCGGCTGTCGTTCCCGGCGATGCGGCGGCCAGTCGGATCGTTCCAGCGCTGCGGCATGAGGGTGAACTGCAGATGCCACCGTCGGGCAAGCTGCCCGATGCGCTGGTGGAACGGGTGGTCGAGTGGATTGAGTCGGGTGCCCACGGGGGAGGTGACCGCCTGCAGGCCGAGGACGGGGAGGCCGCGCCTCGCCGCTCGGAGTCCTGGTCGCGACGGGCAATCGAGGAGGGACGCCATTTCTGGGCCTATCGCCCCATCGAACGCCCCCGCGTCCCACGCGAGCCCGTGGCATCACCAGCCGCTGGCGAGTCGGAGTGGGGCACGGCCGCGGACGTTTGGGTGGATCGCGAACTGACCGCGCGGGGACTGGTCGCGAATCCGCCTGCATCACGGGCGACGCTGGCACGACGCTTGATCTGGGACCTGCACGGACTGCCGCCGACGACGGCCGAGGTGGCGGAGTTCGTGCACGATCCGGCCCCCGACGCCTACCGTCGCCTGGTCGATCGACTGCTCGCCTCGCCGCGATTTTCCGAACGCTGGGCACGGCACTGGCTGGACATCGCACGCTATGCCGAGTCGTTGACACTGCGCGGGTTCGTGTTGCCCGAAGCGTGGCGCTATCGGGACTATGTCGTGGACTGTTTCGCGGAGGATCGGCCGTACGACGAGTTCCTCGTGGAGCAGTTGGCAGGAGACCTGCTGCCTGCGACGCATGCCGATGGCACGCCCGTATCGTTGGGACGGCTGCAGCAACGACGCGTCGCCACGGGATTTCTCGTCCTCGGGGACCACAACCTTGAGGAGCAGGACAAGCGGCAACTGGACATGGACGTGGTGGATGAACAGCTGGATGTCATTGGTCGCGGCCTGCTCGCGCAAACGTTGCAGTGCGCCCGTTGCCACGATCACAAGTTCGATCCGATTCCCACCCGCGACTACTACGCCCTCGCGGGCATTCTTCGCAACACGCAGCCTCTCGACCATGCCAACGTCTCGGCCTGGAAAGACTTGCCACTGCCCTTGACGGCCGAAGAGGAGCGGCGAGTTACTGAGTGGGAGAATGAATGGCGGGAACTGCAGGAGCGAATCAATCAGGCCAAGGCCGGGGGCGCTGGAGCGACCGATTCCTTGCGGGCTCTGCAGGAGGAGGCAAGGGCGAAGCAGGAGGCTGGGCCGCTGCGTCCTCGTGCGCTTTCCCTGCTCGAACGCGAAACGATCGAGGATGCGGCAGTTCACCGGCGAGGAAGCGTGCATGCGCTCGGCGAGGTGGTCCCTCGCGGAGTACCCCAGGTGATCGGTCCCACCGCTCCCGAGATGCCTCGCGCGGAAAGTGGCCGGAGGCAGCTGGCCTCATGGATCACCGACCAGGAAAATCCGCTGACGTCGCGTGTGTATGTGAATCGAGTCTGGTATTGGCTCTTGGGCCAGGGCCTCGTTCGGTCCGTCGACCAGTTCAATGCCACTGGAGAGCAACCCAGCCACCCGGAACTGCTGGACTACCTGGCACGGCAGTTCCAGGAGCACGACTGGTCGGTCCAGTGGTTGGTGCGGACGATTGTCCTGTCGGATGCGTACCAGCGTTCGTCCGATGAAAACGCTGGCGATCGGAAACTCGATCCTGAAAACCGCTGGCTGTGGCGCATGAATCGCAAGCGGCTGGAGGCGGAGTGCATCCGGGACGGCATGTTGGCGATTTCGGGACAGCTGGATCTTCGCCGCGGAGGCAGCACGGTTCGCCCCGGAACGGGGAACGACTACGGTTACCAGGAGCAGAGTTCCCGCCGCAGTCTCTACCTGCCCGTGTTTCGCAACGCCTTGCCTGAAGTGCTGGTGGCCTTCGATTTCGCGCATCCCGGGATGGTGGTGGGCCAGCGCAACGTCAGCACGGTTCCGCAGCAGGCGCTCTTCCTGCTGACCGATCCGCTTGTCCATGACTGCGCTTCCCAAGCGGCCGCGCGGCTGCTCGACGAGCAAACCTCGGCCATTACGCAGGAGGATTGCGAGGCGAAGTGGCTGCACGCGGTCTTTATGGGGTGCCTGGGGCGACCGGCGGGCGAGGACGAGTTGATGAGCCTGCGGGGCCTTTTGGAGTTCGAGGGCAACAGGGAACGTCCCACCCAGGCGTCGTTGGCGGAACTCTATCGACTGTTGTTCGCATGCCTCGATTTTCGATATCGCGATTAAGGGACGGGGCACGAAGGAGGATCGATGAACGAGCGGCGAGAGGCAGACTGGCAGGCCATGTCGCGGCGACAGCTTCTGTGGTCGTCCGCCTGCGGCTTTGGCGGAATGGCTTGGTCGGCCCTGGCGTCGGGCAGCGAAGCGAAGCTCGCCAACGTCGGGCCCCACCGGCCTCCCCGCGCGAAGCGAGTCATCTTTCTGTTCATGCAGGGCGGCGTCAGCCAAGTCGACTCGTTCGACTATAAGCCGCAACTCGCGCGGTACGAAGGCCAGGAGATCTCGTTCGACGACGCGCGCAAAAAGGCGAAGACGGGCGCAGGCGATTCGAGGCAACGCGTGATGAACTCTCCCTGGATGTTCCGTCGCCATGGCCAGAGCGGGCGATGGGTTTCTGGGCTTTTCCCCCAAGTGGCTCGCCATGTGGATCGTCTGACTTTCCTGCACGGTGTCCACACGGAAGGCGTGGCCCATGGGCCTGCCACTCTGTTCCTGCACTGTGGAGCGACGAACTTGGTTCGGCCGTCGATGGGTTCGTGGGTACAGTATGGTCTGGGCAGTGAAAACGAGGACCTGCCGGGGTTCGTTTCCCTCAGTCCTTCGGCGGGTAATGGCGGCGCGCGGAACTACGGCAACGCCTTCCTGCCTTCGTATTGCCAGGGTGTGGCCTGGGGGCGCGCCGGCGAGTCGATGGAGGGCGTCCGGCAGCGGAACATTACCAACTCCCGGCGGACTGCCGAACAGCAACGCACCTGGGTGGACCGCCTCGAACGATTGAATCGCGTCCAGCAGCAGCCTTTCGCTGAAGATTCCGACTTGGAAGCGGCCATTCGCGCCTACGAGATGGCCTGGCGCATGCAACGTTCGGTGCCTCGTGTGATGGACTTCGCCGAAGAGTCCCGCTCCACGCTCGACCGCTACGGCATCGGTTCCGCCGCCACCGATGCCTTCGGCCGCCAGTGCCTGCTGGCTCGTCGACTCTGTGAAGCCGGCGTACGCTTCGTGCAGGTGACGTACGGCGACAATTCGGCGAATCCCGCCTGGGACCAGCACTCCGATCTTCCCAGGCATGCGTTTCACGCGAAGGCCGTGGACCAGCCGATCGCCGCGCTGTTGGACGACCTGCATCAACGGGGCCTGCTGGAGGATACGATTGTCTGGTGGGGAGGCGAGTTTGGACGCACTCCCTACGCACAGGACCACGGCACCGGCCGCGATCACAATCCGGGAGGGTTCACGGTCTGGATGGCCGGGGGAGGATTCCGGCCCGGGGTGGCGCACGGCGAGACGGACGAGTGGGGCCACCGGGCCGTGCAGGGGCGGGTGCATATGCACGACCTGCATGCGACGCTGCTCCACCAACTGGGAATTGACCACGAGCGACTGACGTACCGTCACGCCGGGCGGGACTTCCGGCTGACCGATGTCCACGGCACGGTCGTTCGTGAGGTGGTCGGTTGACCTGGGGGCCGCGCCGCTGGTCAGGCGTTCCATGACGCGTGGCGTTCCCCAATCGCTTCCGCGGCGGAAAGCTCAGTCCTGCGGCAGTTCCGCTTGCAGGGAGCACCAGCGGTCCTCGGCTTCCGAAAGCTGGTTGCCGACGTCCGTGGCCTCGTTGTGCAGCCGCAAGGCCTCGGCCGGATCGGTGGCCTGCAGCAACTGCTCGTTGAGTTCCCGTTTCTGCTTGTCCAGACGCGCGATCGTTCGCTCGACGTTCGTGATCTCCTTGCGGACTTCACGTTCGTTGCGCTGGGGAGCTCGCGCGGGAGCGGCGGGAGCCTCGGAGCGTTTCCGGCTGGCCTTGCCGCTGGCCGCGGCCGTTTCGCGTTCTCCGTCCTCGATCTCCTTGTTGACGGAGTACAGGTAGGCTTCGTAGTCGCCGTTGTAGTTCGTGACGTGTCCATCGCGGACTTCAATGATGCAGGTCGCGACGCGTTTCATGAAGTGGCGATCATGGCTGGTGAAGATCACCGTACCCTTGAAGTCCAGCAAGGCCTGCGCGAGGGCTTCGACCGTATCCACGTCCAGATGGTTGCCCGGTTCGTCGAGGACGAGGATGTTGTGCTGGCTGAGGAGCAGGCCTGCCATGCAGAGTCGCGCCCGTTCACCACCCGAGAGCACCGAGATGCGTTTCTTGACCTGTTCGCCGCGGAAGAGCATGGCGCCGGCGAGGTCGAGGATGGTCTGGTTCTTCGTACCCGGAGCCGCATGGTACTCCAAGTAGTCCAGCACCGTTCCCTTCTCGGGGAGGCTCGTGTAGACATGCTGGGCGTAGACGCCCACGTTGCAGCCGTGGCCCCAACGGACTTCGCCCTGGATGGGCTGCAGTGATTCAACGAGTGTCCGCAGGAAGGTCGTCTTGCCCTGGCCGTTGTCACCGACGATGGCAGCACGGGAGCCGTGTTCGACCTCCAGGTTGATCTCGGTGGCGATGGCGCGATCGGCGTACCCGATGGAGAGGTCGCGACAGCGGATGGCGGCGCCCTTGCGCGGATCGACGACCGGCGCCGTGATCCTCGCGGTCGGTTCGTCGTTGACGATTTCCGTGAGTTCGAGACGTTCGAGCTGCTTGCTCTTGGAACGGGCGCGCGTGGCCGTACTGGCCCGGGCCTTGTTCTTGGCGATGAACTCCTCCAACTGGCGGCGTTTGGCCATCACGGTCGCGTTGGTCCGCTCGTCATGCAGTCGCTGCTCTTGCTGGAATTCCAGGAAGGCGTCGATCTTGCCCGGGAACATCGTGAGTTTCCCGCGGCTGAGGTCCAGCGTGTGCGTGCAGGTCGCCCCGAGGAAAGCGCGATCGTGGGAGACGATCAGGCAAGCCTCCTTGAAATCCCGCAGGAAGTGCTCCAGCAGGATCTGGGTGCGCAGGTCGAGGAAGTTGGTTGGTTCGTCGAGCAGCAGGAGGTTGGGTTCATGCAGCAGGAGGGCGGCCAGTTTCAGGCGAGTCTGCCAGCCCCCGGAGAGCTTCGAGACCGGGCCCTCCAGATACGCGCCCTTGAGCTCGAACTGGCCGGCGATCTCGCCGCACTTCCAGTCGGGCTGGCTGCTGTCCCGCATCAGGAACTCAAGTCCCGTTTCGCCGGGCAGGAAGGGATCGTGCTGGCGCAGGTAACCGAGCCGGAGACGCGAGTGGCGCGTGACCTCGCCGCGATCCAACTCTTCTTCGCCGAGCAGAACGCGGAGCAGCGTTGACTTGCCGGCTCCATTGCGTCCGACGAAGCCGACTTTGACGTCGTCGACGATCGTCGCCTCGGCGCCGTCCAGCAGCACCTGTTCCCCGTAGCTCTTGTGAGCATTCTTAATTTGTAGCAGCACGCCCATGGCAATACGTATCCCAACGCCCCTTCCGCAGACCCGCCGCAATGATAAGTTCGTTCGGGATTTCCGTAAAGTGAGGGATGGCAATTTGCCGCTTCCGAGCGAACCATGCGACGGGAGTAACCAGGGGGGCCCGACGGTCGGCCGGCTGAGCGGTCGACCGACTGCCGATGAACGGCGGCCGCCGTCCGCAGGACCCAAGGAGGCCAGGACACTCTCCGGCGATCATACGGAGTTGGAAAGGGCGGCTGGCGGAGCGGGCGGCACCGAGCCGGTAGCAGGTTCCGCCGGGGCCAGCCTCCGACGCGGCAGCGGCTTGGATCCCGTCCATGCGGTCGGCTGCCAACGGGCCGTTACCGCACTTTTCATCGTCCCCGGCCGAGTGCCGTACGTCGGCGTCCGATCGCTGCGGGGCCAGGGCGACCCGAGGACGCCCGGCAACGCCGTTTCATGCGGGGTTGGTGAAAAGAACGGCTTGGCCGTTGTTCGTTCGCTAGACTTCGAAGGTCCGGACGCTCGCATAGTTGCGGGCCCGGAAGTCGAAACCATATCCGGAGGGATCCCCGGGGATCCAGTTGCTCCATGGGTACGAAACCGACGACCGATCGTTTGCCCGTCTTGGATTTTGCCCGCGGCTTTTCGATGCTGGCCGTCGTGCTGTTCCACGTGCTGCAGCCCTTCGCCCACGGCATCTGGGCAAATGCCGTTTCCTTCGGCGGGGCGGGCGTACACGTGTTTGTGCTGATCTCCGGTTTCGGCCTGCTGCTTTCGTGTCGTCGCAAGTCGCTCGAAGGATTCTACTCGCGACGGTTTCGATCGATTCTCGTGCCTTACTACGTTTTCGTGACGGCCGTGTTCCTGCTCAACCTGGTCGTTCCACTCTATCCCCGTGATGGAGCCTACGCACTGGCGGGACATCTGTTGCTGTTCAAGGCGTTCGATGAGTCGATTATCGGCAGTTTCGGATATCCGCTCTGGTTCCTCTCCACCATCGTGCAGTTGTACGCGGTGTTCCCTCTGCTGTACCGCGTCTACCTGCGATGGGGAAGTCGGTGGACGCTGGGAGCGACGTTCGCGGTCTACCTGGCTTTCTCCGCCATCGCGATCGGTTTGGGGCGAACGGATGAGCGGGTGTTTCAGAGTTCTGGGCTGGTGTACCTGTGGGAGTTCGTGTTGGGCATGGTGCTGGCGGACCTCGCCGCATGTCGAGGCATCTGCTTCTGGGAAATCCCGCTGAAGTGGCTGTTGCCAACGACGGCCCTGGCCTTGATCGCCGATGTGGTGATGGTGAAGGCGGGGGGGGATGTCGGCAAGTTCCTCAACAATCCCTTCGCGCTGCTGGCTTTCCTGGGCATCCTGCTGATTGCCTACCGAATGTCGACGGCTTCCGTGGTCGCTCCCGTGCGCCGGTTTGTGATGTGGGCCGGTTCGATCTCCTACGAGACCTACCTGATGCACACGTTGGTGCTGCGCCTGGTACTAGCCGATGCGGGTCGTTATTCGCCGCTGCTGCAATGCGGCGCGGTCGTGGTGGCGTTCGTGGTATCCCTGCTGGCGGGCGCGTGGTTCCAGAAGGGCTTGGCCGGTTGTCTTTCGCGGCCCATCGGCTGGTGCTATTCGGCAGCGGCGCGTCGCGCCTGACGCTGTTCCACCAGGGCGGCGTCGACGGCAGCCGCCCAGAGGCTGGCTGCGGAATCGGCTGCGATCGCGGCGGGACTGCTGGCGCTCACATAAGCACCGTTGGCGAAGGCTTCGACGAGATCGGCGGAAGTAAAATCGCCGTCGCAGTTCCAGTCGCCCGTATCCCAGTTCGCGTTGCCGGCTACTCCATCTTCATAGAGACCGGCGGCGAAAACCTGCACCAGGTCGCGCGAGTCGAAGACGCCGTCCAGGTTGGAGTCGCCAGGGGTGGACCGCAGGATGTTACGCACCATGTAGCGTACGTCCAGCAGGTCGACCTGCTGGCTGCCGTCCAAGTCCCATCGCGGGTCTTGGCTGCCTTGTTTCACGGCAGTGCAGAGCAGGGCG
>JBIIEC010000417.1:0-5231 GCA_044238045.1 Pirellulaceae bacterium | reverse complement strand
GCGGCGTGGACGTTCCTGATCTGGGGCGCCCTGCATGGAGCGGCGTATGTCCTGATGCGGCCGCTGGAGAACGCCCGCTGGTATCGCGAGCGTGTGCCGGCCGTGGTGAAGCAGGTCGGCATCTTCGCCTTCGTGTGCCTGACGTGGATTTTCTTCCGAGCCGCCTCGGTGGAGGACGCGTGGCTGATCCTGACGCGCATCGCCACCGGAGCGTGGACCGATCCTCGCTTCCCGCTGCTCGCCGCCAGCCTGCTGGTTCTGGTCGTCGCCTACCAGTGGCTGTTCGAGAACGTCCAGTTGCCGTCGCGCGCCACGCGGTGGCTGCATGGCCTGCTGCTGGTCGCCATCCTCCTGTACATCAGCTTCGTGCCCGGCCGCGGCGACCAGCCCTTCATCTACTTCCAGTTCTAAGCATGAGTGGCCCCGCTGCCTCCCAGGAGATCCGCGCATGAACGCATCCGATGTCCGCCCCACGACGCGCACGTCGCAGGGACTGGTGATGACGGCGCCGCGCGTGGCGTTCCGCGGGATGCTCGCCGTGCTCGCGACGCTCCTCCTCGTGTGGTGGACGTTGCCGCGGATCGCCGAGCGTTTCGAGGCGGCCGACTTCCCGGCGGACTACCGCACGCCGGCGAGTTTCAGCCAGGACTACTGGCAGTATCGACGCTTCGCGCGGCAGGCCGCGGACGCCCAGCAGATCCTGGTCGTCGGCGACTCGGTCGTGTGGGGCGAATATGTCGATGCCGGGCAGACGCTATCCGACCACCTGACGCGCGCCTTCGGCGGACAGGCCGTCTTTCGCAATGGAGGCCTCAACGGCCTTCATCCGCTGGCCATGCAGGGGCTCTGCCAAACCTATCTTGGTCGACCGCTGCCGCGCCGCGTCGTGCTGCACTTCAACCCGCTGTGGCTGACGTCGGCCGAGCGTGACCTCCAGACAACGCGGCCGGTCTCTTTCAACCACCCCGACCTCGTGCCGCAGTTCCTGCCGCACATCCCCGCGTATGGAGCGGGCCTGGCCGATCGGCTGTCGGTGGTCGTGGAACGCGAGTGGCCGTGGCGGCAGTGGGTGCGCCACTTCCGACTGCAGCGACTGGACGGACAGGACCTGCAGCGTTGGAGCCTGGAGCATCCCTACGAGTGGCCGCAGGCGCCGAGTGACACGCAGTTGTCCTTCGAGAAGACGCGTCAGAAGCCGCTGGCGTGGACGCAGCGCGGCATCCGCGCCCAGGACTTCGCCTGGGTCGACCTCGATTCGTCGCTGCAGTGGCGTGCCTTCCGCGATCTCGTCGGCTGGTTGCGTCACCAGCAGGTCGACACGTTCGTTGTCGTCGGGCCCTTCAACACCCACCTGCTGTCGCCCGCGGCGCGGCAGGCGCACGACGAACGCATCCATGTCGTCACCGACTGGCTGCGCGGACAACCCGGCCTTCGCACGCTTACGGCCCCGACACTCGCCAGCGAACTGTACGCCGACGCCAGCCATCCGCTGGGCGACGGCTACCGGCAACTGTCCGAACGGCTGGTGAACGATCCGTCGTTCGAGGCGTTCGCGGGAGCTATCGGTCCGGCCGCGTCTGCGACCAGCAACCAGGCGGCGTCCGAGTCCGGACGCGCGGACCCTTGACGATACCGCACCGCTCGGTCACGATTCACCCCAGACTGTCGCGGTGCCCTGCGCGCTCCGCGTCAGTTCTCCGCCGCAGCAGTTGGTTTCGGGAGGGGGCGGAGCAACGGGAGAAGAAGGAGGCTGCCATGCGTCGTGCCGTGGCTCTGTTGCTGATGATCGGCCTGGGCTGGCACGCGGTGTCGGGGCGAGCCGATGCGGTGGAGGTCGTGGCGGCTACGGGGCGTCCGTTTGGCATCGGGCGCATCGCGCTGCCCATGACGGGCCCGGAAGAGGGCCTCGTGCTGGACACGAACGGCTATCGGATTCGCGACGAGCAGGGACGGCTCTTCTATCCGGCCGTCGTGCATCGACGCGTGCTGGGATTAATCCGCGGCCTGCTGGGCGTCGAGTCGGCGGATACGCCGTCGACGGTCAACGTCTACTTCTTGTTCCGCGGCGACGAGCCGCTGCGGATCACCTTCTGGAATCCGCAGCCGCAGACGGTCGAGGTGGTGCCTCAGCGCGCGCCGCGCGTGCACGCGCGCCTGCTGCAGGCCTGGTGGCAGAACTACAACGCGCGCGGCCGCTTGCAGGAGATGCAGGGCGACTATCCACCGCTGCTGGAAACCTACCTGCCGCGTATGCTCGGACAGCGTTTCGGGCTGGCCGCGCCGCGTTTCAATCGTCCCCACGTGCGCGAAGAGTACCAGCCGGAGGACACGCTGAAGCTGGTGATGAACACGGAGCCGGCGCGGATCCGCATCATGGAGCGCACGCTGGCGGGCACGGCGCGGGACGACCGGGCCGTGCGTCCGATGCCCGCCGACATTCCCTGGAAGCCGCGTGCCGCGCCGGACATGCCGGCAGCCAGCTCCCCTGGGACCAGCCCCCCCACGGAACCAACCCTCGAACCAATGGCCGCCCATGTGCCCGAGGAGTGCTTCTACATTCGCTTCGGCAGCTTCGAGAACTACCTCTGGCTGCGCAAGCTGCTGGAGAACAATGGCGGCAGCGTCGGCCGCATGGTGGCACTCCGCGGCCACGACGCGCAGACCAGCACCCGCGCCCAGGACCAGTTGGGACTCAAGGAGTCGCGGTTGGCGGAGGTGCTGGGCGGCAAGATCATCTCGGATGTCGCGATGATCGGTCGGGACACCTACTTGCGCGAGGGAGCGGCGATCGGGATTCTCTTCGAAGCTCGCAACAACCTGCTGGCCGGCGACTTGATGAAGCAGCGGCGCGAAGCCGTCGCGCGGTTCGCCAGTGCAGGAGCGTCGATGACGACGATCCAGCTGGAAGGCCACCAAGTCTCGGTCGCGTCCACGCCCGATAACCGCCTCCGGTCGCTCTATGTGGCCGATGGCGACTACCACCTGGTCTCCAACAGCCTGGCGATCGTGGAGCGATTTCTGGAGTCGTCGTCGGGACAGAGGACGCTGGCGCAGTCCCCCGACTTCCGCTCCGCGCGCAGCCGCCATCCGGTATCCTCGAACGCCACCGTCTTTGCCTACCTGTCGCCCGCGTTCTTCCGCGGACTCGTTTCGCCCCAGTACCAGATCGAACTGCGTCGGCGCCTGCGGTCCGTCACCGACCTGGAACTGGTGCAGATGGCGCGTTGGGCGGCGCGGCAGGAAGGCCTGCCGCACGCCACCATCCAGGATCTTGTCCGCTCCCAGATGCTGCCGCTCGATTTCGAGCAGCGGCCGGACGGCAGCCGGATGGTGGAACAGCGGAATGGGAAGCCGTTGAGTGAGCCGATCGATTCGCTGCGCGGCGCCCGCGGTACTTTCCTGCCCATTCCCGACGTGCCGCTGGAACAGGTCACGGTCGAGGAGGAGGCCGATTACGCGGCCATCGCGACCTTCCACGAACGCAAGTGGAACCAGATGGACCCCGTGCTGCTGCAGGTCACTCGCTCCCAGGTCGATTCGTCAGGCCGCGAACGACTGGAGGTGACGGCGGAGGTGGACCCGTTCGATCGCAAGAAGTATGGCGTGATGGCCGGCCTCGTCGGACCTCCCACGCGACGCAAGATCCGCCAGTCGCCCGACGACGCCATCACGGCGCAGGCCGTGCTGCAGGGCGCCGGCCGCTTCGCGCCCACGGCCGGCGCGCACCATGTGTTCTTCGGGATCCAGAATCGAGAAGTGCCAGTCGTGTTCTCGCGGCAGTCCATGTTTCGCATCCTGCAGGTGCTGCGCACCGCGCCCGCCTACCTGGGCGCGTGGCCGCGCATGGGCCTGCTCGACCTGCTGCCGCTGGGCGAGCCGCCGGCGGTCGACGCACGCGGACTTTCCGAACTGCCATTTGGACTCTGGCGACTGCAGACCGAGCAGGGGTTTGCCTTGATCGGCGTGAACCCGGAAGTCCTCACCGACGCCGGATCCCAGTTGGCGGTCGAGGACGCGCCGCAGGACGCCTCCAGCGATCCGTCCGATGACGCGCAGCTTCGCGTGCATGTCATGGACATTTCGAAGTCGCGTATCCAGAGCTGGTTCGCGGCCTTGGACTTCCAGCGCGCGTACGACACCTCGATTGGCAACACGCGTCTGCTGAACGGCCTGACCCAGCAGTTGGGCGTGCCGCCCGCCGAAGCGCTCCAGGTGGCCGAGTCGATCCTGGGCGTGCGTCTCGTCTGCGCACTCGGCGGCCAGTACGAACTCCGCGACGCCAGCGCCGCACGCCCCTACTGGGTATCCACGCACTGGCCGGAGATCCGCGAAAAACAGGGCGAGACCAAGGCCTTTGCATCCCCCTCCACGGCCTGGTTCCGCGGCCTCGATGCGCGGCTGACGATGCGGGAATCACGGATCGAGGCCAAGGCCACGCTGGAGATCCAGCAGACGGCCACGGAAAAGCCTCCACTCCAATTCTTCGATCTCTTCCGGCGTGCCAGGCCGTAGCCGAACGGGCCGTCCCAACGCCGGCCGTCGCGCCCACGAAGGCCTCCGAGTCGCCCCGCGGGTCTCCCCCTTGTTTTGGCCGTACGATGCGGGGAAACTGTAGGTCCGCTACTTATGAGGAGATCCCCTGGCCATGGCTGCCGACAATCCCCCGCCTTCGCTCCCACCCGACTCCAAACCCGCTGGTGAAGCCAAGCCCCGCGTGCTGGTCGTCGACGACGACGTCGAGATCATCGAATCGCTGCGGTACGCATTGGGTGCCAAGGGCTACGAAGTGCTGATCGCCCGCGACGGCAACCAGGGACTGGCCATGGCCGAGCGTGAGGATCCCGATCTGGTGATCCTCGACATGATGATGCCCAAACGCAGCGGCTTCTTGGTGCTGGAACGCCTGCGTCGCACGCGACCCGTGCCAATCAAGGTGATCATGATCACGGCCAACGAAGGCAGTCGGCACAAGGCTTATGCGGAGATGCTGGGCGTGGACGACTACCTCCGCAAACCGTTCGCCATGGACCGGTTGATGGATTCGGTCGACCGCCTGCTGCGCGGCCCTGCTGCCTAGACCGCCAGCCGTTTCCGTCGTTCGCGACTTCAACACGCGCAGTCATCGCCTGCGCCGGTGGTTTAGCCCGCCGCCCTTTCGCCGATACGCCCACCCGCAATCGGCAATCTCCGTGCCGCCCAAGTGTCCTGCGGCCCCCCGTTGTGTTGGCTCG
>JBIIEC010000416.1:0-5246 GCA_044238045.1 Pirellulaceae bacterium | reverse complement strand
CGAACCCTGGATGGGGGAGCTGCAGGCGTACACGGAGCAAGGCGGACGGCTGGCGGATTTGAAGAAGCGCATCGAGGACCAGGGCCTGACGGTCGACAGCGCCATCGGCTTCGCCTCGTGGA
This sequence comes from Pirellulaceae bacterium, assembly GCA_044238045.1. GTDB lineage: Bacteria > Planctomycetota > Planctomycetia > Pirellulales > Pirellulaceae > CAZUJM01. Next base: position 5,124 of record JBIIEC010000416.1, on the reverse strand, counting down.
TCGTGGACGACGACGGCCAGCGTGCCGCGGGCGTGGAAGCCCTGCGGCGCGACATGGAGACGCTGCGGCAGATCGGCGGCACGCGGATCGCCGCGCCGCCCGTCGGCGCCACCGACCAGGCCAACCTCAACCTGCAGAAGGCCGCCGAGCGTTATGCGGCCATCCTGGAGCTGGGACGCCAGACGGGCGTCACGCCGGCCCTGGAGCTGTGGGGCTTTTCGAAGTCGCTCTCCCGCGTCGGCGAGCTGATGCATGTGGCGGTCGAGTCGGCCGATCGGGACGCCTGCCTGCTGCTGGATGTCTACCATATCTTCAAAGGCGGCTCCGACTTTGGCACCCTGCGGCTGGTCCCCGGATCCTGCGTACCGGTGCTGCACATGAACGACTATCCGGGCGACATTCCCCGCGACACGATCGGCGACAAGGACCGTGTCTATCCGGGCGACGGCGTCGCGCCGGTCCCGGCGATCCTCCGCCAGCTGCTGTCCACCGGCTTCGCCGGCACCCTGTCGCTGGAACTGTTCAACCCCGGCTACTGGGAACAACCGGCCGCCGACGTGCTCCGCACGGGCCTCGACAAGATGAAAGCCGCCCTGGCGGCCATCTAGCGTGGGAGACGGGGCGGGCTCTTTTTTGCCCCACACGCCGAGCAGGTGACCTGACCCCGTTTCTCGATTCGGTTTACAATCCGGCGTTCCGGACCCGCGATGCCCTCCGACAGGGAGGCCGCAGGAAGCGTCCGGTGGTTCTTCACTTCAGGCGAATGCGACGATGGAAGCCGGAATCGTAGGTCTGCCCAACGTGGGCAAAAGCACCCTCTTCAATGCTCTCACCGGATCAGGGGCCGCGCAGGTGGCCAACTATCCGTTCTGCACGATCGACCCCAAGGAAGGCATCGTGGCCGTGCCCGACGGACGGCTCGACCGGATCGCCGCCCGCATCAAGCCGCAGAAGATCGTCCCGGCCATCCTCAAGCTGGTGGACATCGCCGGCATCGTGCAGGGCGCCAGCGAAGGCCAGGGACTGGGGAACAAGTTCCTCAGCCACATCCGCGAAGTGGACGCCATCCTGCAGGTCGTTCGCTGCTTCGAGGATCCCGACGTGACGCACGTCTCCGGACGTGTCGATCCGGTCGACGACATCCACATGGTCGAACTGGAACTGATGCTCGCCGACCTGCAGACGCTGGAGCAGTCGCTGCCGAAGGCCGAGCGGTCGGCGCGGTCGGGCGACAAGGAAGCGAAGTTGCGCGTGTCGGCCATCCAGAAGTCGCTGGACCTGGTCCGGCAGGAGAAGCCGCTGCGTCTGCTGCAGCTGGACGAGGCCGAGGCGAAGGCCATCAGCAGCTTCGGGCTGCTGACCGCCAAACCGGTGCTCTACATCGCCAACGTCGACGAGGCGGACCTGCAGGGCCATCATCCGCTCTGCGAAGCCGTGCGGAAGTACGCGGCCGAGCATGGGGCGGGCATGGTTCCCGTGTCAGCGAAGCTGGAGAGCGAGATCGCCGTGATGTCGGACGCCGACCGCCAAGAGATGCTGGCGGCAGTGGGGCTGGAAGAGCCGGCGCTGCAGAGCGTGGCGCGGGAAGCGTACCGCACGCTGGGGCTGCAAAGCTACTTCACGGCAGGCGAGAAGGAGGTGCGGGCTTGGACGATTCCGGTCGGCGCCACCGCGCCGCAGGGAGCGGGCGTCATCCACACCGATTTTGAACGCGGTTTCATCCGCGTCGAAGTCTACTCGCTGGAAGACCTCGAACACTTCGGTAGCGAAAAGGAGATCCGCTCCGCCGGAAAACTGCGCGTCGAAGGCAAACAGTACATCATGCAGGACGGCGACATCTGCCACTTCCTGTTCAACGTCTGACGCCGTTGCCTATCGGGCGGCCGTTTTTTCTATTTGCCGCGCAGCCGGCCGCGGCTGCGCGATCGACTCGAAACGATGCGTCTGGAAGGCCGTCGTCCGCTAGGCACGCTCGTGCTGGCGGGCGATGAGCACGGAGCAGGGCGCGTGATTCAGGATCGCGTCCGACGTGCTTCCCAGGATCCACCGCGTCAGCGGTCCCTGGCTTCTGCCGCCGACGACCACCACATCCACCGGATGCTCCCGCAGGCGATCGACCAGCGCGCGGCTGGCATCCCCCGAAATCAGCTGCGGACCACACGACTTCCACGGTTCCGGCAGGTCGGCCGTCCACGCGTGCAGTTCCCGCTCCGCCTGCTGCTTGTCCTCCGCAAAAAACTCGAATGTGTCGCTCGGCACATTACCGCCCGCTTCACGCGCCAAGGTGTCGCGAAGCCAGCCGGGGATCTCGCCCACCATCGTCTCAAACACCGACACGACTTCGCCACAAGTATTCGCGGGCCAGGAAAACTGCCGCAGGACCTCATGGGCCGAGCGGGAAGCATCGGTGCGATCGCAGGCCACCAGCACGCGGAAGTCGCCGGCGGCCGCTCGCGCAGGCTGTTCCCGCACGACCAGCACGGGGATCGTGGCATGGTGAGCCAGCGCGCGGCCCACGCTGCCCACCATCAGGCGTTCGACGGTCCGCAGGCCATGCGATCCGACCACCAGCAGATCGGCCCGCGTCTCGTCGGCGGCCACCAGCAGCCCATGCCGTGCCGACTGGCTGCCCACGCGACACTCGACACGCGGCCGCATCGACGCAGGCAGTTCGGCTTTCGCACGCTCGAAGACCGCCTGCACCATCGCCGCCGCCAGTCGCTCCCGCGTCGCGGCGTCGGGAGCTGGCGCATCGGCGAAGCGGATCGCCGGTGGTGAATAGTAGAGATACACGGGCCCGCCATCCGACTCAAACCAGCGGCCCACCTGACGCACCGCTGCCAAGCTTCCCTCCGTGCCGTCAACGCCCACCAGAATCCGCATGGAACACGCTCCCTTCTCCAACCTTCGTCCCGCTCGTCACGCCACCGTGTCCATCCAGTGCAAAAGCGATACCAGCGACCGGCAGCCGGCGATTCACGCGGAAGTGTGCTCCGGCGCGCTTCACTGCGCGCTATTACGACTCGCTAGCTGCGCTCCTTTGGCACGCCCTGCGCAACACGGCGCGCCTCGCTGGCCAACGGTCATCCACATGCTCACACGACTTGCATATCACGAACGCGCACCGTACGAAAAAGCCGCTGAATCACGGTAAAGTTGCTGTACGCGCGAGGCGACAATCGGTATCATGCCCGCGTGCTTGGTGAGTCGATTCCGTCATGCACCGCGCGGCTTGGCGCGCGACGGACATAGTGACGCCCTGCGTCGCTTCCGAGTCCTCGAGACTCGCAGCGCAGGGGACCGACCAGCAACTTTGTTCCACCGGCGACTGAACGCTCGCGAATTCATGGAGCCCTGCGGACGAATGGCTGTTCCTGACCAACCACGGTCGGACACGCGATCACTTCGAACGCTTCACGCACTCTGTTTCCGTTTCCTGTTTCCGCTTCCTGAGTGAACACAACCGCGACGCTTGCATTCTTCCCCACGGTTCCGAGTGAACCGACGGTTTCCCTTACTTCCCTTCGGTGAGGGTCTCGCAGATGATGCCTTCGAAAAAACCCTGGGTCGCCTTCCTGTTGAGTTTCCTGATTCCGGGAGCCGGGCTCTTTTACCTCGGATACTGGAAGGCGGGGCTCGTCAACCTGGTCCTGGGCACCGCGCTGGCCACGCTGGTCGTTGAACATCCGGGCCTGATGGGCGTCAGTGAGCACGAACACTACGCGCTGCTGGTGATCGCGTCGGCTTCGGCCGGTATCGCCCATGCCCTGTCCGAAACCTGGGTGTTGCGAAATCCCGTGCAGGATCCGGCCCACGAGTGACCTGATCCGAGTACCTGGATCAGGCCGCGGGGACGGTTTGCGGGGGTGCGGGGTGACTTGGTGAGCCTCGTCCCACGCGGGGACGTTTTTTCTTGAACGAGGGTTTCCGTGTCTTTGCGGCGTGTGCAGCTTCGATTCTAATGCGGTAGTCCGGTGTTCTCGTCCAGCCGCAGGAGAAGGCTCCGCCGATGACCAAGTGCCTCTACTTCGACGACCTCCAGATCGGAGATCAGTGGTCCACCCCCACCAAACGGATCTCGGGAGAGCAGGTCCGCCAGTTCGCCAGTTTGACGGGGGACTACAATCCTTTGCATTGGGATGAAGACTACGCCCGCCAGACACCGTTCGGTCAACCGATTGCCCACGGACTGCTGGGGCTTTCCGTCGCCGCTGGGCTCGGCAGTGAGTGCCCGCTGGTCGAAACCGTGGCCTTCCTGGGCGTCTCCGACTGGCGGTTCCTCAAACCGATCTACCATGGGGACGAGATCCATCTGGTGACCGAGGTGGTGGACTTGGAGCCGGCTGGCCGCAAACGGGGCCGCGTGCGATGGAAGCAGACGGTGCTCAACCAGCACGGCCAGTGTGTGCAGGAAGGTCTCTTCGAGACGCTGATCTCCCGCCAGCCCCACAAGGCGGAACGTCCCGCCGCCCCAGACTCGGAACGCAGCGTCGAACGCAGCTCCGACCGCCCAGCGGACCGGTCAATCGCCCTGGAAGCCCGAATCGCCCGTGATCAGGAACCGTCCGTCCTGGCCGTTCGACTCCCCGACTGACGACGTTCCCTTTCGCGCCGCAACCTCCTGCCCTCCGGTGCCCTGATGAACAGCCCCGATCAACTCGTCCCCGTGTTCCGTTCCCGGGAGTCCTGGCAGGCGGAAATCGTGCGCGATGTCCTCGTCGACCACGGCGTCGACTGCCAGATCTCTGGCGGCTTCCAGGCGGGCCTCACCGGGGTGCTGGAAGTGCAGTTGCTGGTGCGAGCCGCCGACCGGGCAGTCGCCGAGCAGATCCTGGCGCAGCTGGCCTCCGACCAAAACGGAGAGGGCGTGGCAGGCGACGAGGGAGATGGAGAAGCGGGAAGCGACGACGGCGGAGGCGACGACTGAACGTCGCGGACCGACCGGCTCACGTGATCGTAGCAATCCAAACGCTCTTTCCCTCAATTCGACGTTGCAGGGCTTGGCTTGCGCGGCATCAGCGGGCTTCTCGATTCTCCGTGGTCTTCGTGGTGAGAATCTGGCTGGCCGAGGCGGGAAGAGCGGTTGTGGCGTGCGACTACGCGGAGTCGATGATCGCGACAAGC
>JBIIEC010000066.1:0-18344 GCA_044238045.1 Pirellulaceae bacterium | reverse complement strand
ATATGCGGAGTGGTTCGCCATCGAGCATGGCTACCGGGCCAGTCGGCGAGCGGACGAAACGGCCGAACAGCGAAAGAACCCCAGGACGGTGGTGCGCCGCCATCATGGCAAGTAGAGGCCGGCCCAGTTGCCAGAGAAGCATGGCGCGTGCGGCTTGAGTCTGGAGCAGCTCGCGGCGCCCGTCCTTCCGGGCCGCGCCGACCGCCGAATCACCGCCAATCGCCTTGGCCATCCAGGATCTTCGCCACCCAACTCTTGAAATGCCGCCTCGCGGCGTGCATAATCGGTCGGATGAGAAACTTCAGCGTCTTTTACGGCAACTTTTACTACTTTAGCCGCTCCGGTCCCGGGGTTGGATGAGTTGCGTAGTACGCTCACAAGTCACGCACAATCGCAGCCCTGAGGCCGAAAGGACTCAGGGCTTTTTTCGTTTCTCAAGCGGGCATTTTCCAAGCAGTTGAACTTCAGATCCTAGCTGTATGTCGGGAGTGTACTGGTCATGATCGTTGTCATGGAACGTAACGCGACGCCGGAACAGGTGTCACACATGGTGGAGCGAGTAGAAGGCCTGGGCTTGCGGGCCCATGTGATTGTCGGCACCGAACGCACGGTGATCGCCGCGATCGGCACCAAGCGCGAGGAGACGCGGCAGTCGCTGGAGAGCGGGCCGGGAGTTGCCGAGGTGGTTCCCATCCTGGCGCCTTACAAGGTGGCCAGCCGTGAGGTGAAGCCGGAGCCGACGGTGATCCAGGTGGGGCAGATGATCGTGGGCGGCAACCACATCGGAGTCATCGCCGGGCCTTGCAGCGTGGAGAACGAGGAGCAGTTGCTGCAAACGGCGCGGGCCGTCAAGGCAGCCGGAGCGACGGCGTTGCGGGGCGGCGCGTTCAAGCCGCGGACCAGTCCTTACAGCTTCCAGGGTCTGAAAGAACAGGGATTGGAGATGCTGGCCGCGGCGCGGCAGGAAACCGGCCTCGCGGTGGTCACGGAGGTGGTGGCGACCGAGGACGTGGAACTGGTAGCCCGTTACGCCGATGTGCTCCAGATCGGAGCCCGTAACATGCAGAACTATCGCCTGCTGGAGGCCGTGGGCAACACCGCCTGCGCCGTGCTGCTCAAGCGGGGCCCGAGCGCGACGATGGAGGAGTTGCTGCTGGCGGCGGAATACATCCTCAACGCCGGCAACCCGCGCGTCATGCTTTGCGAACGCGGCATCCGCACCTTCGAGTCGCATACGCGATTCACGCTGCCGCTGGCTTCGGTGCCCTACCTGCATCACAAGACGCACCTGCCCGTGATCGTCGATCCGTCGCACGGCACCGGCCATTCGTACATGGTCCCCGACATCACGGCGGCGTCGGTGGCCGCGGGAGCAGACGGGCTGATCCTGGAAGTCCACCCCGACCCGGAAAAAGCCCTCAGCGACGGCTATCAGTCCCTGAATTTCACCCAGTTCGAGGAGACGATGGCTCGTTGCCGCAAGATCGCTGGAGCGATCGGCAAGGAACTGCACTAAGGCGACCGGGGATCCGAAGCGGACAAGCGGGCGAAAGCCCAGCTTGTCGCGTTCCCGGCGGCGTGGATAATTCAGGCCATGAAACAGCCAGGATCCTCCACGCCGTCGCCCTCGGGGCAAGTTCCCACCAATTTCCCCGCGGAGGATGCGCCGGCTCCGGATGGGAGTCGGTCGATCTGGCGGGACGGTTCGTTCGTCGGATTGACCATCTCGCAGTTCCTCGGCGCCTTCAACGACAACCTCTACAAGCAGCTGATGCTGCTGCTCGCCATTCCAGCGACCCCGGGCATGCCCGACCAGCAGGACATCGCAACGATTGTCTTCTCGCTGCCGTTCGTCATCTTCTCAGGTATTTCCGGCTTCCTGGCGGATCGTTTCAGCAAGACCAACGTCATCGTGTACGCGAAGGCGGCGGAAATCCTGGCCATGGGGCTGGGCATGCTGGCCTTCTTGAATTTCGCCTCCACGGGTTTCACGGGGCTGCTGATCGTCCTGTTCCTGATGGGTGCGCACAGCACGTTCTTCGGGCCCGGCAAGTACGGAATCCTTCCCGAACTGTTCACCACGAAGCAGCTGCCGCAGGTCAACGGCCTGATCCTGATGACCACCTTCCTGGCCATCATCTTCGGCACGGTGACCGCCGGGCTGCTCTCCGACCTGCTGGTGGACGACCAGCAACCGCTGGAACAGTCCGCGCGGCAGCTTTGGAAGGGTTCCGCGCTCTGCATTGGTATCGCCATCGCGGGCTGGGTGGTCTCGCATTGGATTCGCCGCGTGCCGGCCGCGCAGCCGCAGCTCCGCATGCGTTTTGACTCCTGGACGATCCCCCGGGAAACCATGGCGTTCCTGCGAACGGACAAGCCTTTGGTGGGCGCGCTGGTGGCGTCGAGCGTTTTCTGGCTGGTGTCCGGAGTCGCGATCCAGGCCGTCAACTCGCTGGGCAAAGTCCAGCTCGCATTGTCGGAGACGGCCACCAGCATCATGACCGCCTTCATCGGCCTGGGCATCGCCGCCGGAGCCGTACTGGCGGGAAAACTCTGTCGAGGCGAAGCGAACCCGCGCATCATCCGCGCCGGACTTTGGGGCATCGTGCTGACACTTGCCGTGATCTCGATTTCGTGGAAGATCGGCGAGGGTCAGGCGACCGCGGGCAACGCCAGCGTGGCTTCCGGCGCGGCTGCTTCCATGTCCCTGGCGTCCACGACTCAGCCTGGCGCCACGGACAGTCCGATCTGCGCCGAGCCTCCGACCTCGACCGATACGGCAGCAAGCGGGCCGCCCTCCGCCTACCGGCACCTGCTTGGCTTCAACGGTTCGCTTCCGATCCTGGCCCTGCTGGGAATGTCCGCGGGGTTTTTCGCGATTCCGCTGCAGGTCTTCATCCAGTCGCGACCGCCTGACGACCAGAAGGGACGCATGGTGGCCGTGATGAACCAAGCCAACTTCTTGGCAATCCTGCTCTCCGGCGTCACCTACAAACTCATGAATCTCGTCGCCACGGCCTGGGACCTGCCACGCAGTTCCCTGTTTGCGATGATGTCCCTGATCGTGCTTCCATTGCTGGTGTGGTATCACCCGAGGTTCGGCCCGCGGATATCGTCCCTGGAAACGGCCCACGATGGTGCTTCGGCGTGATTTACCGCGTGAAACCACCACGAAGGCGCATTCCGCTCCCCGCTTTGGGCGGCACGATTCCATCCTGACGTGCCGCAGCTTCGCCCCTTCCAATCGAAAAGCTGCCACGGACAGCTTGGCACCCATCACTTGAGGACACTCGCATGCTTGGAGCCACTCTGAACTGCCACGACTACCTGCAGCGTTTGCACCAGGAACTGGATCGCGTCGACCAGGGAGCCATGCAGCGTTGGGCGGACGCCCTCTACTCGGCGTGGGAAGAAGGACGTTTCGTCTATGTTTTCGGGAATGGCGGTTCGGGCACGACGGCCACGCACATGGTGGAAGACCTGGGCAAGAGCACGCTTCACGAACGCGATCTGCAGGACGAATCGCGCAAGCGGCTGAAGATCATGAGCCTGACCGACAACCTGGGCTGGATCCTGGCGGTGGGCAACGACGTCGGATACGAAGACATCTTCGTGCAGCAACTGATGAATTACGGACAAGCGGGCGATCTGGTCATTGCCATCAGCGGATCCGGCAACAGCCCGAACATCCTCAAGGCCGTGGACTGGGCTAACCGGCACGGACTGCGGACGTTCGGCCTCACCGGTTACCAGGGTGGAAAACTGAAGGCCATGCAGCAGGACGGTCTGCATGTCGACCTGCTGGACATGGGCATGGTGGAGAGTATCCACCTGTGTCTGTTCCACTGGGTGCTGAACGATGTCTTCGCCCGCATCAACCGCGAAGGCCGCTACCAAGATGGGAAATAACGCCAGCGACCGCGGGGTGGTAAAGGCAACGCATGTGGCCGCCATTGAGGTTGGCGGCACGAAACTGCAGATCGCCATCGCCCGCGCTGGACATCCGGAACATCTGGAGGCCGTGTGGCGCACTCAGATCCAGCGTGAAGAGGGCGCCGCGGGGATTCTGGCTCGTATCGAGGAAGGGCTCCGCGAACTGGCCAACAGCTACGACTGGGGGGCCATTGGGATCGGTTTTGGCGGCCCGATCAGCACGCGCACGGGCCGGGCCACGACCAGTCACCAGGTGCGGGGCTGGGACGACTTCGATCTGGCAGGCTGGTGTCGCGAACGCTGGCCGGTACCGCTGGCCGTCGACAACGACTGCAACGTTTGCGCGCTGGCGGAAGCGGTGCTGGGAGCTGGCCGGGGCGGACAGCGAGTCTTCTACGCGACCGTTGGCACGGGCATTGGAGGCGGTTTCGTCGTGAAGGGATCGATCGACGGAGGTGACCGTCCTGCGGTCGCGGAGATCGGGCATCTGCGCCCCGGCCTCGATGCCACCGACCCGGCGCGGACGGTCGAATCGCTGGCCAGTGGGCTGGGGATGGAGCAGACGCTGAGTCGGCGCATTGCCGCGATTCCGGAACGCGAACGCCCCGAGGCCGTGAAGCAGCTACTGGCTCTCTGCGACAACGACGTTCGCCAGTTGGACGCGAGGTTGATTGCCGAAGCGGCACGGAACGGCAATGCCTGGGCCCTGGAGACGCTTGAGCAGGCGGCCCGCGTGCTCGGCTGGGCCCTGGCGCAGACCACCACGCTGCTGGCCCCTGACCGCATCGTGCTGGGAGGAGGCGTGACGTCGATCGGCCCGTCGTTCCTCGATCCCGTGACTCGCTGGTGGCAGACATACCTCTTCCCACCGCTCGCGGGCAGCTGCCAGCTGGTCACTTCGAGCCTCGGCGACGCGGTGGTGCTGCACGGGGCCCTGCTGCTGGTCGAGCAGCAGGCGTTCGTGGAATCGTCGGCGACGGACCGCTGAAGGCGGGCATCCCCGGCCACTCCCGGGCCGCGGCCGAGCTCAGAGTGCCCGGCGATGGTCACTCGACCTCACGCATCCGCCTGCCGGACTTCGTTTTGCGTGAGCAGCGACACGACGAACACGGTGAGGAATCCCAGCGGGATGGTGACGATCCCCGGCTGGCTGAATGGAACGATCGCGTCCTGGGGTGACAGTCCGTAGACATCCCGGTAGGTATCGCCGCTCAGCAGGACCCAAGCCAGTGACGAAAGCATGCCGACCCAGATGCCGGCGATGATGCCTTGACGGGTCGTTCCCTTCCAGAAGAGCAGCAGCATCAGGGAGGGCATGTTCGCGCCGGCGGCGACGCTGAAGGCCCAGCCAACCAGGAACGTGACGTTCATCTTCTCGAAGACGATTCCCAGGTAGATGGCCACCAGCCCCACGGCCACCGCAACGATCCGGCCGATGCGCACTTTCTGGTGATCCGTCATCTGGATGCGGCCATAGCCGGTGAGCAGGTCGTGCACAACGGCTCCCGAGGCGGCCACGATGAGTCCCGCGACGGTCCCCAGCACGGTCGTGAAGGCGATGGCGGAAATCACGGCGAACAGGGTCTCACCGAAGGTCCTGGCTAGCAGGGGCGCGGCCATGTTGGAGTTGGTCACGTCGATCGCACCGCTCGTCATGGCTCCCAGGCCGATGTAGAGCGTCAGGACGTAGAAGAAGCCGATACAGGCGATTCCCACCACGGTGCTCTTGCGCGCCGCAGCCTGGTCTTTGACCGTGTAGTAGCGGATCAGGATGTGGGGCAGCGACGCGGTCCCGCCGAAGAGGGCGAGCATCAACGACAGGAAGTTCAACTTACCCCAGAGCCCCGGTTGCCTCAGGCCGCTGAACGTGGGACTGTTTCCGGGCATCAACACATCCGAGCCGGACGTAGGTCGCGCGAAATAGACGGTGGCGACGGAACCATCCGATTCGTAGATCTTCTCTTTGTCCTCGGCCCACAGCAGTGCCTGGCTGCCCTGGATCCCGCGGAGAAACGCCAGAGGCCCGACAGGCCCAGTAGCGAGGACTCCCTCGGCCAGAGACACGACGGTGCCCACGGGAAAGAAGTCGCGTTGGCCTTCGCCCTTGCCCCACGGCAGTCCGTTGACGCGTTTGGTCCCATCGGAGGCCACGGTCGACAACTGGCCTTCGCGGTATCCCTGGACGCCCTCCACCTCGGCCGGAACCCAGACGGTGACCTCCCCCGTGGCGGGATCCTGGGTGCGCACGTAGGGCCGAGCTTCCCAGGGCGTTCCCGCGGACGCCAGCGTGGAAGCGACGTCGGGTGTTCCCGGCACGAAACGCGGGCGAGCGTCGGCATCCACGGTCTTCAGGCCCTTGGCGAGGATCATTCCCACCAGGATCGTGCTGAAGACGACCAGCAGCGAGCCTTTGAGGAACTGCACATAGGTGGTCGACACCATGCCGGCCGTCACCACGATCATCACCACAACTGCTCCGACCAAGCAAACGCCCGTGGAGTGCTGCCAGCCGAGTAGCGGCTTCACCAGCGCGCCCGCACCCACCATCTGTGGAATCAGATAGAACACGCTCACGACCAGCGCGCTGGTGCCCGCCGCGAGTTTGATGCCCGGCGCATGGAAGCGTGCGTCGAGTGCATCGGCGAATGTGTATTTGCCCAATCGCTTCAGGGGTTCCGCGACCACCAGCAAGGCGACCACCCAGCCGGCCAGGTAGCCGACGGAATACAGGAAGCCGTCGTAACCGTAGAAGGCGATCATGCCGCAGATGCCCAGGAACGATGCGGCGGACAGATAGTCTCCTGCGAAGGCGACTCCGTTCACGAACCAGTGAATCTGGCCACCCGCGGCGAAGTAGCTCTGGGCCGAACTCGTGCGTCGCCCGAAATAGAAACTCAACCCCAGGGTGATCGCGACGAAAAGCCCGAACAGCAGGACGGCGGATGGTGAAGCTTCGTACCTCATGACAGCCTCCTGTCCGCACCCTCGGTTTCCACGGGGCGGCGACACATCCAGCCATAGACGAGCGACAGCAGGAAGGCCGAGATGATCAGGGCCAAGCCGTAGGCGATGGCCAAGTTGATCCCCGGCCATGGCATGCGCCGCATCCAATCGGGACGGAAGGCAATAAGGACGACGTAGCTGAGGTACACGAGGAGGTAACCCAGGAAGAGCCGCATGCCGATGCGCGCGTTCCGCGCGGAAGTCACCGGATCGTCCGGTTCCTGTTCCGCGGGTCGATGATCCAATCCGGCCATATCCGTTGTCTTGCCTCCCGCCGCGATCGTCCGCGGCCTTACCGATTGCTGCACTATCGTGGAACGGATTCACCCTGGAAGTGCGGTTCCTCGCGTGCGGGAATCGGCCTCCAGCGGGAGCGTCAGTGTAAGGACGGGGCGCGCGGGCAGGAATAGGGAGTGCCCCGGACAAGCGGGCGGAAGACGAGTTCAGAGAGGCTGAAAGGCACTTGGATCCGGCAGCTCGGCCGCCGTCGCGTCCTGTCTCGACCGGATGACAACGGTCGCGATTTCGACCAGAATGCCGCTTCGCGGTCCCCGCGTCGAATCGAGCTCCAGACCCCAGGTCCCCCAAAAACGCGAGCCTGGGTCGACGGGGCGTGGAGTTTGCTTTCGTGGTCGACGCAGTCGCCTGAATGGATCGAAACGCAATCGTTCGAAACCAAGCGCACGATGCGAACCCTCGCGAGAAGCGCCGTTGGGGATCCGCCCGCGGATCGGCGTTCGGGAAACACGCACCACGCACCAGACATCTCGACATCTCGCAGCGACCTGCCTGTCCGCCGGCGCCGAGCCTCCTGGCGACCTCCACCGTTCTCCTACCTTGCCCTATCCGGAGCCCCTTACATGGCTGCTTCGCCTGACGAAATCCAGAAAGCTTTCAAGGGACTTGCGTTGGCCGCGGCGCGAGTGCGGGAACTGGCAGACAGCCTGGGCCGGGAGGGTTTGCTGAAGGGCATGCCGCGACGCCAGGAGGATGCCTTGCGTCAGTTGCTGCTGGATGCATCACGGGACCTGGAGCGGACCCAGCAGGTCGTGCGTGGGATGGGCAGCGGAAAATAGACGAGCGGGCGAACCACAAGCCTGGAGAGGGCAGGGCGGGGCGACTCAATACTTTTCACAAGCCTTCGACCGCGTCGAGCGTTGCTCGTCCCCGCGGCGGCTAGCCGGCCTGCCACTTCATTTTCACCTCAGGCAACGGATACTCGACGATCGGCAGGTCGAGGCCCTGCAGTTCGCGGAGCCGTGCGAAGCCGCGGGTGACGAGTCGTTCCCGTTCGCGCACGAACGCGGGATCCAGCTGGCTTTTGTCGAAAGGCCCTTCTGCGAACACCGGGGGAAAGTCATCGTGCACGATGAACTGGGCGAGAATCGGGTTGCACCGCAAGTGACGCTCGCGCGTCACATGCAGCAACTCCGGATCCAGGTCCCCGATGACGTAGGAGAGATAGAGATGGCTTTCGGTAAGTTCCCCGACGTCGCCTCCACAGATATCGCAGAGATAGCCTTCCTCACACTTGGCCATGCGAACTGCTCCTGCGGGCTGATTGGCAAGGGGCCGGGGGCATCGACATCGAGACCTAGTGCAGCCCCAGGACGTCTTCCATCGAATACAGTCCCGGCGTCTGCCGCGCGACGTACTTGGCGGCGGCCAGGGCGCCCAGGGCGTAGCAGTCGCGGTTGGTCGCCTTGACCGTCAGCTCGATCGTTTCCCCCATCATGCCGAAGATGATCGTGTGTTCGCCCGGATTGTCGCCCGCGCGGATGGCGTGGTACCCAATCTCGTCACGCGTCCGCAGGCCAGGCCTGCCTTGGCGACCATGCGACTGCTTCTGTTGGCCCATCTGTTCGGCGATGAGTTCGCCGAACCGCAGGGCCGTACCGCTGGGCGCGTCTTCCTTGAAGCGGTGGTGGCGTTCCACGATTTCAACATCGGCCCCGGGGCCGTAGTCCACCAGCTTGGAAGCGGCGATGGCCGCGAGTTTCATGGTGAGGTTCACGGCCAGGCTCATGCTGGGCGCCCAGACGATCGGCAGCGTTCGCGATGCCTCCTGAACGGATTGCCGCTGTTCGGGCGTGAGTCCCGTGGTGGCCAGCACCAGGGGCACCGCATGCCGACGGCACCGCTCCAGGATGGCGTCGGTGGCTTCGGGCATGGAGAAGTCGATGACCGCCTGCTCGCCGCCTCGCAGATCCCAGCCGAGGGGCACGCCGATCGCGCCGACACCCGCCAGCGTGCCGGCATCCGTCCCCAGCGCGGGATGGTGCTGGCTGTCCAACGCCGCAATGACCTCCAACTGCGGATCCTCGGCCGCCAGGGCAATCAGCCGCCGGCCCATTCGCCCCGCAGCTCCGTGAATGGCAAGACGCAAACGGGATGTTTCGGACATGGTGGTCACTCCCTGTGTTTTCCCAAGCGGGTCGCGCCGGCGTCAGATTGCCTGGCGTTTCACGACAGCCTTCGCGCCCATCGCGAAGGCACGACGACCATGCACCGCGAACAGCGGTCGTCTAACCGTACAAATGAATCGCCTTGGTGATCTCTTGCAGATCGTTGGGCACCACGATGGCGCGGTTGGCGAAAGAAGCTCGCTGCACGCCGCGGCTGCCGAGCACTTCGTTGAACTTCTCCTGGTCGGTGGTATGGTAGGCCACCGTCGCCGTAGGGTCCTTCAACTGATGCCCGGTGAGGATGCAGACAACCCGGTCGCTCGCGCCGATGATGCCTTCCTCGCGGAGCAAACGAGCCCCCGCGAGACTCGCGGCGCTGGCCGGCTCACAGCCGATTCCGCCGGCTCCCACCTGGGCCTTGGCATCGAGAATCTCCTGGTCGGTCACGCGGCGCACGACGCCCTCGCAGAACTCCAGGGCCCTCAGGCACTTGTTCAGGTTCACGGGGCGGTTGATCTCGATGGCGCTGGCGATCGTGGATGCCTTGCGGCGTTGAGCGTCGAGTTCGTCGTAGTACTCGCATACCGGCCGCAGGTCGGCATGGCCTTTCTGCCAGCGGATGCCGCGGTTTTGGTAGAGTTCGTAGAGCGTGTCGGCGCCGGAGGCGTTGATCACGGCCAGTCGCGGCGGACGCTCGATCAGCCCCAAACGATGCAGTTCTTGGAAGGCCTTGCCGAATGAACTGGAGTTGCCGAGGTTGCCGCCGGGCACCACGATCCAATCGGGAATCTCCCAGCCGAGCGATTCCAGCACGCGGAACATGATGGTCTTCTGGCCTTCCAGTCGGAAAGGATTCACGCTGTTCACCAGATAGACGCCCAGGTCGCGTGAGACTTCCTTGACACGCTGCATGGCGTCGTCGAAATCCCCCGCGATCTGCACGGTCAAGGCGCCGTATTCCAGGGCCTGCGAGAGTTTGCCGTAGGAGATCTTGCCGGAACCGATGAAGATAATGGCTCGCATGGCGCGAGTCACGGCGCAGTACATTGCCAGCGAGGCGCTGGTGTTGCCCGTCGACGCGCAGGCGGCCCGCTTGGCACCGATCATCCGCGCGTGCGTGAAGGCGGCCGACATGCCGTTATCCTTGAACGACCCCGACGGATTCATGCCTTCATACTGCAGGAAGAGACAACCGGGCTTCAGCCCCGCGTAGGGAGCAACCGCGTCGGCCCGCTGCAGCCACGTCTGCCCCTCGCCTACCGTCACGATCTGAGGGTCCGCGGCGAACGGCAGCAGTCCGCGAAAACGCCAGACTCCGGAATAGTCCAGGGGTAGGTTGCGTCGAGACCATTTCGCTTCGAGGTCCGCCAGTCGCCGCGGCACGGGCGTGCGGTCCCAATCGTAGTCCACGTCGAGCAGATTGCCGCACTTCGGGCAGGCAACCAGAACTTCGCTGACCCCGAAAGTCGCTCCGCATGTGGGCGAGATACACCGCTGAAAAGCAACTTCGGATGGTGCCACGGGCGCAGGGGTCGCTTGGGTCGAGGGGAATGGAATCCCAGAGCGGAGGAGGCCATGGCCACGCGCTGCTGGAGAGTTTCATCGGAGCCCCGAACACAAGCCGGCAGAACGATTTCCGTTCCACACAGGCCACCCGGACGCAGCACCGATCCGCGCCGGTAGTCTAGCCCAAGCGGCAAGACGGTATCAAGTCCTTGATGCGTCCTACGGCGTCATCCTTCCCCGCGAAAGGACACACAGTCAGCCATCTAAGGCCGCCGGGACCAAGACGCCTCCACCCCAATCCACCCAAGCCACCGCCCCCTCCAACTCCAACACATCAGACCTCCGGCCAACCGCAGGCCATCGAGGCCGCACAGTTCGACAACGCATACCAAGGATTCACCGGTGGCCAGGAACCGACGCACCCCGCAATGACCAGACTACGTCAAGGCCTCGATACTCCCCCGCATCGTTGACAGCAGCAACCCTCGGGTATACCCTGATGAGGCTAAGGTTCCGCACTCGGCCCTGACCGGTCCGTCCGCACCCGCACAGGCTTCCGAACGACCTGCTGGCGGCTTGCGAAAGGGTCGGCTTGGAACTCCAGCCTCCAAGGGTATGGGAGCGGTAACGGGTGGGCAGCGACTGGTGAATCCTGCAGAGGCGAGTAGTGCTCCGCTAACTGATCGTCTGCACGGCTTTCGTTCGCATGGTTTCGTCCTTATGGCTTTCGCTCAGGTCGGCCGCCGTTCGCATTGTTGGCCCCTCAACGGAAGCAGCGATTGAACTGGAGCAGAGTCCTGAGTTCGCCGGCGACGCGGACTCAAGGCGTTTCCAAACTTCGACTGAATTCGCTGTACGCCGGGTCATCGGCCGCGTGGACTACGACCGAGTTCGCAACCCCCAAGAAGTCCTTTTTCGAATATGTCGCAAGCACAGTGGACCCGGTTACCGATCGTCCCAAGTGCCTGAGGAGCAGTTGCAGCCCATGACCAAGCGCGGACTTACGACCCCGGAACTGAAAGTCTACAAGGACCAACTTCTGCAGCTGCGCAGCAGGCTCCGCGGCGAAGTGTCCACCATGGCCGAGCATGCCCTGCGAGATGCCAAGGGTGAGTCCTCCGCCGTTCCTCTCCACATGGCAGACATCGGCAGCGATAACTTCGAGCAGGAGTTCACGCTGAGCCTGATGGCCAACGAAGGGGACACGCTGAACATGATCGAGGCGGCCCTGGAGCGGATCGAAGAGGGATCTTATGGAATCTGCGAGGAGTGTGAAACGGTGATCCCGAAGCTGCGCCTCAATGCGCTGCCGCACACACCGTTCTGCGTGAAGTGCGCGGCCAAGAACCAGAAGTAGGCTTCCTTAACCCGTAAGCAGCCGGCCCGTGAATCGAGTCCGGCCGTTTCCTTGGGAGTATGGCTCGCCAAGGTGGACTGCGGATAGCTACCGGGAACAAGAAAGGCCTTGAGCGATTGCCGGTCCCAGCCGTACCGATCGCCCCGATGTAGACACGCTGCCGCTCAAGTCGTAAAAAATGGCGGGCCCGGGGAAGGGGATGCCCTCTCCGCTCACAGGAAGGAGCCTGCCGTGACTTCATCTTCGAGCAAATCTTCAGGAGTCCCGAGAAATCTCCCGGGGGCCGCCGTGTCACCCGGTCCCCAATCATTGCCGGGAGGCTCACCGACGGACACTGCTCAGCCCGTCGCGGCGCGACCCGAGGTGGTGCCGCCACACCGCTACCTGCTCTTCACCCTGATCGCCGGCATCGGTTGCTACCTCGACCTGGCCACCAAGCGGTGGACCTTCGAGTGGCGGGGGATGCCTGGGGAGCAACCCGTGTGGTGGCTCTGGGACGGCTTGGTTGGCATTGAAACGGCGCTCAACCAGGGAAGTCTCGGGGGAATGCAACTTGGATCGCCTGACCAAAGCGTCCAACTCTTGGCGGTGATCTCCGCGATAGCCTTCGTGGGAGCCATAGCGTGGTTCGTCTGGGGCCGATTGGGACAGAGCCTGTCGATGACGATCGTCCTGGGATGCATCTGCGCTGGCATTCTTGGCAATCTCTACGATCGCCTGGGACTCTGGTCACTGAACGCGGAGGGCCAGCCAACCATCCGAGCGGTCCGTGACTGGATCCGCCTGAGTTATGGCGAATATGTTTGGCCAAACTTCAACATTGCCGACAGCCTGTTGGTCTGCGCCACGGCCTGGCTCTGCTGGTCCTCTTTCCGCACGCCCGCCGGTCCCGGGACCGCTTCTCAAGCTCCTCCGACGCCCTGACGCACGGCCAGCCACTCGGAGCGTCGTGCATTCGGAAGGAAGTCGACCTTTCTCCGCGAAGTCCCGTTGATCTTGAGCGACCCGCCTTCACGGAGCGAGGCGGCCTTTGGCGCCGACATCCGCGCCGATCCAGCCAACCGTCGAGCGTCGCCTTCCCCAAGCCGCTTACGGAGGCCAAAGCGTTTCTTGGCGATCGGCCCGAGACGATCGGCTCTGGGCGACCGCCACCGCCACGACCAAGAGAAAGCAACTTTCCACTAGGGATTTATTTGACTCCATCCATTCATCTTCCTATACTCGCTGCCGCTTCGCTGCCTCCCGAAATCGCAAGTGCATTTTGACGCACCGGCTTTGGGGGGGTGCGGACACCGGAACAGAGACAACAGAGGGCCCGTCTATCGACTCAGATCAACAATTCCTCATCGATTGGTCGGCAACGACCAGAGCGGAATGCGGCCATGAAAGTCTCTCGGACTGTCACTTACGCCCTTCGTGCCACGCTCCAACTAGCTGAAACCAACTCCCTCAAACCCGTGCCCTGCAGTCGACTGGCTGCCGATGGCGGCATGCCGGAGCGTTTCTTGCTGCAGATACTGCGTAGCCTCGTCAATCATGGAATCCTCCATTCGACCCGTGGCGTCGATGGTGGCTACACGCTGAGTCGACCAGCGGCGGACATTTCGTTGCTGGAGGTGATGGAAGCGGTAGAGGGCCCGGTGGACGCGCGACTTCCGGAGCCTCCGCCGGACGTGACGATTGCGCACCAAGAACGCCTGGAGGCGGCCCTCAAGACGGTCGGCAGCAGCCTTCGGGAGCAGTTGGCGGCGATCAAGATCTCGCAGGTGTAATTGACCTGCCGACGACACGACGTGGACACCGCGACTCGTTTGCGAATCCAACTCGAGAAGGCGTATGGCGTGGCCAGGCATCCTCCTCGGTCGCGTCAGGCGTGCCTTCCCGATCAGCCGGGCGTGGTCATCTGGTTCGTCCGCAGTCTTTGGTTTACCCTGGGGGTCGCGTGATTTGACCGGCCGTTGGGTATACCGCTGGGTATCTCAAGGCAGCAGGTTTCTTTATCTGTCATTGCAAGCCTGAGGAATCCCAGTCGCCATGAGCCAACGTGAAATCGATGATCGCCTTCAGGCTGCTCGCCGTTTTGCCCGGGACGCCGGCAACCTCGTCATGCGGTATTTTGCCGAGGGGGTTCCGGCCGACCGGAAAGCGGACGACTCGCCGGTGACGCGAGCCGATCGCGAGGCCGAGTGGCTGCTGCGCGAAGCGATCCAGAAAGCCTTTCCCGGGGATGGCGTCTTGGGGGAGGAGCATGGGGAGATCGAAGGAACGTCTCCGTATCGATGGATCCTCGACCCGATTGACGGCACCAAGTCGTTTATTTCGGGAGTGCCCCTCTTTGGCACGCTGATCGGAGTGCAGCGAGACGGCGAGAGCGTGCTAGGCGTGATCGAACTGCCGGCCCTCGATAAACGCATTCACGCGGCGACAGGGCAGGGGGCTTGGTGGCAGGAGGGCATGGGGGAACTGCGGCGTGCGCACGTTTCCACAACGCCCACGCTGGCCGACGGCTTTTATGTGACCAGCGAGGTGCGGAGTTTCCAGAAGCGGTCGGCATCCATCGTTCACCAGCAGTTGGAGGAGGCGTCCTGGTACGCGAGGACGTGGGGCGACTGCTACGGGTATTTCCTGGTCGCCACGGGACGAGCCACGGTGATGGTCGACCCGGCGCTGCACGTCTGGGATGCGGCGGCCCTGCTGCCGGTGATCACCGAGGCGGGCGGCGCCTACACCGACTGGGCGGGGGAGCCATCCACGACCAGCGGGGACGGAGTGGGGTCCAACGGGCTGGTGCATGCCGAGGTCCTGGCGATCACGCGTCCTTTTGCAAGGCGGCCCCACCTCCATTGAGCAACCGCCGACAGATACTACTAGGATGCGATGAGGGAGGCCGGGGATTTTCCCGGCCCGAGCGATCCGGACACGCTTCCTCGGCCCGCCCGAAAACCGGCCTCAGAGTGAGCCACGATCCAGCCTTAATCCGGGATACAGACGCCACCGGACAAGGTAGATGACTCAATGCATTCAACCCAGTACCCCCATCCCACACTCCTCCAGACTGCGGGCCGAAATCAGGTCGAACTCTGGCAATCGGTCGACCGATAACAGGCGAGTGGAAAGAATCCAATCGGTGGGCTGGAATGGCGTTGCGGAGAGCGATCATCCGGGTATACTACCGGTTTGTCTCGGAAGGAATTGACCTAGTTGGGGTAGCGAGATGGCTCGTCAATGTGACGTATGCGGCAAAGGTCCGCAGGTCGGAAACCGCGTGGAGATTCGCGGTAAGGCCAAATATCTGGGCGGCGTGGGTACGAAGGTCACCGGTATCACTCGCCGGCAGTTCAAGCCCAACCTGCAGTCGGTGAAGATCGCCACGGCCGGTGGCGGTGCTCGTACGGCGCGCGTCTGCACGCAGTGCCTGCGGAGC
This sequence comes from Pirellulaceae bacterium, assembly GCA_044238045.1. Classification (GTDB taxonomy): domain Bacteria; phylum Planctomycetota; class Planctomycetia; order Pirellulales; family Pirellulaceae; genus CAZUJM01. Next base: position 2,716 of record JBIIEC010000066.1, on the reverse strand, counting down.
GGTGCGGTTAAGAAGGCCGTAAAGCGAGCCCCGTTCCGCCTTACGCCAGCCGACACCAAGGCGGTTTCGTAAGCTCGACCGGGCCCGGACTTGCCACGTACCCACGTGCGGAGCGTCTGTCCTGGGCCGTAGGTTAGCAAAGGCCGCCAGATCGTGGTTGGCCTGAGGCCCAACCGGTGGTATCCCTGAGGATCCACCCCGGGTTCCGCTACCCTTGCCCAAGGGTTGCTGCCTGATTACCCGACTGCACGGGGCGATCATGCTTCCGACTTCGCCGAGACGCCAGCCCGACTAAAGCTCCATTCAGGCTGGCTTCCGTGGAGATTTCTGTTGCTCCACGATGGCGTACCCCGGGGATCGCGGAAAGACCTGCAGGCGACACCCGAGAGTCGCTGCAAGGTTGGCGGAGTAGCGAGAACCGTGCTGCGAACCTGCCCGGCCTCTCGCCCCGGCGGAATCGTCCCATGCGGACGGGATCTTTGCCAGTAGCCGGTACCCCTCGGGTGCGTGGTCCCTTCCATGAGCACCGCTACCCCGTCGGGTCGACCGCTTCCAGTGGAGCCCTCGGAGGGAATTCGCTCCGCGCGGAGCGGGCGGACCGGTATTTCCCGCTTCCGGCGGAGTGCTATCCTGTTACGTTCGCTGCGAGGAGCAAAGCCGCTCGACAGGTCCGTCGAGCACCCAGGTTGTGCGTCCTGACCAGCCGCGAACTCCGCATTGCAACCGCCGGTGGAGCATCCGCTGGCCAGCTTGATCCGCGTGACGCTCTGGCCGGGGAAACATGCCTTGGCCCTTTGCCCGATTGGCCCCTTTCAGGACTTCACTGCCATGACGTTGTCACAAGCCGACGTGGAACGAGTTGCCCTCCTGGCCCGTTTGGATCTTTCGCCGGCTGAAGTCGAGTCGATGACCAACCAGTTGGGGCAAGTGCTGACCTACATCCAGTTGTTGAATGAGTTGTCGACCGAGGACGTGGTACCGATGGCGCACGCGATCGAGCTGACGAACGTCTTGGCCGCGGATGAGGTGCGTGAAAGCCTGCCGCGCGAGGAAGCGTTGAAGAACGCGCCCAAGAGCGACAGCGAGTGCTACCGAGTGCCTGCGGTGCTGGGCGAGTAGCGGCCAGCGGCTCCGGCGGGCCGCCCCGTGGATGTGACGCACTAGGCTTCCACGGATTGGCCGAAGGCATCGCACGGCGTGGAGCATTGCCCGGTGGGGGAACGACAGCCCCCGCGAACGCTTCCCGAGACGAGGGTGGCGGACAGATCGACCCAGGGAGAGAACGAGGAGGCCCCATGACTTGGATCCCCAGAAGCGCCACGGAGTGGAAGAGCCTTCTCGAGCGCCGGGAGTGCTCCAGCGAGGAACTCACGCGCGCCTACATTGAGCGTATCGAGCGATTCGACAAGACGATCGGCTCCTTTCTCACCTCCGACGCGGAACTCGCGATCGGCCAGGCCCGAACCATCGACGAGCGGCGTGGCCGCGGCGATGCGGTCGGCACGCTGGCGGGGCTTCCCGTGGCGGTCAAGGATGTCCTGTGCACCCGTCGCCTGCGGACCACCTGCGCGTCGCGCATGCTCGAGCACTTCCAACCTCCTTACGACGCCACGGTGGTCAGCCGCGTGGAATGTTCCGGCGGAGTGCTTATCGGGAAGACGAACCTCGATGAGTTTGCGATGGGCGGCTCGACCGAGAACTCCGCGTTTCATCCCGCGCGAAATCCCTGGGATACGACGCGTGTGCCGGGCGGATCGAGTGGCGGAGCGGCGGCTTGCGTGGCTGCGGACTTGACGCCCTTATCGATCGGCACGGACACCGGGGGTTCGATCCGCCAGCCAGCTTCCTACTGCGGCGTGGTCGGCCTGAAGCCGACGTACGGACGCGTCAGTCGCTACGGGCTGGTGGCGTTTGCGAGCAGCCTGGACCAGGCGGGACCGATGGCTTGGAGCGTCTCGGATGTGGCGTTGCTTCTCGAAGCGATTGCAGGCCACGACCCCCTCGATTCGACCTCCGCTCCTCGACCAGTCGCGGCCTACAGCCAGACCGTGGACCAACCGCTCAAGAACCTCAAGCTGGGAGTTCCCCGCGAGTACCTGGGCGACGGCGTGGATGCGGAGGTGCGTTCGGCGGTCGAGGCGGCGTTGGAAGTATACCGGAGGCTGGGAGCGGAATTGAGGGAGGTTTCCCTGCCGCACAGTCGCTACGGCATTGCCGCCTACTACCTGATCGCCCCCTGCGAAGCGTCGAGCAACCTGGCCCGATACGATGGAGTGCACTATGGCTATCGTACGGACGAGAACGCGCTGGTGAAAGCCTGGGAAGCAGAACGCCGCGAACTGGAGCATGCTCGGGACGAGGCGGGTCTGGCGGCTCAGGAGAGCCTGCTGGTCCGCATGTACCGCCGGTCGCGAGCCGAAGGCTTTGGCGCGGAGGTCAAACGCCGCATCATGCTGGGGACCTACGCCTTGAGCGCGGGCTACTACGACGCCTACTACCTGAAGGCCTTGAAGGTGCGGCGGCTGATTCGCGAAGATTATGACCGCGCGTTCGAGCATGTCGACTTCCTGCTGGGTCCGGTGGCCCCCACTCCGGCGTTCCCCCTTGGATCCATGACGGACGATCCCTTGTCGCTCTATCTGCAGGACCTGTTCACGGTCGGCGCCAACCTGGCGGGCATCCCGGGGATCTCCATTCCCTGCGGGTTCACGGCGGG